>CALHXW010000313.1 GCA_938040325.1 uncultured bacterium | reverse complement strand
TCGAAGACGGCGCCAAGAGCTTCTACCTCCTCACCGAGCGCCACCTCGTCCGAGCGCCGCGCGCGACGTCGAAGACCCGGCAGCAGGCTAGCAGCGTTCGGGGAAATTCAAAATCTGATGACTTCGTGATGTGCACCACTGGACCGACGATCTCAGGATCACCTTGTCCCGACGCGGTTTCCCTTCGGTCGTCACCCCAGCGGCACACCTCACTTCGTCCCAGAATCCGCATTTCCCCGAACGCTGCTAGCGCGCTGCGACAGATGTTCTGATGGCTTGGATCGAGTCGTATTGGCATAAAACCAAGGAGCGACGCCCAACATCGGCCCAAAAGTGCGGGGAGCCGCATGACAAGCCACCCGCTTAGTACTCTAGCAGCGCTCCTGCGCCTACCAACACCGCGAGTTGCAGGCGTTGTAGGCGTCAATGCAGCGGTCGTCGCAGTGCGTTGTGTGGCATCGGCTTCGGCAATAGCTGGCGCGCTCAGCGCAGGTGCTCTGGCAGGCGCGACTCGCGTTGTTCGCACGTTCCCGCTGAGCTGCCTGGCGCGCGAGCTGCTGCCGACCGTCTCGGTAGAACGCCAAAATATCCGGGGTCGCCCACGCTAGTGACGCTTCTGCGTTGATGGCGTTGGTCTTGGCCATGCAGAACTCGATGAACTCGTAGCGCGCACTCGGGTCGGCGATAGCCATTGTCGTCGCTTGGCAGAGCGTGTGAACCATCGCCTGGTCATTGCTGGCGGAGTGGTGGCTGACGAGCCGCGAGCTTGCCAAGATGTTTGGCTTGAGACGGTGCGACTCCCACAACAGCTCGAGCGCGTGCTGCCCTCGGTCGAACTGCTCCTCCATCAGCCCCAGCAGCGCCAGCAGATGAGGCCGTGAGCTGGGGTCGACCGCCATGACCGACTTCGCTTGCTCGAACGCCTGCCGGCCGTGCGTCTCGAACCCGGCAAGCTCCTCCGGGTTCCGGGCCGCGCCACGGCGAAGGCCATGGGTGATTCCCTCGATGTAGGCACCAACCTGCTTGGCGCCTGGAGTCTCGACAACCCGCTGATAGTTTTTGTCCGCACGAGCGAGATGCCGGTTGCCGCACGCGGTCACGACGAACGCCGAGACGGCGATCGCCAGTAGGCGCGACCACCAAGCCCCAAAATAAGCGCTCTTTCCGGCTGCGACGTTCGCGATGCACTCGCCAGCGGCGTCGGTCCGTTCGCTGCGCTCACCCGAACTCGACGATGCTCGCAGGGCCTTCATTCGGCCGACACCGCTGGCAAGCACATCGCGTTCGCCTCGCTCGAAAAGAGCGCTTGTTTTGGGTCTAGCTGTTGAGCGTGCGCGCGCGGTCCGAGTCTCTGCGAGTGCCATGTGTTTGCCCCTTGTCGTCAGTGGCGATGCGCCCCCTGCACGTTGTCCAACACCTGAGCCATCTCTGGAGAGCATCCGCTGGGTATGAGCGCCCTCAACGCTGGCCGCGTGACGGCTGCGTCCGAGCGTTCACTAGATGGAACGTAGCTGTTTTCGTCGCCCGGCGTACCCCGAGTCGAACCATTTGTCAAGGGACGCCGTGATGCATCGATTTCGTAGGTTCGGCCAGCTGGGGTCAGCCGCTGTGTTGCTCTTCGCCGCTGGGTGCGCGTCGGACCCCGGCGCATCGGAGCCGGAAGACCCAATCGGCACGCCGACGCCGGACGTGACGGAACCCACGGGCGACTGCGACGACGGTGGCGTCTTCTGGAGCGACCGCTGCGTCACGCCACGAGGCACCGGCGACAACCTCGCGTTTGTTGGCACATTCGACGGCAGCAGCTTCAACGAGCCCGTCGAGGTCCTGCACGTCAACGACTACGTGCTCTACTGCGCCGGCACCAAGGGACTGTCGGTCTATCACACGCCGCCCGGCGAGCCGCCGAGCTTCATCGTTCACTCGGGGCAGCTCGGCAGCAACGCCCACCCCCAGTTCCCACGCTGCCAGCACCTCGCCTTCGGCACGCTGCCGGCCAACATCGCCAGCGAGACCTTCGACGTCTTCGTGACCAACCGCGGCGACGAGACCCAGCCGGCGCCCTGGATCAAGTGGGTTCGCTTCGACGGCGGCGTCGACGTGATCACGCCGCAGTGGCAGTCCATCGACCTCAACGTCATCAGCACGCTACCGGGTGCTGCCGACACCGCGTCGTACGAAGGCATCGTCGTCCACAACGGGCTGCTCTACGCGGCCGTTCACCACAGCGGCATCCAGGTCATCGACACCGACAAGGACACGCTCCGAGTCATCGCGACGGTGCCGCTGTCGGCCAATGCGTTTGACGTTGTCATCAGCGACGCCGGCGACCTCCTGGTTGCGACCAGCGACGGCGGTGTCATCGTCATGGATCTCACCGATCCGCGCAGCCCGACCATCAAAGGGCAAGCCGACAGCGTCGGCACACCCACCCGACTCGCGACCGCTGGAGACTATGCCTACGTGGCAACTGGCGCCGCAGGCCTTGAGATCTTCGACATCAGCGACCCGACCGCGCCTGCACGCATCGACGTCCTGGACACGCCCGGTACCGCGATGGACGTCAACGTCGACGGCAACCACGCCGTCGTTGCGTCGTGGACCGACCTCCGGGTGTTCGATATCACCGACCCAACCAACGCGTTCTTGCTCGCGGCCGAGACGGTCCCCTCCGGCGACTCGTTCAGCCGCGTTCTGAGCGCCGACATCACCGGCAACCAGGTCTTCGCCGGCGAGTGGACAGCGCTGCTGGCCTACGAGCTCGACCCTAGCTCAACCCCAGCCGACATTCGTGTCGACCGCGACGAGCTGATCTTTGCCTCGCCGGGCGTCGTCCGCGACCTGACGGTGCGCAACGAAGGCTGGCATCCGCTGGTGGTGGAAGCCTCGGTCAGCGCCGGCTACAGCGTCAGCGACAGCGTCCTGACCATCCCGCCTGGCGAGGTGGCCCTGCTCACGGTCACCGCCACGGACGCCATGCGCGGCCGCCTCGACCTCGCCACCAACGAGCCTGATGAGCCGCTGGTCCAAGTCCAGCTGCTCGACGGCGCCAACGGTCCCGGCATTGGCGTCGGCGACAAGATCCCCGACGACTGGACGTTTGTGGACATTGCGACCGGCGAGCCACGCAGCTTTGCGACGCTGGCCGACGGCCAAGTGGCGCTGCTGGCGTACTTCTCCACCTTCTGACCGATCTGCGGTCTGGAGTTGCCAGACATCCAAAAAACCATCTGGGAGCCGCTTCGTGAGCAAGGCGTTGTCGTCTTGGGCCTCAACCCCGGCGGCCTCACCGGCAATGACCAAGCGTACGTGCAAGACTACGTCGACGCCCTCGGCCTGACGTTCCCGGTCCTGATGGACAACCGCTTTACCTACGACGCCTACACCTCGAGCGACGCCATTGCCCCCTTCCCGCTCGACGTGGTCGTCGACCGCGACGGCACCGTCCTGCTCGCCAAGCGCGACTTCGACATCGATCTCATCCTGGCCACCATCGAGGAGGCACTCGCGAGGCCTTAGCACCGCGTCTTGGACCCCCGTCTCAGCTGCAGATCCGCCGGCCGCAGCGCTGCTAACGAACGTGCGCTGTGACGGTGCCCACGACGAAGCCCTGGCTGTTGAAGCGCCGCTCGTCGATGCGGGCGTTGCCGCCTGCGAGCACGGTGGTCAGCGTGGTTGCGCGGGTGCCGTAGGTCGGTGTCTGGACAAAGACGGGCGAGAGCGCACGCTCCCACTCAAGCCCAACGCCCGTGTCGGGGAGCTCGCTGTCGGCTGCCGGGGTGCGGTCGGCCATCAACCCGAGCGAGTCGCGGGTGGGTAGCCCGGGTGTCGCGAGCAGGGCAGCAAACTCCGCCTTGGCGCTCACGAGCTTCGGCCACGGCGTGTCGAGCACCGCGTTGCAGAGGCCATACACGCCGGGCGGCAGCGGACGAGCGGTACCGATCGTGCTCTCGAAACACCAGAGTTCCGCGGGCTGAGACGGCGCGCAGGTGCCGTAGAGCAGGTTGAAGGGGTTGTAGTGTTCGACGTGGGTCTCAAGCCAGCGTCCGAACTCAGCGGGGCTCTGGCTTCCGCCAATCCAGTGGGGAATCAGGTCGCCACGCGAAGCGACCGATCCCCGGACCGCTTCCGGCGCCCGAAAGTTGGTGAGCGCCCCAAAGCGACCGTTGCGCCCAAGTCCCTGCCAGGTGCCCTTGGCAAGCAGATCTCGACCTGCGAAGAGCCCCGCCGGCGCCGCCCACTCATGCAGCGGCTCGGTCGGGCGCTCGTAGAACTCGTCACGATTGGCGAGCACGACCAGTGGGGCGTCAGCGCGAACGCGGTGGGCAAGGAGAACCAAACACATGCAGGCAGCATAGATCGCGCGAGCACGTCGAGCGAGAGGCACCTGATGACGGCGTCCATCCTCGCCGAACGGGCACCTTTCATGCGCCTCGCCGCACTCTTGGGCCGTCGTTGGGCGTCGCCCAGCGTCGGTCCAAAACCGCGTGGAGGCGCATGGTACCCACCCGCTCGGTGCTCTAGGCGGTCTCGTGGACGAATGAAAGCACGCCGTCCCCCGACAGTCGCAGCTTCTCGGCAGTGATCTCAAGCTTGCCGGTGGGAATCACGAAGCCTGCCGAGCGCATCGTCGTCACTCGATCGCTGACGTCGCCGTGGAATCGCAGCGTGTCCGTCAACGACCAGGCCGCGCTCTGTGCACCGTCGTTGACCGCCTTGGAGATGAGCTTGGCGGCGCCGTGCTCGAGGAGTCCGGGCAGATGGTCGACGGAGAGCTCGTCGAAAGAGATCGTCGTCTGCAGCGCCACACCGGAGTCACGCCGGATCAGCGCCAAGCGCACCAAGACGGTCACACACTCCACCCGGTACGTATCAGGCAAAAGCGGCAGCGGCCATGTGAGCACTCCTGTGCAGCTCAAGCGGACGCCAACGTCTTCTACCAGCGTCAGCTCATCCAGCGTCGACAGCTCGAGGGTCCGGCCCGGATGATTGTCCGATAGCCGCAGCTCAAATGGGAACCAAGCTGCGACAGCGCTAACGACCTCCTCCCGCGTCATCTCTACAACCAGTCTCATCGGCCCCTCCGCGTTCCTGTCTGTCCGTAGGACGTCATCGACCCATTGTCGACCGTCACGTCAGCATGGGGCGAACTGCCGCAGTGTGGACTCCTTGCCCCAGCTGAGCGTCCGCGCGTCCGCCGCTCGCAGCGACGTCCAGGAGCAGAGGAGCCCGTCGCTGAGCGGGTCCAAAGACCAAGCTCGCAGTTTGGCACGACTGTTGCTCATCAACGGCACCATCAACCCGCCACGACGGGATGCCACCAAGGTGGCCGGCATTCTCAGTGGCACAACCTCAAAGGAATCAACATGCTCGGCTGGAGCCTCGTCTTTTTCATCGTTGCGGTTATCGCCGGAGTCTTCGGGTTCGGCGGGATCTCCGAGAGCGCGGTCGGCGTCTCGCAGGTCCTCTTCTTCGTCTTCTTGGTGTTGTTGGTGCTGAGCTTCGTGTCTCGCGCCATCCGAGGCCGCTCCGTCGTGTGATCACGACGCTGATACCCGGTTCGAGGAGCCACGGCGAGACCTCATGCGCCCGACGCGGTCCCGCCGACCTCCACAACGCGTCGCCGCTTGCCGAGCGACCCACAACTCTCACTCAGAAAGGACTTAGAGATGACGATCCCACACGACAAGAACGAGCTCACTGGCAAGACCATCGCCGGGCTTCAGAAGCTCACACGCCTCACCATCGACAGCGCTCGCGGCTACAGTGAGGCGGCCAACCACGTCTCCAGCGACGAGCTATCCATCGCGTTTCGTGCCGTGGCTACCCACCGCACGTATCAAGCCCGCGGGCTACAGCGCATCGTGGCCCTCAACGACCGTGAACCGGCCGACGGGGGCACATCCATGGGCGCGATGCACCGTGGCTGGTTGAAGCTTCGGAGCTTCGTGTCCGACGGCGACCTTGCTGTGGTCGAAGAGGCGGTCCGAGGCGAAGACGCCATCATCGACGCGTACAAGTCGGTCCTCCTCGAAACGGCCGGCTCACCGATGAACGCCATGCTTCACGCTCAGCTCGCGGAAGTGAAGAGCGACCGCGAGGCCATCCAGTCGCTGCGCGAGCTGCTTGAGGTCGCTGCCTAACGAACGCGTCGTCCTAGCTCGCTCAACCCTCACGACCTCAACCCTCACGACCTCAACCCCCAACACCCAGAAGGAACACACCATGACCACCCAACTCCACACGACCGAAGACATTGTCGCCCCACACCCCATCAACACGCCTTCCGATAGCGACCGGCCTGGCGCCGCGCTCCTTCTCGCCGCCGGTCTCGACGGCTGGACCGTGTCCGCCGAGGGCGTCGACGAGACGATGACCTTCAACGACTACGAGCCAGCACTCCAGCGTGCCTGCGAGCTCGCCCGGTCCAAGGGGTCGGCACTCTATGTGCGCGGCAACGACGGAAAGCTCATCGGCAAGTGGGAGTTCTACTCCGAGATGCCGATGCCCGACGCGGTCCACGTCATCCCATCTGCGGACGGGTGGGCCATCCGCCGCGAGGCCACACCGCTCGCCGGTCTCTTCGACACCAAGGCCGAGGCCGTCGCTGAGGCGCGGCGCGTTGCCGCGACGTGCGACCGAGATCTAGTCGTGCACTACGCATCTGGCGAGGTCCAGCGGGTGCAGACCGCGTAGGTCTCGATGACCCGTCGGTCGAGCGCGGGGCACTCTGACCGACGACGGACAAAACGCCCCACCGCCTGACGCGCGAGAGAGCTCGCGGACCGTTTCTACGAGGGCTCAGAGCCCTGTCCGGAGATGGCACGCAACTTGCTCAAGAGCCACACGTCTCCTTCTTCATCTTCCCTCAGGAGTTCCAACCATGACTCGATTCCTCTCTCGGACTTCGCTCCGATCCCTCCTCTACCTAGGCCTCGCGTTCACTGTGGTCCCAGGACTAGTCGCCTGCGACGACGGGCCGACGGACGACGGACCGTCGGCTGAGCTTTCGGTCGTCTCCGGCGCTGTCTCCGATAGCTCCGGGGCGCAGAGCGTCAGCGCCGGCCTCAGCGCAACGGCCTCGTCTGACCTGCGGACGCAGACGCGCTCGGTCGCGGTCGCCAGCATAAACGTCGATGGTTCTCTCACTGTCCATGAGACGACGGACATCGCCCAAGACGGAAGCTTTTCCATCGACACCGCCCCGCGGGCCGAGACCTTCGCCGTGCTCGCCCTCGACGCCTCTGGGGAGGTTGTAGGCGGCGCCATCGCTCCCAGCGGCAACGCATCGCGCAGCGAGGTGATGGTCGGCGCAATCACCCAGGAAACCAGTGCCGAGCTCGACGTGTTATTGGAGCTCACCAACCGCGATGACAAGCCCGCCGATGACGTTGACTCGGTCGGCCTCATGACGCTCATCACCGCCGAGGTCGCGGCCACGTCCGACACGATGGTCATGTCCGACGCCGCCCAAGCCGCTTCGGACGCTGAGCTTGAGGTCTTTGCCCGAGCATCGACGACGCTGACGGCGCGCGAGCTCGGACACGCGAAGCAGTCGGCACATGCAGAGCTCATGGCGCAGGTAGATGCGGACGCCACCGTCAGCGCGAACTCCACCGTCTGGAGCGACTTCTACACGCGCCTCTACGCCGACGTGGAAGCTGCGACCGATGCCGACCACACGGTGCAAGCCGACGCCGCAGCCGCAGCTGCCGTCGCGTTCAAAGCCGTCATCGCCCAAGGCGGCGACGACGACGCTGCAGCCCACGCCAGCGCCAGCGCACTGCTGAACGCGTCGATGGCCGACCGCTCCGCCCAGCACGTAGCCGCAACTCGCGCGTCGGCATCGGCAAACGTGTCGGCAAGCATCGACACGGCCTACACAGGCCTCATGACCGACCTCTCGACGAGCACCAGCGCCGACGACATCCAGCTCGCGTACGCCAAGCTCATCGTCCGCCTCAGCGGCTTCGGCAACGACGACGCTGCGGGCGAGTCGACCCTCAAGCTCTTCATCGACGAGCGCCAGGACGTCGACGCGTCCGTGTACGCTGACCTCGCGGCCGCTGCCGCGCTCACCGCAGATGCTGCCGTTGAGCTACAGACCCGCCTCGACACCGCCACCACAAGCACCACGCAAGTAGACGCGATCGCGTCGGCATTCGTCGACTTCGAGGCCGCGGCCTCGGCGGCATTCACCAGTGCCCTCGACAGCGAGCTTGACGGCGACGTTCGAGCCTTCGCAAGCGCCTTTGTGCTGCAAGCCTCTGGCGACGCGCGCTCGATGGTCGACCTCGATGTGTTTGCCGGTATCGTGGTGGATCTTGGCATCACGGTCTCAGGCGCAATCTCAGCGGGCGTTGGCCTGCAACAGGGCCTCCAGGCAGCGATTGACGGTGCGAGCGCGATCGACCTTGAGGGTGCTGTGCGGGCAGAGCTCGTCTCGCTGCAGTCCAACGGTGAGCTTAGCGTGCTCGCGACCGGCACCGTCGACAGCGCCGCTCGGGCCTACAGCATTACCGATGTGGACGTGAGTGCCGCAACCGACCTTTTCGTGCAAGTGATCGGCGAGAGCGACCGTGCGATTGGCCGTGTCGCAGTGGATGCAGACGCTATCGTCAACAGCGAGACCGACTACGTCGCTCGTCGCTCGATGGACCATGAGACCACCACTCAGGTCGACGTTGTCGCCGAGCTCGTTGCCCGCGGCATGACCACTGACGAGATCGACCACGCGGCCGTCGAGTCGACCATCGACGCAGCAGTCGCCGCGGCGGTTGTCAGCGAGGCGGACATCGACTCGCTGGCCACAGCGATCGTGGTGGCGTCCGAGGTCCACGCGAGATTGCTCGCGACCTCCACCAGCGACCTCAACAGCGCCAGTGCCGAGGCCCTAGCGAACCTTGAGGTAGAGCTCTCAGCGCTCACCGACGCAGACCGTGACGCGGCGGGCGATCTGTTCGTCGCCTTTGACAGCGCGGTTCGCGCAAGTCACATGGCCGAGTCAGGCGTCTCCGGCTCGGAGATGGCGGACGCCGAAGCAGCAGCCGCCACGACGTTCTCAGCTGCTCTGGAGGCCATGGCGACGAACAACAGCGACCTCGTCGCAGCCGGCAACGTGCGCGCCTACATCGAAAGCTCAAGCGCTCTGGCCGCGGCGAATAGCGCGCGACTGAGCGAGTCGACGCTATCGTCAGACGCCTCCACTCAGCTCAGTGCGGCTGTCGACACGTTCCATGATGCCATGATCGACGCCGAGGGCATGGCCGACGTGGCGTCGAGCGCCCAGGTCTTTACCGACGCAATGGTTGGGGCAGACGCGTCCGGCTCGCTCATGGGAGACCTGATCAACAGTAACGGCGCGCTCGATCTTCTCGCAGCAGCCGAGGTCGACGCTGGTCTGACGGCAGCCGCAACCGCCGCAACCGCGTTCCACACGGCCGTCGATGCTGCCGTCGCTGGCGCAACGGCGACCGACGTCGACACAGCTGTCTCGACCATCGTGGCCGCATACGCTCAGCTGGAGACCCAGCTGAACACAGCGCTCACACTCGACGCCTTCAGCTCTCTAGCCGCGGCCAACGAGACGGCAGCTGTCGAGCTCATCGGACACGTCTCAGTCGGTGGTTACGGCAACTTCGGCGCTCTGTAGGCCTCCTCTACGCGATGAATCCGGCGGAGTCCTCTCCGCCGGATTTTTCATGCGCGACCGACCGATAGTCGCCGACGATGGAGTGCTCGTTCTGCTCGAGACCACGAGCGGCTGCGGACACGGCGGGTTCGGCGTGTGCCGCTCACGCGCTCGTCGACACCGCAGATGAACTCAAGGTTTTGCGCGCCCGACCGATGATCTGTCTGTGCGGTGCGTTAAGAGGAGGTCGTACGTGGTTTCATCACGCTCATCGAGGTGCGAAGCGCCTGTCGTCGCCGAGGCTCCAGCGGTCGACACCACGATGTCGCTGTTTGAGCGGGTGCCTGCGATGATGCATAGCATCGACGCTCACGGGCGGCTAAGAGCCGTCACGGACGACTGGCTAGCCCGCCTGGGGTACCAACGCGATGAGGTGATCGGCCGACGGTCGACCGAGTTCCTGACGGAGGCCAGCAAGAACCACGCGCGCCGTGTGCTGGTCGATTTCTTCGAGACCGGCGAGTGCCGCGACGTCGCCTACGAGTTCGTTCGCAAGGACGGCACAACCATCGACGTGCTGCTCTCGGCGACGAGCCAGCTCGACAGCGAGGGAGGCTTTGTTGGATCGGTCGCCGTCCTGCGCGATGTCACGGCGGAGCGTCGAGCCCACAAGCTCGCCTGCGTCGACGACCTCACGGGCCTGTTGCGGCGCCGAGAGTTCGAGCGACAGCTTAGCGGGTTGCTAAGCCGGCCTGTACGTCGTGAGGCCCTCGCGGTCGGGTTTGTCGACGTCGACGACTTTAAGTCGGTCAACGATCGGCTGGGACACATCGTCGGCGATCAAGCGCTTGTCGCGGTCGCTGACACTCTTCGCCAGGCGCTCCGGCAAGACGACCTATGCGCACGGTTTGGCGGCGACGAGTTTGCTTTCGCGCTCGACGCCCCCGCGCACCACGCACACGCGATCCTCCGCCGAGTGACCAGCGCGCTCTCTGGTGTACCGTTGCCAGACACAACGACAATTCTGAGCGCATCTGTGGGCTACACGCTCATCTCCACGGCCGTCGCACCTTGTGACCTCCGCGAGGTCCTCGAGCGTGCAGACGCAGCGATGTATGCGTCTAAGGCCGCTCGGGCAAAGCCGGTGCCAGCGACGAAGGGATGAGCGGTTGGCCTACAGCTGTTCCGCCACTGCACGCATGTCGTCGACGCACGAATCGCAGAAGGCTGGAGCACGAACGCCCCCGTTGAGAATGTCCGCTGCGACCCCAGCGGCCGCGTCGCTCTCGACCAGCCAGTACATCAGACAATCGCTATCCATGTCATGCTTGGGGTGGTCTGAGTCTTCGTGGGGCGTCACCATCGGCGCACCGCGATTGACCAGTCCGAAGATATGCCCGAGCTCGTGGACGAGCACCGTCGCTTTGAGCAGGTCACACGCGGAGCCGCTGTTGAGCAAAGCCGGCAGCAGACCATCGAGACTGAGGCAGTTCCTTGCGAGGTTGTCTTCGAGCATCACGATCGAGTTTTCGCCGTACGCGAAGCCCAAGACGTTGTCTCCGCCTGGTGCATTGTACGACCCGTCAGTCCAAAGCACATGGATCGCGCCGGATGCGGCGGTTCCCTGTCGCAACATCGCCTGCGTATCCTGCAGCTCGCTGGTGGTGTAGCTCGCTGAGGCGGTCGACTCTGGGAGCGGTCCGCCCAAGGTCAGCGTCACGCTGCCGCGCTTGTTGATCGCGCCGACTGCGACGAGGTCCGCTAGGGTCTCGCGGGCAAAGTCGAGCGTTGCTTCGGTCGGCCGCTCCCCGCGCCAGTCAACCGTGATTGTCAGCGTCTCTGCCGTCATGTTGGTGAGCAATGCCTGAGACGCAGCGCTCGCGGCGCTCGGCGTGCCAGCTGCAGTGTCGACGTCGGCGTTAACCGACTCGCTCGGCTCAACACAACCTAGCAACCAGCAACTCGCTGCGAAGAGTTGCACCGCTTGGCGACGTATCGTGTCGATCATCAGTGTGTTCCTACTCTTGATTGAAACTACTTACTCTCAGGTTTGCAAACCTGGGGCAAGAAGAAATGCTGAGCGGTCACGTCAGCGGCAAAGCTCGACAAGAACTTCAGTCATCCGTTGGGCTGCTAAGAGGTCAGGCGCTTGGAAGTGCCGACCGAGCTCCGCCGCCGTGATGACGTCATGGGTCTCGCCATAACTGGACAGGAACGCGCGGATGCCTGCAGTAGGCATGATGAAGCCTGCAGCGACCATTGCGGCTTGCCAAGTCCAATAGTCGGAGCGACTGCGCCCCGACGTCGCGTCCGGGTAGGGGGTCCCTGCGAGGACCTCTGGTCGCTCAGTCAGGGTCGCAAACCCAATGGCCCCTGCGAGGACGAAGCGAGCGTCTGGTGTCGGGCGCGCCTCCCAGATGTCAGCGCGGAGATCGAGGTGGGCCAAACCAGCCTCGTCGGTCGTACAGACGACGGCGGGCCCATCGTCGGTCCGATCGAACCTAAGCGTCGAGATCCCAAGCCGGGCGTGCATGTCGGCGTCGCACAGGAGGTGCTCGATGTCGATCGCTAGCCCCGCGCCAACGCTTCGGGGCAGCAGCTCGCTTGCAGCAGACTCTCCGGTGCGAACGAGCTTGCGGCGCCGCGCGCTTCGTCCTGTCTCGGTCACGCCCGGCGGCAACACCTCCTGTCGAATCCGCTCCAGGTCAAACGAGAACCGAGCATATCGACTTGCGATGTAGCTCGCTTCGCCGTGCTGCGGGCTTCGTAGAACCGTGGGGTCGAGACTGACGAAATCAGAGATAACCTTCGCCAACCTCTGGGATGGGACGACAAGCCCGCGTTCAATCTTCCCATACCAAACCAACGAAATGCCTAGGTGGGTGGCGACTTGAGCTTGCGACCACCCCAGCTCATTGCGCTTTTCGAGCAGGGTTTGGAGTTCCAGAGGACACCACTTTCTTTGCAAACTTTGCAAACAGCATGTAGTAACTTTCGAGAAATGAGTTATCTCATGCACTAACCACTGGCTGAGGTTGCTATGATTCGAGGCTCGAGGCAAGGCGCTGCGCGCGATGATTGTACAGCTTGTTGCACGGTCCTGGTGACGGGTTGTCATCGGACAGGAGCAACGTGCGAGCGTGGTCGTCTTGCGAGCGTTCGATGACCGCCAAAAAAACCCCTCGGCGGGGACGCCAGAGTTCGCGTCAGTGGACGATCCTCAAGATCTTGCAAGCGTCTGACGGCACCTTGACGGTCGCCCAGATCCATCAACGCATTGGCGACCATGTCGGAGAGCGAACGGTTAGACGTGACTTGCGCGCGCTAAGCGACGCTGGGTTTGCGGTCGTCAATGTACGCGGCCGCTGGACGGCCGACGCAGGTGCCGCAAGCGTGGTGATGCCCCTCGATACGAGCGAGTTGATCGCGCTAGCGCTCGCTGAGCAGCTGCTCGTGCCGCTCTCGCCTTCGCTGGCAACCGCTGTCTCAGAGACGCTGAAGAAGCTCCGAGCATCTGCGCCTGACCTCCAGCGTCGTCGCTTCGAGCAGTGGAAGGAGGCAACCGGCCAGTCATCGCGCCGCTTGGCACAAATAAGCGACCGCGAGGTCATCGAGCATCTCATTGCGGCGCTCCAGAAGACAGGATGACGGTGGAAGCTGCGTGTTGGCGTTCGTGTGATCGTGTAGGGCCCGGCGTAGCCGAACGTCGATAGCAAAGCCGCGACGATCCCCCTCGCGTCGGTTGGCTGACCTTAGCTGACAACGAAATGTCGCAGGTCTGGACAGGCACCAACACGGGATCCAAGCAGCAAACGCGCCTCATCGACCTGCTGAACCCTCGATTGATCACGGGAACGTCGTGCTCAAAAGTCGCCGGTGCATCCGTGCCCGAGTGGGCTTTTCGTGATCCGCGCGTGTGACTCGCCCGTAATCCGCTCAGGCCTCGCGGCCAACATCCTCACCAACCAAAGAGACCTACCGATGACAACCCGATCCAAAGCAGACTCACCTATGGCGCGTCGCGCGCTGCTCCACCGCGCCTGGCAATCCGCAGGACTCATCGCCGCTACCCCGCTGCTCATTGCAGCGTGCGACGGCGACGCCAACAAGGCGAACAATAGCGGCGGTGGGAATGTCGCGACGCCTTCGAAGTCCAGCAAGGCGGACGCCATCGCCCGCGATGTCGTGCTGATCAATAAGGGCATCCTGCTCGAGCAGACGGCGATCAAGGCGTACGAGGCCGCGGCCGGCCTGCCGTTTATCGCCTCTGACAAGACCGTGCTGGGCGTCGCGAGCCAGTTCATGGGCCACCACAAGGAGCACCGAGACACGCTCGTGGCCGCGGTGCGGCAGTTCGGGGGCACTCCTGCTGACTACAGCTCCGTCGGGCCACCGACGATCCCCAAGGCCGTCCTTGACGCCAAGCTGCCCGACGCGGATCGAAAGATCGCGACCCTTCGCTTCGCTCGTGACCTCGAGCGGTTGGCCGCCGAGACGTACCACGGGCTCATCGCATCTCAGCTTGAGACCGACGAAGCCCGCCAAGGAGCCCTCGAGATCTTCCCCACCGAGGCCATGCACGTCGCGGTCTACGACATGGTGCTAGCGGACGCAGGAGGTCCGGTGAACGCTGCGCTGTTTAGCAACCAACGATGACAGGCCCAGGCGATGACGATGCGGACGGCCCGTCAGGTCGAAGCGACGCTGACGCAAACCCACGCGTGACAAAGACACTCGCCTTCTCAACCAACGGCGAGCTCGTCGAGCCGACCCGTACATCGCCGAGCGCCCAGACGCTCGTGATGTCCGGGCCGCCTGGTGGTATGCAGGACGACGACGACGAACCGCTAGATGGCGAAGCGAGCCGTCAGGTCGAGCGGCCCGAAACAGCCGTGTTGCCCGCCAAATCGGGGGCAACAAAGGTGTTTGCGTCCACGAAGGTCTTGGCGGCGCCTCGTGACGGCGGCGACGCGAGCGGGAGCAAGGAAGGCGCGCTTCCGATGACCCGCGCGCTCTCAGGCCCGCCGGTCGGCACGGCGAGCCTGAGCGTGCATCCGGCGCCGGCGCCACGGTCGGCCGCGCTGATCGGTCCGAACCAGAAGACGCTGATGCATGCGCCCAACGAGACGACCGAGACAGGGGCTATCGCAGTGCGAGCCTACCGAGACGGGATCGTGACGTCCGTGACGCGACAGCCGATCTCGCCAGAGGCACTGAGGTCCGCCTCGGTCGTCGAGCTGCCCTACCGCTCCGCAGATGTGATCCGCCGGATCGGTGCGTACGACGTCTTGGGTGAGCTCGGTCGCGGCGGAATGGGGGTTGTCTACCGCGCGTTCTCGCTCCGGCTCTGCCGTCCGTGCGCGATCAAGGTTCTGATCGCTGGTGAGGGTGCCACAGAGGTTGAGCTGATGCGCTTTCAGAACGAGGCCATGTTGGCCGCTCGCCTGAGCCATCCGAATATTGTGCCTGTCTTCGATGCTGGCGAAGAGGGTGGTCAGTTCTACTTTGTGATGGAGCTGGTCGATGGCTTGCCGCTCGACGAGCTCGCTGCAGACCCTGCCCAGAGCACCGACTCGCTCGTCGCCGTGATCGCCAAGAGCGCGCGTGCGCTCGCCTATGCCCACTCGCGCGGCGTGGTGCACCGAGACGTCAAGCCTGAAAATATCATCGTCGATGACGTCGGTGAGCCGCACATCACCGACTTTGGAATCGCGGCGAACGTTCGGGCGGATGTGCGCCGCGCGACGCTCGATGGCACGGTCATGGGCACGCCGACGTACATGTCGCCCGAGCAGATCAACGGCGAGGTGGCCAAGATCGGCCCCGCATCTGACCAGTACTCCCTCGGAGCGTCGCTCTTTCACGTGGTAGCGGGGCGCGAGCCCTTCGACGACGAGAACCTCATGACGCTGCTGCGAAACGTGCTCGACATGCAGCCGCCGAGCGCTGCCGACGTCGCCGCTAAGCACAGCAAGCGAGAGGTGAACGAGGACCTCCGAGTCATCATCGACAAGGCACTCGAGAAGCGTGCCGTCGACCGGTACCCGTCCATCGACGCCCTTGCCGACGACCTCGATGCCTACCTCGAAGACCGCCCGATCAACGCACGCCCGGTGTCGCCAGCCGAGCGCTTGCGCAAGCTGGTCCGACGAAACAGGACGGCCTTCGTGATCGCCAGCGTCGTCGCGACCACTCTGATCGTCATCGGCGCCGCTTTTGCCGCGCTGACCGTGTTCAACATCGAGAAGACGAGCCAGACGGTCCGAGAGCAAGACCGACAGGCAGGCGTCGAGCAAGCGGCCGCTCTTGAGCGAGCCATCCGGGTGAACATGCTCCAAGGCCGGGCCGACATTGTCCGCGAGCTCGTCACGAAGCTCCGCGAGGATCCGTTGGCCCGCGGCATCGACGTGGTTCGGGTGGACCAAAGCCTCGCCTACACCGACCGGCGCACCCGCAACCGCGTCGCTCGTCGGCTCAACGACCCGGCGTTTGTCGAGCGTATCGCAACCGAGCGACCGCAGATGGCGCCGAAGGTCGCTGAGGTCAAGCGCCAGGGCTTTGCCGGCATTGACGCCAACCCAGCGCCAATGGGCAGGTTCGAGTACGAGACCGCCGCCTGGAACACCCTCATCAGCGACGCTCAGACCGTCGTGAAAGAAGAGACCATCGACGGCGAGCCGATGCTGACGGTCCTTAAGCCCATCGAGAACTCGGCCGACTGCCAGGTCTGTCATGGCGCCACCGATGAGCCCGGCTATCAGTCCAACCACCTGCGCGGCGTCTTGGTGGTACGCCGCTCACGGCAGGCGGTCGAGGACCGCATCGCCTCAAATCGAACGACGACAGCCATCGTCGGTGGCTTTACGGCCTCGGCCATACTTTTGCTCATCTTCGTGTTCGCCCGCATCTTCGGGCTACGGTTTCGGCGGCGCAGCTTTGGCCAATAACGCGCTTGGCGCTATGCCGTTCGCTATGCAGCACGCCTTCAATTCAACTAAGGAGACGCACCCTATGATCCGACTCTCGACCCTCGCGATGGCCATCATGGTCCCATGGGTTGCTGGCTGCGACGCACTCGAACAGCTTGACAACATCAGCGTTCCAATTACGACCACGGTCACCGTCCCAGGCGCGACGCCGGTCGACATCCTGCTCGGGGCCTTCCCGACGCCGGCCGGCCTTGATGGCTTCGACTTCTCGCAGTCCTCCGTGTTCGAAAACAGCAAGTACGGTCCCGACGACGTCGACAGCATCAAGCTGGAGTCACTCGTCTTCGAGGTCGTCTCGCCGCTGAATCAAGACCTCAGCTTCCTCGAATCGGTGGTGTTCTTCATCGAAACAGACGACTTGCCCCGGATCGAGCTCGCGCGCTCCGACAGCTTCCCCGAGGGCGCGACCCTGGTCGTGTTCCAACCTACGAATGCCGATCTCAAGCGCTACGTGTTGGGCACTCAAGCAACGGTGACGACCGAAGCACCGAACGCCGAGCGACCACCAGAAGAGACAACCATCGAGGTCCGAGCTGTGTTCGATGCCGACATCCGAGTCTTCTGATCCAGCGAAGGGTCTGCTGGCGAGCAGCCTTCGCCTCGCTCGAAACCAGCGCTTGATTTAGGTCTAGACCAAAACAAGCGCTCTTTCCGGCTGCGGCTGTGGCGATGCACTTGCCAGCGACGTCCGTGCGTTCGCTTCGCTCACCTGAACTCGACGATGCACGCATCGCCTTCGTCCAGCGGACGCCGCTGGTAAGCACATCGCCTTCGCCTCGCGCGAAAATGGCGCTTGATTTGGGACTAGCGTGGGCGCGCAGGCGCGCGCCCACCTTCGAGCCCACGCCCACTGCCCACGCCCACGCCCACGCTGCCCACGCCCACACCCACGTTCGAGCCCACACCCACGCCCACTGCCCGCGCCCACGCTCGAGCTCGCGCCCACGCCCACGCTCGAGCCCGCGCCCACTGCCCACGCCCACTGCCCGCGCCCACTGCCCGCGCCCACTGCCCGCGCCCACGCTCGAGCTCGGTCCAAACCGGGCACATGGGTAACAGGACAGACCG
>CALHXW010000312.1 GCA_938040325.1 uncultured bacterium | reverse complement strand
CCTCCATGAAGCCAGGCTCGAGGCAGAAGTGCTGGTTGAGCATCCGGTCGCCGTCGAGGTCGAGCATGTAGCCGTCGCCGCCGCCGACCACCATGAAGAGGGTGTCGGTCACGGCGCAAAGATCGTTAACCGTGATGGGCGCGTCGATGCTCGGCGTCCACACGTTGGTGAGCGTCCCATCTGCATCGAGCCGCGCGATACCCGTGGCGGCGTCGAGCACGAAGCGTTGGCCGGTGGCTTGGTCGACCGTGATGCCCACCGGCTGTGACCCTGGCGACAGCGCAAAGCGATCGATGACGCGAGCGTCCGACGAAGGCGCGTCCGCATCGCAGGCGATCAGGCCAAGGGAGAGGGCAATCAGAAGGGGGGTGCGGGGATTCATGGGGCGCTCCTTGGGGGCTGTGAGTTGTGTCCAGTCCTTGAGCAAAGGGCGTGCCAGGGTCCGGCGGTCACCTCCCCGACGCTGATGACAGCAGGGCGGAGCGTGGTTTCTCTATGTTGCTGATGGAGCGCGCGGAGAAACTTGGTGCGTGGCGGTTCTGTCGCGCTGGCACGTCGTCATGCGTATTAATGCGTCACTTTTTTAGGGGTGCGCAAAAAGTGGTCGAGTGTGAATTCGGTGACGCCTGTCTCCGGGTAGCGCGCGTCGCTGGCTCAGTTCGGCGGCGCCATCATCATCAGTCGCGGGTACGAGTTGGCTGAGAAGTAGACCCCGCAGCGGTCTGCGGTGAGGGCCTCGATATAGCCGGTCGCAGCGGTGGCCAGCCTGACCGGGGTGTGGTCGCCGGGGTTGCCGGACGTGTTGAGCGCCCAGACCTCGTCGTGCTCGGCCCAGTAGAGCATGTCGCCAGACTGAGCGTAGATCCAGTCCACGTCGACGCCGGTCGCGAGCACCACGGGAGGTGAGCCGTCCCACGGCAGAGCCTCAATGGTGTCGCCTCGTCGCTGGAACGCCCGGCTCTCGTCGGCGCCCATGAGGCGACAGCACTGAAAGTCTGTCTGCTCATCGATGGCAGCCAAGGGCGCACTGACGTCGCCAACCATGGTGATGCCGCCGCCGTCCGCGTAGGCGTAGGCCGCGACAGTGTTGCCAAACCCCGTCATCCACCGGAAGTCGGCAGTGGTCGTGACCGTGTAGCTGCCGGTGCTGGCGTCAAAGAACGTGAGCCCTCCTTGCGGCCCGTCTGGGTAGGGGCTCGAAGACGTCACGATGGCGACGTTGGCGTTCGACAGCAGGTGAATGTCGCGCACTGAGTCCCAGCCAGGGGCGGGGCCGCCGACAAAGGTCTCCACGCCCGTCTCTAAGCTACGAACGACCACGCCGGGGTAGGTGAAGGCCCAGCCGTTCGCTCCCGTGGCTTGGACGTCAGCGCTGAAGTAGGCGAGGTAGCGGTCGGTGATCATCAGCGGCCTGCCGGCATAGGTGTGGGCGCTCTCAAGCTGGGTGTGAGCCCCGCTGCCGCCGCCCGCCTGGATGCGAAACACGGCTCCATCGGGCGTGTAGCCAGGATCCTGGTAGTCGCCGAGCGTGGCGCCGAAGTAGACGACACCCTCGCGGGCGGCGACGCCCTTTGGCTGCATGACCCAATAGTCGTCCTGGGCGAGCACCGTCGGTGTTGGCGGTAGGGCAGGGCAGCCCGGCGGCGGGATGGTGGTGGCGTCGCTGCCCTCGCTGCCGTCGCCTTGGGTTGTATCGCGACTGACCGTGTCGTCGCCGCTGCCGTCTGCGGTTGCGTCGTCGTCGGCCCGCATGTCGTCAGCCATGGTGTCGTCGATCATGGCGTCTACGAGGGCATCCTCTGTGCCGGCGAGGGTGCCCGGTCGGCTATCGAGACAGGCGCCGACCAAGAGGGTGAGGCAAAACGGCGACATAAGGAGGAGGCGATTCATTTTCGATACCCTACCAAAGACCGAACGCTTGGACCGGGCTTGTTGGTCACGAATCCGCAGGCGACCTCGACGCGGTCGACGGGTCCTGGCGGAGGGCCATCGAAGGATCCGCGGCCGGGTCATTGTCGATACGCGCCGGGCGTCGCCAGGTCATCCCAAACGCCACCCCCAGGAACCCGCCAAGCACGCCGACCAGCTCGAACGCAAACTGCGGAACGTAGGTCATCAGAATGGTCAGGACGAGGACGACGGGGACCGTCCAGAGTGTTCGACGGTCGATGACCATGCCCAGCACCAACGTCCCGTACGCATAGAGAGGACCGCTCACCGCGACGGCCTGGAGCGTCGAGAGCCCGAGCGCGTGAGCGCCCCACCACGTGACGACTCCCACCAAGAGCCCTGCCGTGAGAAGCGAGAGCATGCTGCGGTTGAACGCCGTGGTGAGGAGCGTGTTGCGCACACGCCACAGCACCGCCAAGCTGATGACGTAGCTGGCGGTGAGCAGCGTCGCGAGGTGGCCGATGTCGAAGGGAAAGACCTCTCGGTTGAGAAACCCGCACGTCCAGTTCCACGCGAACCACACGGCGCCGACGACGAACGCAAGTCGCGAGCGCTGGGCAAGGAAGCCGTTGGGGTCGATGTCGCGCGCGAGGGCATCGTAGCGGCGCTCTTGCTCAGCAAGGCTGGCCGCCAGGCCATCAACACTGGCCACGAGCGCGCTTGGCGGCTCGACCAGCTGGCTGATGTACTCCCGCGCGTGCGTCAGGTCTTTGGCGGCAACCGCGCGCTCAGTCGCCCACGTCATAAGGGCCGCTAAGCGGCGATGGGCAAAGCCGTTGTCGGCCCAGGTGTCGATCGCGGCGAGGAACGCCATCCGCGACAAGAGCACACGCCCCTGGATTGTCGGCTCATCGGCAAGACCAGCCCGGCAGTCTGCCACCAGTGCGGCGAACATCGCATCCGCGGCTTCGGCCTGTCGAATCGCGCCTCGGTGGCGGAGCGCGTCCTCGATGGCCAGTCGCAGTCCGGCTGCATCGGCGAAGCGCTTAGCCGGGTCGGGGTGCGTGGCTCTTCGAGCGATCGCTGCGAGCTCTCGCGGGACACTGCTGCCGTAGTCGAACGGCTGGCACTCGGCTGCCTGGACCAGTACCGCGTCCACCGTGTCGCCGTCGTAGCGGCGCGAGCGCACCAAGAGCTCGTGGAGCACGGCCCCCAAGAGAAACACGTCGGTCGTGGGAGCGAGCACCTGGGCCTGCAGGCGCGCCATCTCTGGCGCCATGTACGACGGCGTGCCTTCGATCAGCGAGATGTCAGCGGCCCGCGGCATCCACGGCGGGGCGTCATCGCGCAAGGTCACCGCCAGCCCCCAGTCGACCACATACACCTCGCCGAAGCGGCCGATCATGACGTTGTCAGGCTTTAGGTCTCGATGGAGCACGCCGCGTGAGTGGGCGAAGTGGATGGCGTGGCAGACAAGCGTCAGCACGCGCAAGTGCCACTCGAGCGGGTCGCCATCAATGAACGACTCGGCAGTCTCCTCATCGTAGAGCACCTGATGCCATGACGCCCCTTCGATGCGCTTCATCACAAGCTTCGGCAGACCGCGCTCGTCGCTATAGAACAGGTGGACTGGCAGGATGTTGGGATGCTCGAGGTTGCCGGCAATCCAGGCTTCGCGGACCAGGCCCACGATGTCCTTGTGGCTTCGGGCGCTCGGCTTGAGAGACTTCACCGCGACGGTTCGCCGCAGCGAGCGTTGGTAGGCGGCGTGAACCATGCCCGTGCCGCCCTCGCCGATGAGCTCCGCCTGGTCGAAGACTGCCGCGGCAAAGTCGTCGCCATCGTGGCGGAGGCCCGCGAGGGTTGAGCCCGGTCGGGCCGAGATGGTCGTCGCGGGGTCGCCAGCAGGGACGGCGAGCGAGTGGCCGCCGTAGCTCGGCCGGCTCGTCCCCGGGGGCGGGACCACGTTTGTTCGGGCGGCACGGGCGTTCGTCATGCGTAGGCCGTCGGTTAGAATGCGGAGTCTTCACTGTGCAGGCGCCGGACGGCATCCGCAAAAGCGCGGCGCGCCGTCAGCGCGTGGGACGTCGTGCGGGAACAGGCCGCGGGGACGGAAAGGGCAAGACGCGAGCGAAAGAGCGACTCTCGCAGACCTGTGCCGCATGGTTCTGGCACGCTAGAGGTCGCGGGATCGCGGCCGTGTCGGAGACCCTCGCTTCGGGATCGGCACGGCGGCGTCAACACGCTGGCGCAACAGCCGACCGTGACCCATTGTCACGCGGCATGGACCTGAACCTACTGCTCCTGTGGAACATCGCGCTCGTGACCGTCTTCTGGTTTGCGCGGTCGTGGAAGTTTGTCTGGCCTAACGAGCGGCTTTGGCTGGCGAAGGGGGCCTTGGTGCTTGCCGTTTGCGGCGTCGGCGGCGTTGTCTGGCCCGGTGCAGCCGGTTTTGTTGCGTGTGCCGTCTGGCTGCCTCTCTTTTTGCTGCCGAGCCTCGCGATGGCACGTGCCCACCGCTGCACGGCGGCAGGTGAGCTCGGCCGGGCTGCCGCGTGGTCGCGTGTGAGCGCGATCGCTCATCCATCAGCAGCGTGGCGTGCTGGCAGCAAGCTGCGGACTGCCCAAGCGCACTACCAGGCAGGCAACGTCGCTGCGGGCCATCAGGTCCTGGAGCGCCTCGCTGCAAGCGCGCCAGCCTATCGCCAGGTCGCTCCGGCCTACAGAGCCTGCATCGACGAGCGCTTCGCGGACGCCTGGGAGCTCCTCGAGTCGGGGCAACCTCCTACGAAGCCTGCGGACAACTTTCGACTCTCACTGCACCTGCGCGTTCTCGATGAGCTCGGACGACACGACGAGATGCTGGCGCTTCATCGCGCCGCCTGCCAGTCCACGCCTGCGCTGCCCTACGCCCTGCGCGTCCACCACGACATCCGAGTCGCCGCAGCGACAGGCCAGGTCGAGACCGTCGAGGCCATGCTGGAGGGACCGCTCGCAGCGTGCAGCCCCGAGAGCAAGCGTCTCTGGCGCGCCATCGTGCGGCGCCGGGCCGGCGAGACCGACACCAGCGAGCTGCTGAGCATTGCCCGCGACGCTGAAGACCACGCGGTCGCCGCGAGTGCGGCGCGACGTGCTCAGACGCCGACCGAGCCGTTCTACCCGAACGCCGACCAGGCAGGACACCTCGCCTGGATTCACAGCGCGACGGTGGCGGCCGGTGCCTCAGGCAGCCTCTTCGACCGGCCGCGCGGTCGACGGCCTGTCGCGACCTATCTCATCGCCGCTGCACTCGCGACGGTGTTCGCTATCCAGATCCCCGGCGGCGTCGAAAACCCCTTCAACCTCTGGCAGATGGGCGCACTGGTCGGACCGGGAGAGCTTCTAGCCGACGAGTATTGGCGCATCGTCACCGCCAACTTCCTCCACTTCGGCTGGCTCCATGTCGCGTTCAACACGCTCGCGCTGTGGCTCTTCGGGCGGCGCCTTGAGCACATCATCGGGTCGGTACGCTTCCTCGTCTGCTACCTCGGGAGTGGCTTCATCGGGATGTCGCTCTTTGCCGGTTGGCAGCACCTCACGGCGCCCGGTGAGGCCTACATGGTCGTCGGCGCGTCGGCGTGCGTCATGGGCCTCGTCGGAGCTCTCTTTGCCGTGTTGTGGCGTCGGTACCGGCGTGAGAAGCGCGCTGCGACGCTGCGTCAGCTTCGCATGCTGGCGTTGCTCGTGGCGTTTCAGACGGTGCTCGACCTGGTGATCCCACAGATCAGCGCCGCCGCGCACCTGATGGGGGCTGGCACCGGCTTCGTGTTGGCGACACTCGTCGGGCGCAAGCCCCCCGAGCCGAGCGAGGCGCAGCGCTGAGGTAAGCGAGACGATCGCTCAAGCGCCGCAACCGAGCGCAGCCAAGGATCGCGCGTCGTTGTCTGATCGCCCAAGCGCTGGCCGTTGATACCGCGGTGCACAACCCGCGGGTTGCCGGCAGGGATGATTCGGCTAGCGAGTCAGAATGGGGGGTGTAGTGTCGAGAGGCTGCTTTGACGTTCGCGCGGCATCATCTCGGAGGCTTCCTATGCGGATGGCGAGTTCGGTTCGACGTGTTCTGGCGGTGAGCGTCCTGGCGGCCCTTGTGAGCTGCGGAGAGCCTGAGGGTGAAGCGCTCTCACAGCTGCCAACAGAGAGCCTCGCGCTTCCCGGCGCCGCGGTCGACGCAGAGCACGTGCGGCAGGCCGCGCTTGGCATCTACGTGCACGGGATGTCCGAGCGTCTCGCCCAGCGTCTCGTCGGTGAAGCCGGGGTCCCGCACCTCCGAGACCTGCTCTTCGATGCCTCGTTTCCGCGTCGCGACAACGTGGTGGCGATGCTCGGCTACTTGGCCGACGAGGCGACCGTGAGAGACTTGGCCGAGTACCTGGAGACCCCGCTGGTCGGTGTGGACTCGCCAGAAGATGAGCGCGCGCTGCTCTTGGTGCCGCAAGCGCTAGGGCTCGCAGCGGCACGTGGCGAGGTGGCCGCGCTCGACCTCCTGATGGACGCAACAGCGCACCACAGCGGCGGTGAGCTCTTCGCCCGTGCCGCCGGCTTTACCCGTTTCCCAGACCAGACCGTCAGCGACCTCGTGGCGATGTCCTTAGTTGGCCTCGCGAACTCGGGCGCCGACGTGGCACGTACCCGCCTCGATGACATCGCGGCTGGGCGCGTCGTGCCGATCGCGGGCCGCCCCGTCGCCGAAGCGGACGCGAGCAGAGCACAGCTGAGGTTTCGTCAGCTCAGAGAGACCCGCACCAAGCGAGGGGTAGCTGCCCTCGTGGACGGCGAGCTTGATGACGACGTCGACCTGAGGCCCGAGGTCGCTGCTGCGTCGATCGACGATCCGAGCACCATGGTGTCGGACACGCTGCTGACCTACTCCAATCACCCTGCCGTCCCCAACCCCATGAACAACACCCGCCTAGACACCATCTTGCGCAGCGTCTCGCTGCGTATGGGACGCGGCGACCACGACGACGACACGACCTGCTGCGTCACGCTGCTGCGCGACGGCGGGCCCCAGGTCTTTGGAGCCGCGGGCGACGGCCTCGACATCATCGATGACGACGCCGAGCTGACCACGGTCCTCGACGACTCGGTCAGCCGCTTCAAGGTCGTGCGCCTCATCAACGACTGCGGCGGACCAACGACCAACACCATCGGGTGCGGCTACGTGGGCTTCGACGGCATCGCGGTGATCCGCCTGTCGTCAGAGTCCTCCGAGGGCGGACTCTGGGCCCACGAGTACGGCCACAACGTCGGTCTCAACCATGTCGGCGACTCACGCAGCATCATGTTCGCCTCGGGTGGAGGGACCGATGACTTGCTGACGCCCGAGCAGTGCGACGCCTATCACAACCCGCCCACCTTCGCCGCAGCCGTCATTGAGGACGGTGGAGAGTGCGCCGACACCGACGCCGACGATGTTCACGACGCCATCGACAACTGCCCGACGGTCGCCAACACCGACCAAGCGGACGCGGATGGCGATGGCGTTGGCGATGCCTGTCCTGAGTGCACCACGAGCGCCGAGTGTGACGACGGGAACGCCTGCAACGGCGATGAGGTGTGCGATGGTAGCGGGGCGTGTCAGGCGGGGCCCGCGCCGAATTGTGATGATGGTGACCTCTGCACCGACGATGTGTGCGACCCGCTCAGCGGCTGCTTGTCGCTGCCCGTCTTCTGCAGCGATGGCGACCTCTGCACCGACGATGTGTGCGACCCGGCCAGCGGCTGCGCGTTCTTGCCGGCCGTGTGTGACGATGCCGACGTCTGCAACGGACCAGAGTCCTGTGACGCGGCGACCGGCTGCTCGTCGGGTCCAGCGCTCGCGTGTGACGACGCCGACCTGTGCACCAGCGACGCCTGTGATCCGATCGTCGGCTGCATCTTCACCCCGGTCGACTGCGACGACGCCAACCCCTGCACAGCTGATAGCTGCAGCGCGGGCGCCGGCTGCGCCAACACCCCAATTGCGGGCTGCATCCCGAGCGAGGTCTGCACCAGCGATGCCGACTGTGGCGGCGGCCAGTACTGCGACACGGCGGCGTCCGAGTGTCTCGATCTGCCCTGCGGTCCGTACCTGCGACAGGGCAACCTCGTGATGGAGTACGCGCCGTTCAACAGCGGCGCTGCCAGTGCCGCGAGCTGGTATGGCTTCGATGGATCGTCTGCGACGGCGCCACAGGCCACAGTCGACACCGGTGTGCTTGCCATTCACGCCGACGCCAGCGGACAGCTTGCGTTCGTCTTGGTTCAGGACCGGGCAGCCAACGGCACGGGGACTGGCACCACGGACTGGACCATCAGCGGGCTAGAGGGTGGGGCGCTCGTCGCCCAGGACGACCCGACGGCCGTGGACACGCGCGACACGTACGACCTCGCCGCCGGGCAGTTCGGCTGGACGTGGGGCAACGCGGCCGACGGCATGGCGGTCGAGGTCGGCGGCAGCTACTGCATCACGGCCACCCTGACCGATAACCGCCAGCTCTTCGGCGACGGGCCTGCTCTCAAGGCGCTAGCGACGCTCGACGCGGCCGGCAACCTCGTACCGCTGCCGAGCACCAACGAGCCTGTGACCTTCTGCATCAACGCCATCTGCCCTACCTGCACTGACGGCGTGCAGAACGGCGACGAGACGGGCGTCGACTGCGGTGGTTCTTGCTCGGCGTGCTCGCAAGGAATGTGCATCAACGACGGCGAGTGCGCCGAAGGCGAGTACTGCCACACCGGCAGCGCGACGTGCCTGGCGCTGCCGTGTGGGGCCTATGTCCGCCAGGGCGACATGGTCGCGGCCAACAGCTTGGGCTACCTCTCGGGCAGCGCCAGCGCCGCGGACTGGTATGGCTTCACTGGGGCGACCGCCACGGCGCCTCAGGCCATGGTGGACACCGCTGTCCTCGGCATCCATGAGGATCTTGCCGGGCAGCTTGCGTTCGTGCTGGTTCAAGACGAAGCGGGCAACGGCACGGGGACCGGCGTGACGACGTGGAGCATCACGGGCCTCGAGGCGGGCAGCTTGGTGGTGTCTGACGACGCGACGGCGTCCGACCCGCGCGACAGCTACGACCTCACGGGCGGCGTGTTTAGCTGGACCTGGGGCAACGTGACGGACGGGATGGCCGTTGAGGTGGCGAGCGACTACTGCATCACGGCCACTCTGACCGGCAACAGCCAGGTCTTCGCCAGTGCTCCTGGGGTCACGACGCTGGCCTACATCGACGACAATGGCGCGGTCGTTCCGCTGCCAAGCCTCACCGAGTCGGTCACCTTCTGCACCAATCCGGTGTGTTCGACCTGCACCGACGGCGTGCAGAGCGGCGACGAGACCGGCGTTGACTGTGGTGGCACGTGTCCTGCCTGCACCTGCGTCGACGATGCGGGCTGTAGCAGCGGCGAGTACTGCGCCAGCGCGGACGGGACCTGCCAGCAACTGCCGTGTGGGCCGTACGTGCGGCAAGGCGACACGGTCTTTGCGCATGGACCGTTCCCGACCGGCAGCCCGACGGCCGCAGACTGGTACGGCTTCAACGGCGGGACCTCGTTGGCACCCCAGGCCACGCTCGATACAGGTGTGCTCGGCATCCACGAGGACAACGCCGGGCAGCTGGCGTTTGTGTTGCTTCAAGACGAGCCGGGCAACGGCACGGGAACCGGCGTCACCAGCTGGAGCATTCAGGGGCTTGAGAACGGCTCGCTTGTGGTCACCGACGACCCGACAACGTCGGACCCGCGCGACACCTATGACCTGAGCACGGGGGCCTTTGGCTGGACGTGGGGCAACGTGACCGACGGCATGGCGGTGGAGGTCGCGGGCGACTACTGCATCACCGCGGAGCTGACCGGCAACACGCAGGTCTTCTCGGGCGCACCGGGGCTGACGACGCTTGCGTTTGTCGATGCGACGGGCGCTGTGGTGCCGCTGCCGAGCCTGACGGAGCCCGTCACGCTTTGCGTCAATGCCATGGGCATGTGCGACGGCTGCGCCGATGGGGTTCAGAACGGCGACGAGACCGGCTTGGACTGTGGCGGCTCCTGCGCGGCCTGCCCGGCGGTGACGTGCGACAGCGATGACGCGTGTGGCGTTGACCAGTACTGCGAGGGCGCCTCGTCCACGTGCCAGGACCTGCCCTGTGATGGCTATCTCCGACAAGGAGGCCTGGTCGTGGACTATCCCGGCTTCGTGACCGGCAACCCGAGCGCGGCCTACTGGTACGCATTCGGCAGCGCGATGTCGACGCAGGCAAGCGTCGACACGGCGGTGGTCGGCATCCACGAAGACGCCAACGGGCAGCACGCGTTCGTGTTGATTCAAGACGCGCCGGGCAACGGGACCGGCACCGGCGTCACCGAGTGGTCGATCAGCGGGCTCAGCGGCGGGACGCTTGTGTACAGCGACGACCCGTCCGTCGTGGACCCACGCGACAGCTACGACCTCGCCGACGGCACGTTCGGTTGGACCTGGGGCAACGCGGCAGACGGAATGGCCGTCGAGGTTGGCAGCGACTACTGCATCACCGCGAGCCTCACCGACAACCGGCAGGTCTTTTCGAGCGCGCCGGGCGTGACGTCGCTGGCCTATATCGATGCGGGCGGGACGGTCGTGCCGTTGCCAAGCCTGACGGAGCCGGTGACGCTCTGCGTGCCCTCGACCTGCAACTGACACGAGCAGCGCGGCTGCTGCGCTCGCGGAGCCAGCGTTGCGAATAACCCTGCAGACTCGACTCTTGGCATAGAACCCGCCATCGTTGCGGAATCCAAAGACAAGCAAGGTGAACGTTGATTCGAACGCTCATGATCGGACTCTCTCTGGCCTCGTGGGTTGGCTGTAGCGCAACGCCGTCGGTTCCGACGCTTCCCCCTCCAGGTGGTACACTCGCTGAGCTCAGCGACAGGGTCGTAGGTGCCCTACTGCACGGAAGCGCCGACGCCGTGCGCGACCTGTTGGGCGGTTCCGTCACGGTCGATTTCTCGCCCGGCGACGAACCTCGCCACGCCGTCGACAGCCAGCTGAGCGGGACGAACGCCACCGCAACATGGATCGAGTCAGCCGCAGACGTCGCGCGGAAGGCTCACACAGCAATGAACGGATTCAATGCCTCTGACAGCATCACGTGCACCGCTACTTGCTGCACGTACGACTACCCGGAAGGCGTTGAGCACTTCTTTCTCTACGTCACACGTGTCTGCTTTGAGAACGTCGACGGCAGGCGCTCGCTCGCGTCGATCGAGGGGTTCGACTCGCAGTAGCCGGCACGATGGGCTAGAGCACCCAACGGGTGGGTAGCGTGCGGATCGGCGCGGTTTTGGGCCGTCGCTGGGCGTCGCTCCAAAACCGCGTGGAGGCGCATGGTACCTATCTGATCGGTGCTCTAGAGCGCACCGTCGCGCCCGAAGCGGGACAGGAAGTCCCAGATGAGGCGTTGAGTGTCGGCGCCGGCTAGGTCGAGCTTGAACCACTCGTGCTCGCCCTCAACGACCCGGTGGTGGTGGACCTCGGTGCCAAGGGCGCCGCCGGTGTACACGAACGAATCGACCGCGGGGG
Organism: uncultured bacterium; assembly: GCA_938040325.1. Classification (GTDB taxonomy): domain Bacteria; phylum Myxococcota_A; class UBA9042; order PHBI01; family PHBI01; genus CALHXW01. Next base: position 5,115 of record CALHXW010000312.1, on the reverse strand, counting down.
AGCCTGCGGTCGATGTCTCCTCGGGTGCGCCTGTGATCTGGTTGACGTCGGTCCAGTAGTCGATGGTCTCCTGAACCGAGACAGCCCCGCCCCCGCCGTTGTAGGCGATGACCGGGTCGTTGGTGCCGTGCAACGTCATCACGGATGTCGGGTGCGCGGGCATGCAGGCGACACCGATGTCGTCGAGCATAGCGCCAGAGACGGACGCAATCGCGGCGATGCGATCGGTTCGGTAGCACGCGAGGCCAAACGACATCATCCCGCCATTGGAAAAGCCCGCCGCGTACACGCGGTTGTCGTCGAGCGCGTAGGCGGCGCCGATGGTGTCGAGGAGCTTGTCCACGTAGCCGAAGTCGTCGGCGTCGCTCTTGTTGTCGGCCGACGGTGCAGCGCTGTTCCAGTGGGGTGAGCCATCGAGCAAGGAGCCTTGGGGGTAGGCCACCACGAAGCCTTCGCTGTCTGCGAGATCTCGGAAGTCTGCCCATGCCATGTGGTCTTCGGCAGTCCCGCCGAATCCGTGGAAGGTGAGCAGTATGGGTGTGCTGGCGCCTGTGTAGGACGCCGGAACATGGACGATGGCCACGCGTTCGATGCCGTCGTGGTCGAAGGTGACCGTGTAGGTTCCCGTCGCGCCATCATCGGGCAGCGGGTCGAACGTTGCGCCAGACTCCGTCGTGTCCTTGCCGTCGTCGCCGCACCACCAGCTGCACTCCTCGTCGGTGCTGCCTTTGTCGATGCAGAGCGTGTAGCACGAGCCGGTGTCTTGGTCTTGGACGTCCGCAGTATCGGCCTCCGCGGAGTCACCGACTTCCGAGATGGTTCCGTCATCGCCCGCCGAGTCGCCGCCACACGCGACGAGCGCTGGCGTTGCCAGCAAGAGGAGCGCTACGACTCGGAGCATCGGCATTCGCATTCGCATGTGCATTGGACGACCTTGTCGCTGGGAACTCATGGGGTAAGGGGGAGGGTCACAGAGCGCGTCCCGGCTGCCGGCCAAGGCTCAGTCAATCCAGCGTCTCAGGTCGGCTGCCAGCAGCCGATGGAAGTGGTGGATCCCGCCCTCGACGCGAGGTGCGTAGCGTCCCCGGTCGTAGCTTGGGCTGGCGAGTCCGCGCTGGACCTGCTCGCTGACAAGGATGTCTTCCTGTTGGGTCACGTCGGTCTGGGCGACTGACTGCTCGATGGCGGTGGCGTCGACACGGGCGTCGTACCAAAAGTCGAAGAGCACCGTGCAGCGGCTTGGCCCGCGCGGAATCACCACGTTGGTGTCGAGCGCGGCGCCATAGCGATTGAGCATCAGATTCGGATAGACGTAGGCATAGATAGCGCCGTCACCGACGCGAGCGCCGGCCGAGGCAGCAGCGGCATCGCTTGTCTGAATGGACGCGCGCGCGAAGAGCTCGGTCCGATAGCTCTCAAGGTCGAGCTGGTCGGCGAGCGACGGGTGCATGTGCGCGATGTGGTAGCCGCCGTCGAGGTAGTTGTCGCAGAAGACCTTCCAGTTGCAGGCGACGTCGTAGCGAACGCTCCGGGCGTGAACGAGTCCAGTCCAATCGCGCGCGGCGAGTGCTTGAGTGACTTCAGGCCAGAGGGTTGCCGGTGGCGCGGCTGCGAGGTTGTGGTTGATGAGCACCACCGGGCCCCACTCGGCGACTGCCAGCGGCTTGAGCGAGAGAGCGGCGCGGTCGAAGTCGGCCATGCCGGCGATGCGGGGAGCGCTCGTGAGGCGACCGTCCAGCCCATAGCGCCAGCCATGGTAGGGGCAGGAAAAGCCCTCGGATGTGCCAGCGCCTTGAGCGACCGGCGCGGCCTTGTGACGGCAGACGTTGTGGAAGGCGCGAAGCTGGCGGTCGCTGCCGCGCACCACGACCCACGGGGCCGCCGCGTCGGCACTGGCGACAAAGCTGCCGGGCTCAGCGAGGGCCGCAGCATGGGTCGCAAACTGCCAGCTGCCAGCGAAGACGGCGGCTTCTTCCGCATGTGCGAGTGCGCGCGAGAGGTACCAAGAGGCCGGGGGCGTCGTCGCGCGCTCGATAGGGATCGCCGGGTCAAAGCGTAAGACCTGCGCAGAGACATACGCGCGCTCAGCATCGGTGAGGATGTCCACACCATGAGCGTACGTCAGGGGTAAGGCGTTGCAAAGGCGTCCCGCGCCGCCGCCCCGGGCTGGCTATTTGCCTACGAGTCGCCGTTTCAGCGCTCCGTCTCAGCGCTCCGTCCAAGACCTGGCCTCATGAGACTGAGCGCCAACATGCCCGAGAGAGACGCAACGGAGAGCACCGGCAGCACGATGGCCCAGTGATGGAGGGTCGCGAAGGTGTTTCCTTCGAAGGTCTCCAGCGGCGTCATGGCGCTCGTTACGGCCACAGCCGTCATTCCGACGGAAAGGGTCGCAAAGAACAGCGCGAACGACCAGCGCACGCCGGCGCCTGCGTGGCTGGACTGCCCGATTAGCTCGCGACGTGCCACCAGCCACAGGTAGAGCAGCGCGACGAGACCGCCGACCGAGAGGATCAGGTCTCCGAGCATCAGACCGGTGGCGAGCTCAACACCGGCTTGCGCGACGACAATCAGCGCGAGGAGCGCGAACCCAGCGGCGGCCTTGAGCCAGCGGTAAGAGTCTGCGTCGTTCCGAACGGTCGCGGGACGCGACTCTACAAGCGTGGACTTGCGGAGGCAGCGGGGGCAGCGAACGTCGGTGACTCCAAGCTGCACGTCGCACGCCTGGCAGCGCCGCTCGACGATGGCCGCGCCGCGCCGCGTTGGTCGTGTGGTTAGTGCGCTCATGCTCTTGACGGTTCAGGGTTATCGTTCAGAGACGAGGACCCGAGGCCTCGGGAAGGTAAACCGAGGACCGACACGTGGTGCCTTTGAGCGGGGTATTTCTAAGGAAGAAGCTTATCGGAAAGGAACTGCGTCCCGTGACCCGCTTCGATGCACCAGAGCTTTTTCTTTGCCCAGTGGGTGTGAGCGTGCGCTAGGGTGAGGCACCCGCCTCGCGACAGCGATTTCACAAGGCGACCATCCGCCGCGTCACGGTTATCGGCGCGACCATGCACTCGTTTGATGCACAGCTTTTTGACCTGCTGACTGACCTCAGCGGCGTCGAGCAGGATCCCGTCTACCACCCCGAAGGAGATGCGCTCTATCACAGCCTACAGGTCTTTCAGCACGCTCTCGAAGAGACTGAAGACCCCGCCCTTTGGGCCGCAGCACTGCTCCACGATGTCGGCAAGGCCCACGCGGGCTTTGGCAGCGGCAGTCGCGGCCACGACCAGGTTGGCGCCGAGCTCCTCGAGGGTCTCGTGAGCCCGCGGATTGCGTGGCTGGTAGCTCACCACCTCGACCTCCTGCGCCATCCGGCGCGAACCCGCCGTCGCCTCCGGCGCAAGCCCCAACAGGCTCGCGAGCTTGAGGCTCTGCGCCGCTGGGACCTGGCGGGGCGCAGCTCCACGGCCTGGACAATGCCCGTTGAGGAGGCCATCGCACGGCTGTCCGTCTACGAAGACATGATCACCGCTGGGAGCGACTCGTACGTCCAGTGAGGGCGCACCACATGCGGAGGATGACCCTGGCACCCGATATCGATCGCGTTGCCGACGGGGCAGGACTTTGGCAGCACGTCGATGACGACCCGCAGCGCCACGAACGCCGGTGTACGGCGTTGCGCGCGGCGGTCTCGACGGTGCTGACCGACAAACAGCGGGAAGCGGTTGAGCTGTTCTTCTTTGTGGGACTGTCTCAGGGCCAGATTGCGGCGCGTCTCAACGTGTCGCAGCAGGTCGTCAACAAGCGGATCTTTGGGGTTGTGCGCGGGGGACGGCGCATCGGTGGCGCGATTGCGCGCCTGCGCGCAGAGCTGATGGCGGGTGACGTCTGATGGCGCGCGCAAGCTCACGGCTGCGGCTCGGCATGGCGCGCGAAGCAGCGCGGCTGATGTACGAAGAGGGCGTTAAACAGTACTTCGACGCCAAGCGCATGGCCGCCAGGCGCCTGGTCGGGTTTCGCAGCGGCACAAAGAATGGATGCCGTCCGCGTGACCTGCCGTCCAATGGCGAGATACGCGAGGCGCTGCTGGAGCTCGCGGAGCTCACGGAGGGCCAAGACCGCGCCGCGCGTCAGTTTGCGATGCGGGTCGTGGCGCTCGAGCTGATGGCGGATCTCGCAGCGTTTGCGCCGCGGCTCATCGGGTCGGTGGCAACCGGGCACGTGCATCGTCGGTCCGACATCGACCTCCACGTCTTTACCGACGCCATCGAGGAGCTCGAGGCAGAGCTCTACAGGCTCGGTTGGGCATGGGAGACGGAGCTGGTCACGATTCGCACGGGCAATACCTTCAGAGACTATTGCCACATCTACCTCGTCGAGCATCCGTTCCCAGTCGAGCTCTCGGTCTACCCAAAGCGCGAGCTTCGCGTGGTGACCCGCTCAAGCACCGACGGCAAGCAGATCAAGCGGCTCAAGCGAGCCGGTCTCGAGGCGGTGATCGCCAGCGAACACACGGACGCCTGGGCTCACTACATCGCCACCGGGGAGGTCGCCGACCTCGCGCGGCTCAGCGAGGAGGCGTCACGTCCTGCGTTCGACCACGACTTCGATGGGTTCCTCGGGGAAGAGGGGCAGAGCTGAGCGCGAACACGCCGGCGGTCGCGGGGGCTTGCAGAGCCCTCGGCGCTCGCCAGTTTGAGGTCCATGAAACTGACGATTGGAGAGATCCCGGAACCTTCCCGGTGCTCTAGGGTGCCACATTGGCGCGCGGACGCGGCCGCAGGCTGACAAGCTGTCACTGTTGTCGGGCGGTCGCTCAAGCGGTTGCAAGCTCCAACGCACGAAGCGTCTGCTGGTCGGGCTTTGCAGAGCAAAGTGGGCTTGGCACCTGGCTTGCATCAGCTCTTTGCACGAGTCGCTAAACCCGCGTCACCTGAAGGAGCCCGCCTTGCACGGCCCGCGCATCGATCACCGCCTCATCAATCGGCGGCAGCTCGCGCGCTTTGGCCGCAGCAGACCGCGCCTTTGGGGAACAAAGGCCACGCGCCGGGTGTCACGCGTTGGCAGGCGGGCACCACACAACCCTTGGAACCTGCGACCTTGAGGCGGGGGAGATCATGAGACAGG
>CALHXW010000311.1 GCA_938040325.1 uncultured bacterium | reverse complement strand
GGAGCCGCGCGCGGACGGCTGCAACCAGGTTGTTGCAAGCTTCCGATTGCGTCACGGAGCGCCCCCCTCGCCCTACCTCGAGCTCTCGTCGGATGCATCACTAGGCCGCGCCACCACCGTGAGCGGCTCGGGCTTCCCGCTGATTGTCGAACAGACCTACTCGACCCGACAAGAGAGCTACTGCGTCGCGCTGACCACGCGCCACCTCCTCAGCGGCGAGACCGCCAGCATCAGCCTCTGCGCAGAGCACGACGCCGCGCTCGACGCCGCCGGACCCTTCTGCACGCCCGACTACCAGGAGCCGCCCGAGACCATCGCAGAGGGCTGCAGCGGTGCCGGCACCCTACCCGCGTCGCTACTGATCGCCGCCGCTGCTGCGGTTCTGCTGGCGCGGCGACGCCGCACCCTCGCCGACGCGCAAGCCTGAAGGCCCATCGCAGCCTACTGCGGGTGGGCGGTCCGCACCAAGCGCATTCCCATCGCGCTGTTGGAGTTGTTGAGCCCCTGCTTCTCTCGGTCGGCGCTACGACAGAAGGGCGGAAAGGACGAGTAGCCGCCGCCGCGGAGCGTGCGGTCCGCCGTCACCGGCGTGCCGACGGGATCGACCACCGAGCCCGTCGGGTAGCTGCTGTAGAAGTCCCAGACGTGCTCTTTGATGTTGCCCGACATGTCGTAGAGGCCCCACGCGTTCGGTGCCTTCGACTTGACCACGTGACTCGTCCGCGTGCCGTTGACGTCTGAGTTGCCTCGGTACCAGCCGATCGCGTGGAGGTTGGGGTCGAGCGGCGTGTCGAACTGCTGTGTGATCCCGCCGTTGTAGAACGCCGTCGTCGTGCCGGCGCGTGCTGCGTACTCCCACTCCGCGTCCGTCGCCAGTCGCATGCCGACGCACTCCTGAGGTTTCGTCAGCCCCGACACCAAACACTCGGCATCGGTGTCGCCAAATCCACACGCGCCCCAGCCCGAGCGGAAACACGTCGGCAGCCCCTCTTGCTGGGAACGGAAGTTGGCGTAGAGGCAGGCGTCGCCGAAGTCGATGCTGTCGACCGGCTTGGTCGCGCCGGGGTTCCAGTTGCTGTGGCCCGGCAGGTGCGCTGCGTACTCCTCCTGCGTCACTTCGGCTTCCGCCACCCAGTAGGGGCGCGTGATCGTCACCGTGTGCTGGCCTTCATCGTTGCCGCGGTAGGGCTCGCTGGTCGGCGAGCCCCGCACGAACGTTGCCGGCTTCACGTAGACCCAGCCCTCCAACACGCACTGCCCGTTGGTGCAAGCTGCCCCAATCCCGCACGGCATGTTGCACTCGCCGCAGTGGTTGATGTGCGAGTCCGTGTCGACACAGCCCCCGCCGCACGACGTCAGCCCACCACCGCACTGGCAGCTCCCGCCCTGACAGGTCGCCCCGCCACCACAGCTGTCACCGCAGTCGCTGCAGTTGGCGTTGCTCCCAAGGTTCGTCTCACAGCCGTCGCCGCTGTTGTTGTTGCAGTCGGCGGTGCTGCCGCTGCATGTGAGCGTGCAGTCCCCGCCTACGCACTCCTCGAAACTCCCACAGCTATCGTTGCAGCTGCTGCAGTGGCTGTCGTTGCCCAGCTGCGCCTCGCACCCGTTGGCAGCGACGCCGTCACAGTCGTACCAGCCCGTCGCACACGCGCAGCCAGCGCCGGTACACACCTCGTTGGCCTTGCAGTCGTTGTCGCAGGTGCCGCAGTGGTCGACCCCGGTGAGGTTCGCCTCGCAGCCGTCGTCGGGGTCGTCGTTGCAGTCCGACAGGTTCGTGCCGCAGTTGAGCACACACCCGCTCGCCTCGCAGACCTCCTGTCCCTGGCAGGCGTCTCCGCACCCGAGGCAGGCGTCGACAGTGCCCAGCTGGGTCTCGCAGCCGTCGCTCGTGGTGGTGTTGCAGTTGGCAGTTCCCGCGCTACACGTCAGCGTGCACGTCCCCATCTCGCACGCTTCGAACGGGTTGCAGACGTCGCCGCAACCTGCACAGGCGTTGTTGCTGCCGATCACCCCCTCGCAGCCATTGCCCGGCAAGCCGTCGCAGTCTTCGGTACCGGCACTGCACGTCAGCACGCAGCTGCCGCCGACACACGACTCCATGCCGACGCAGTCGACGCCACAGTCGCCGCAGTTGTCCGTCGTCGTCAGCTCGGTCTCGCAGCCGTCGGTGATGTCGTTGTTACAGTCGGCCGCGTCTGCCGGGCACGTCAGCACGCACTGCCCGCCAACGCACTGGCCTGGCGCCGGGCAGGGCTCACCGCAGCCGCCACAGTTGTCCGCGTCGCTCCCGGTCACGTCCGCCTCACAGCCATCCCCAGGCAGACCGTTGCAGTCGACTTGGCCGTTGGTGCACACCACCTGGCAGTTGCCGAGCACGCACGTCTCCTCGCCGACACATGGCGCGTCACACGCGCCGCAGTGCGCCGTCGAGCTCATGAGGTCCACCTCGCAGCCGTCGGTTGGGTCGCTGTTGCAGTCGTCGGCGTTGTCGCCGCAAACCAAGTCGCAGTTGCCGTTGACGCAGGTCTCGTAGTCGCCACACATCCGGTCGCACTGTCCGCAGTGGTTGTCCGAGTTCAGCACGGTCTCGCACTGATTGGCTGGGTCGCCGTCGCAGTCACCGACCCCATCGGCACACACCACGCGGCACTCCCCGTCGTCGCAGACTTCGCCGGTCTCGCAGACGTCGCCGCAGCTGGCGCACGCTGTGGTCGAGCCCAACGCGGTCTCACAGCCGTTGGCCCCGCTACCGTCGCAGTCTCCACGCCCCGCCTGGCAGTCGAGAGCGCAGCTCCCGTCGGTGCAGCTAGCCGCGACGGCCCCCGTCAACACGCACGGACGGTCGCACCCGCCGCAGTGCGAGAGGTTGTCCGCGACGTCCACGCACGATGCGCCACACAAGGTCTGGCCGGTCGCGCACTCACCCGTACAGTCGCCGCTTGAGCAGACGTCGTCCCCGGTACACTCCGCGTCGCACTCGCCGCAGTGGTTCGGGTCGCTGAAGACGTCCACGCAAGCGTCGCCGCACTGCGCCGTGCCGTTTTGACAGATGCAGTCGCCGTCGCTGCAGCGCTGATCGGCGCCGCAGCTCTCATCGCAGCCTCCGCAGTGCTCAACGCTTGTTTGCGTGTCGACGCATGCGTCTCCACAGACCGCCCCTTCACACTCACACTCACCTGCGACGCAGCGCTCACCAAACCCGCAGCGCACGCGGCAGTCGCCACAGTGGTCGTCATCATCGGATGTATCGACGCACTCGCCGCCACAGAGCGCCCCGTCACACGTGCCCTCGCACTCGCCGGAAACGCACTGCTCGCCGACGGCGCAGGGCGTGTTACAGCCCCCGCAGTGGCTCTCGCTCTCCTCGGTGTCGACGCAGGCGGAGCCACAGGCCTCAAGCCCGTCGTCACACGTCACGACGTCATCGGGTCGCTCGGGCAGGCACACCCCGTCGACGCAGAACCAGCCTGCACACTCGGCATCGACGACGCACGTGTACTGGGTCGCGTCGATCGGCACGTCACCGCAGGCGCCCAGTCCACTCCCCAGCACGACCGTCGCCACTAACCAAAGACTCCGCATTGCACGCCCCACCGATGCTGATGCCCCGGCCTTCCCAATAGAACCCGGCTTCGTCTCACCGTACCGGATCGACCGGCTCAACGACACCCGTACCCGACCGACGTCCGCACCGAACCGACTTCCCAGCAGCGGTCGAGCGGACGTCGACGCCATGGTATGAGGCTGCCGAACTCGCGACCACAAGGCAGCGCCATGTCCAACAACGAGCGACTCGTTCTCGTCGACGCCTACAACCTCGTCTACCGCGCGTTTTATGCGCTGCCGGGGGATCTGATGACGGCGGATGGACTGCACACCAACGCCATCTTTGGCTTCGCGACCATGTTTCGAAAGCTCTTTGCCGGCAAGACGCCTGCCTACGGGGCGGTGGTCTTTGACGCCCCCGGCAAGACGTTCCGCGACGAGCGCTTCGCTGAGTACAAGGCCGAGCGGCCGCCCATGCCTAGCGACCTCAAAGAGCAGCTGCCCAAGATCCGAGAGCTCGTGACGGCTCACGGCTTTCCCATCCTCCAAGTGCCTGGCGTCGAGGCTGACGACGTCATCGGCACCCTGGCGCGGATGGGCCGCGAGGCAGGTCACGAGGTCCAGATCATCTCGACCGACAAGGACTTCGCTCAGCTCATCGACGAGCGTGTGCGCATGATCGACACCTTGCGAGACGTCACGTACGACCCGGAGCTGGTCCGCAAGAAATGGGGCGTCCGCCCCGACCAGATCGTCGACTACTTGGCGCTCCTCGGCGACAAGGTCGACAACGTCCCAGGCGTCCCCGGCATCGGTAAGAAGGGCGCGGTGGACATCTTGGCTGCCCACGGCACGCTCAAGGCAGCACTCGACAACGTCGAGTCGCTCAAAGGCCGCGCGAAGAAGGCGCTTGTGGAGCATCGCGACCTTGCCCTGCTCTGTCAGGAGCTGGTGACCATCGACCAACACCTGGACCTTGGCGTGACCTTCGAGGACCTGCGAGTCACCGAGCCAGGCACTGCCGGACTCAACGAGCTCTACATCGGCCTCCAGTTCTACAGCCTCATCAGCGCCGAAGATCAGGACGCCCTGTCCCGCGGCACCGGCGAGCTGGACTACCAGACGATCACCGAAGCCAGCGCGCTAACGTCGTTCGTGGCTTCCACGGACGCCAAAGAGCTGGTCGTCGTGCCGATCTTCGCCGACATCCCGCCTGCCATCAGCCCGCTCATCGGCATCGCGCTCAGCGACGTCGTTGGGCGCGCCCGCTACGTGCCGCTAAACGCAGACGACGCGCTCGCGGAGGCCGCCTGGAAGCTGCTCGGCGACCCGCAAGCCCCCAAGATCGCCCACGACCACAAGGCCCTGCTGCGAGCCGGCCTGCGCGCGGGCAAGCCGGTGGACGGCTTTGTCTTCGACACCCAGCTGGCGTCGTTTCTCATCAACCCCACAAAGCTCATCCCGCACCGCATCGATCAGCTCTCTAAGGAGTACCTCCACCGCACCGTCCGACCAGCGAAGAGCGTGATCGGAAGCGGCAAGAAGCAGAAGCGCTTTGCAGACGCCGACGCCTCTGAGCTGGCGGACTGGGCCTGTCACCTCGCCGACGCCATCTGCGAGATTGCGCCGCTGCTGCGCCCGCTGCTGGCGTCCGAGGGGCAGTCGGCGCACCTCGAGGGGCACGAGCTGCCGCTAGCGAAGATCCTCGCCCAGATGGAGGTTGACGGCATCTTGGTCGACGGCGACGACCTCCGCGCGCTCGGTGTCGAGTTCCGGGCGCGCCTCGACGGCTATGAGGCGCGGATCCATGAGCTGGCCGGACGCGACTTCAACATCAACTCCACCAAGCAGCTCGGCGAGGTGCTCTTCGACGAGATGGGGCTGCCGGTCATCAAGCGCACCAAGAGCGGGTACTCGACCAACGCCGAGGTCCTCACAAAGCTCGCCGACAAGGGCCATGAGATCGCCACCGTGCTGCTCGACCAGCGCAAGCTCAACAAGCTCATCAACACCTACACCGACGTGCTCCAGAAGGCCGTCCAGCCTGACACGGGGCGCATCCACGCCACCTTCCAGCAGACGACGGGAGCGACGGGGCGACTCATCTCGACCGACCCAGACCTCCAGCGAACGCCGATTCACACGCCCGAAGGCAAGCGCATCCGCGAGGCGTTCATCGCGCCGCCGGGAAGTAAGCTCATCTCCGCTGACTGGAGCCAGATCGAGCTGCGCATCCTGGCCCACATGTCGCGCGACCCCGACTTGGTCGAAGCCTTCACCGAAGGGCTCGACATTCACCGTCGGACGGCAAGTCAGCTCTTCGACGTTGGGCTCGAAGAGGTCACGCACGAGCAGCGCGGGGTCGGAAAGACGATCAACTTCGCGACCATCTACGGTCAGGGGGCGACAGCGCTCGCGCAGATCTTGGGGATCCCGCGCAAGCAGGCCAAGAGCTACATCGAGGGCTACTTCAAAGCCTACGCGGGCGTGCGAACCTGGCTCGACGCGACCATCGCGAGCGCGAAGGAGTCTGGCTACGTCGAGACGATGCTTGGGCGGCGCCGGTACCTGCCGGAGCTGTCGTCGAACGCTTTCATGGAGCGCGCTGCCGGCGAGCGAATCGCTGCCAACACGCCGATTCAGGGCTCAGCGGCAGACCTCTGCAAGCTCGTGATGCTGGCGATTCCCCAGCGCCTGAGCGAGGCCGGACTGTCGACCAGGATGCTGCTGCAGATCCACGATGAGCTGGTCTTCGAAGCGCCCGAGTCTGAGGTCGAAGCTGCGAGCGCCATCATCCGCGACGCGATGGAGTCTGCCGTCGATCTCGCAGTGCCGCTCGTGGTCGACCTGGGCGTGGGCCGCAGCTGGGCGGAGGCTCACTGATCGTCGGCTGCTGAGCGTCTCTACAACGCCCGTCCAACCCAAACGAGCCCTTGGCTAGCAGCGTTCGGGGAAATGCGATTTTCGGGACGAAGTGAGGCGTGCCGCTGGGGCAGCGAACGAGAGGAAACCTCAGCGCGGGTTGCAGGGGCGCAGCTCCTGAGTGAGCTCGAGGTTGTTGCCTCAGTGGTGCACGTCGCGAAGTCATCAGGAATTGCATTTCCCGCACGCTGCTAGGGCCAAAACAAGCGCTGTTTTCGAGCGAGGCGAGGCGATGTGCTTGCCAGCGGCGTCCGCTGGACGAAGGCGATGCGTGCATCGACGAGTTTAGCTGGGCGTAGCGAGCGAACCGACGATGCTGGCGAGACCGGCGCAGTTCCATCCTGCGCCGGCCGCTCGCTACTCAGGTCGCTGTCTTCGGGTTCGCCCGCGTGCGTCGATGAATCCGCTTTGTCCGACGGCGTTCAGCGTCGCGGGAACGGTGCTGATCCTGACGGCGTGCCTGGTACGCCAACTCACGGTCGAGCTGCCGCCTGGTGGCAAGCTCGCTCTCGCGCAGCGTGCCGGCCTCAAGAGCCGCCTGAACCGCGCAGCCCGGCTCCGTTCCGTGTTGGCAGTTGTTAAAGCGGCAGCGAGAAGCGAGCGCCGCCACCGGGTCGTCAGCTGCCCTCGCCACTTCGCCTTGCTCGAACACAGCCCTTGCGTTGGGGCGCGCCCACAGCGCTAGCTCGCGGATCCCCGGGGTGTCGATGAGCACCGCCCCGCTCGGGAGCGGGATCAGCTCGCGGTGAGTCGTCGTGTGCTTGCCAGTGTCATCGCTCGCTCGAAGCCCCGATGTGGCCATCCGCTCGTCGCCCAAGAGATGATTGGCGATGGTCGACTTCCCAACGCCCGATGAGCCAACGACGACGACAGTGACGCCTTCGCAGAGCTCCGCCGTGAGCTCGTCCATACCCGCTCCGGTCAGCGCACTTACGGCAACCGTGTGGAGCCCGCGAGGGACAGCGTCGACAAGCCAGTCGAGCGTCTTCTGGTCGACCAGATCGCACTTGTTGATGATGATGACAGGCTCGGCGCCGGCGCTAGCAATGGCGCTCCGGTAGCGCGCCAACCGATTGGCGCTGAAGTCGGCATTCGCGGCGGTGACCACGAAGACGACGTCGACGTTGGCGGCGAGCACCTGAGGCGACGTCGCCCGCCCTGCGGACTGACGCACAAGCTCGGTGTGCCGAGGCAGCACCGCGACGACGGCGGCGTCGGCATCAGCACCTGCGCCCGACACGGCAAGCCAGTCGCCCACCGCCGGTAGCTCGCGACGGTCGAGCGCGGCATGACGCAGCCGTCCGGGCAACCGCACACGCAGTGGCCCCTCTGCCGTCAGACAGCCGTAGCCCTGCCGGTCCTCGGAAGCAACCCGTGCGAGGATTTGGTCGGGGTAGTGAGTAAGAAAAAACTGAAACGTAGCGGGCTTAAGCCCAAGCCCAAGCAGGGCAGGATTCAACAAAACAGAGACTCCGAAAAACACGCAAAAAGGGCGTGCGTCGTCTCGTGTCGACAGCGAGCTGGCTGGTAGCCACTGTGGAGCCCATCGGCGTGGTCGCCGAGGACCGTGCGGCTAGCCGCTCAGCTGCCCGACGAACGAGGCGGCGCGGTCTGACGTTAGGTGCTGCACAATCATCATGGCCTCCTCTGAAGGGTCGGGGTTGAGAGGCGTACGTAGACGGTCGAGTCGTGCGCTGTCAACTCGTGAGCACCTTGTGACTAGCCGCGGCGCTTTGAGTGCATCGGACGACACGATCGTTGGCTACGCCGTCGGGGAAGTTCCGGTTTGAGGACGCGGCCCCCGATGTGTGCGAGTCTCGTCAGTTGAGCTCGATCAGATAGGGCGGCGCTACGTGACAGAGTGGGGCGCAGCAAGGCCCGTTGGGGCGGAACTCGGTGTAGACGGTGGTGACCGTCGTCTTGAGCAAGACCTCGCTAGCGCGCGTGATGGTCAGGGTGGCTAACGTCGGCACAGATCGCACCACGGCAACAGGTGATGTGTGCAACAAGATAGGTACATATTTAAAATGGGTACTTTATGAATGGAAGAAATACAGATTTTTTCATTACATAATAGAATGAATACTTTCATATGCCTGCCAGAGATAAGAGCAGGTCTAGTAACCACAGCCTCTGTTCATTACTCTGTTACATCAGCCTGAATCACAGAGGGAACTTAGTTTCAGGGGTTAAAAAATCCACTAGCCCGATGCCCGGGACTACAGCATTTGGGCCTCGGGCAACCAAAACTTGTAACTTAATATGCCCAACGGACTAGAAACAAAAAATTCTTGACGTTTTCAAAATAGAAAGTGGAAAATCCCCTCATCACCATTCTATCTTAGCCAATCAGATTCGACTACGTCATCCTGACTTCTCAGAGGTTGAACTGACTTTGTAAAAGTTTTAAAATAGAATAAATCACTTGGTGTGGATCCCGTACTTTCAATATCGATTTGTCAT
>CALHXW010000310.1 GCA_938040325.1 uncultured bacterium | reverse complement strand
GAAGCTCGAATGTCGTCGGTGAATCGTGACGATTGCTCACTCGTGGGTTGGGCGAAGTGCACGCCACAGCGCCATGTTCTGAAGCCGGGCGTCGGCCGTGCAGACCCCGCCATGGTCGCAGAAGTTGGCGTCAGTAGCGAGAGACTCGACCGTAAAGTCCTGGCGGCGTCTTGCGACCCCGAGGGAGAGGACGGCGTGGGGCATGGTCTGCCGCATGAGGCCTTGGATGGAGGCACCTGCGTCGTCGATGCAGGTGGCGTCGACGTCGAGCAGCCGCGGGTGAAGCGCGATGTTGTGACCCGCGACGGTGCCGCACAGCGAGCCGCTTGGCTCCGAGACGCTTGCGCCATCGTCGAAGAGGCTGATGAGTGCGCCGACGTCGGCCACGAGGGCCCCAGTAGGATTGTCGGTCACCGACAGGAAGGGCCCGAAGCCGGTGATAAGGACCCGCGCGTCCGTCGGCAGCCACTGAGTCCAGCGAACGAGCGCCTCGCGCAAGACGGCCACGGTCGCCGCGTGGCGGTCGGGACTGCCAGGCGTGTCGGGCTCACCAGGGACGTGGAGAAAGCCGACAAGCGGCTCGCCGCGGTCGTCGCACGCGATGGACTTGAGCGTCGAGGCGGTGGCGAGAGCGGCGTAGAACACATGCTCACAGAAGTAGGCGCCGGCCTTGGTGCTGCGCACGGTCTTCGGGCGCGCGGTGCTCACGGGTCGATGTTGATGCCAACGCGTGTGCCTAAGCCGATGATGTGGGTCGCCTCGAGGCCGTTCTGTGCCGGGAAGTAGTCGTAGCCAATCCAGAGCACGCCGACCGGCTTGAAGGCACCGTAGCGTGGCGTGCCCAAGCCGTAAGCAAGTGCGAAGCGCACGCCCAGGTCGAGCGCGTCCTTCGGGTCGTTGTAGCGGCCTGCGAGCGCGACCTCGATGTCGAAGATGGACGCGCCGTCGTGAAAGCGCGCGACCACGGGGACCGCGCCGGCGAAGCTTGCCGTGAGCTCCCGCTTACCGGCGTCGTTCTCTGCAAACGAGGCGGCCGCACCTAGCTCGATGCCGCTAAAGATCGTCAGGTCGAGCTCCGCACCGTAGCCAAAGAGAAGCCTGCCGCCGCCGCCACCGCCGAGCCCGACGTCGCCGTCAGAGATGGCGATATTGCCCTGGCCTCGGCTCTCAAGCAGGAGCGTCAAGCGTGCTGCGTTACCCTGGAGGCCGCCAAACGACGGGTCTTGCTCCAGCCAGAAGGGGCAGTCGGTCTTCGCTTGCTGGTGGGCATAGGCGACAAGCCCACGGACGCGCTCCAGCTCCAGGAGGTCGGCGATCTCGCCCTTGTCGCGTCCGCGCTCCCGCCACGCTTTCTCCGCCGGGCCGCCAAGGGCCACGACCCGCGCGTCGAGCCACTCGATGAGTCCCTGCCGTGTCTGCTCGCCGACCTGACACGACGACTGCATGACGGCTGGGGCAAGCGACTCGATGTGGATGCGATCGACGATCCACTGGGTGGTGTCCTCCGCCTGAACGATGCGGCGGCTGTCGTCGTAGAGCGCCGCTTGCTGCTGGTCGGCCGGCTGCACGGTGCCACACGCTGCCGCTACCGCCGCACATAGCGCAACGCGTAACAGGGCGGCGGCAATAGACTCACGCATCGCGGACCATCGCATCGAGGCGCTTGAGGCCTTCAGAGACCTGCTCGATGTCGGGTCCAAACGAGAGCCGTACAAAGTTCTTGAGGCGCGACCGAATGTGCCGCCGCCGCTTACCGGGATCGACGTCGAAGAACTCACCTGGAACGCAGATGACCTTCCGCTCAAGCGCGGCTCGGAAGAAGTCCATGCCGTCGCGCAGAGGCTCCGGGAGGTTGTCGAGGCAAGCAAAGCCGTAGAACGCACCCGATGGCGCACACTTGAACTCCATCCCCATGCTCGCCGCGCGCTCAATGAGCAGCTCGCGCTTGGCGCCAAAGGACGCCTGGATCGCGCGTGCTTCGGCGTCGGCGACTTCGACGTTGACCAAGGGGATGGCGGCCCGCTGAATCGGGTGCGGGGCGCCGCCGTCGAGGTAGCTGCCGGCCGACGTGACCTTGTCGATGAGCGACTTCGGGCCAACCGTCCATGACAGACGCCAGCCAGGGTAGCGCCAGTTCTTGGTCAGGCCGTCGACGATCACCACCGGGTCTGTGTCGACGTCTTTGACGTAGCGTGCCGCGCTCGACGCCGGGCCCTCGGCCTTGGCGACATCGTCGTAGAGGTAGTGGGCGTAGAACTCGTCGAAGATGAGCTGGCAGTGCAGCTCGCGGCACATATCGACCCATGCGCGGAGCTCGCCGCCACGGATCAGGCGGCCGGTGGGATTGCACGGGTTCGACAGCAGCACGGCACCCAGGCCCTTGCCGATGATCTCTTCGCGCAGTCGCTGAGTCTCAAGGTGGAACCCGTCTCGGCGCGACAATACGATCGGGATCGGCACGAAGCGATGGAACGCGTCGAGCAGCTCTTCGTAGGCGGTGTAGTCCGGCAGCAGGTGTCCCAGATGCACCGAGTCGAGCGCGGCCGCGATGCGGGTCAGCGCGACCCGTCCGCCTGCGGCAATCGCGACGTTCTCGGCTGTGTACTGTGACGGCAGCCCACGCCGGTAGCGCTGGTTGTAGAGCTCAGCGACCGCCTCGCGCAGCGGCAAGAGTCCGCCCACGGGCGCATACTCGTGGTGGCTGACGTCGACGTCGATCTGCGTGACGCGTGGCGCCGAGCCAGGCAGCAGCCCCGTCTCCGGCGCACCCTGACCCAGGTTGCACCACTCAGGGTTGCCGTAGTGGAAGCCACGCTTGCCGGCTTCGCCCATCACATAGATAACGCCGGTTCGTGGAACCGGGCGGAAACCGGGTGTCTCTTGCATGGGTGACCGATACCGAGCAGCGGCTGGCTATGTCAACGAAGCACTCGCTCCGCTGCCGCAGCTCCCGATGCCGCTGCGGCCTCGACGCTGACGCCATTGAGCCAGTTTCCGGCCAGGGCCAGCTCCGGCGGAAGTGCCGCGATCACCTGCTGGAGACGTCGCTTATGGCCCGGACGGTACTGAGGAATCGCGCGTGGCCACCGTGTCACGAGGTGCGTCACTGGCTCGCCACGCAGTCCCAGCAAAGCATCGCATGCGCTGACGGCATCTCGAATGAGCGTCGGGTCATCGCGCTCAGCCGACGCGCGATCTCGGTCGCCGCCGATCATCACGGTCAGCGCGACGTGGTCGTCGGGCGCCCGGTCGACAAAGACAGAGCTCGCAAAGATGATGCCCAGCGCCGGTCCTCCGCCGCGGGGCAGCGGGCTGTCGCTGGCCGTGAGGCAGCCAAAGCCGTCGAGAGGATGAACAACGTCACGCGCGGCAAAGCCAAGGCTCACGCTCGCCACGTGAGGATAGGGGATGGCCGAGAGCGTCGCGCTGAGCTCACGGCCGACCACAGACCCGAGCAGCTCGCCGGCGACGTACGCAGGGACAGCGAGCACCACAGCTTCAAACACATCCGATGAGCGCTCTGTCTCCACCAGCCACCCGCCTGGGCGCTTCGCGAGGGTCTTGACCGTCGCGTCCGTCTTCACGCGCTCGCCCAGCGTCGCCGCGACCGCGTCCGTGAGCTGTCCCAGGCCGTCGGTCAGTGACCAGAGTGCCGTCGACGGTCCACGCGCTCGCGAGCGCAGCGTCTTAAAGAGGCTGCCGTTGGTCGCTTCCGCGTCGCGGATGGTCGGCATGGCGTCCAGTCCCAACCGGTCGGGCCGGCCGGCATAGATGCCGCTGACGAAGGGGTCGAGCAGAGCGGCGACCGGCTCGGCGCCAATGCGACGCTCGAAGAACTCCAGCAAGGTCTCGTCGGCGCCGTCGCGGCGCGGTCGCACGAAGGGCTCAGCGAGCAGGCGAAGCCGAGCGCGCGGACTCAGCGCCTTGGTCGTGAGGATGCCAGGGGGCTTCGTGGGGAGTGCGCGGAGCTTGCCTCGGCTCCAGACATAGCGCTTCTTCGCAGCGGGCGCGCTCTCGATGCGTGCATCGCTCAGTCCGCACGCAGCGACAAGCCGGTCGAGCGTTGGCTGGTTGGGTCGCAGTGAGTTGGGGCCGCGCTCGAAGACGAAACCGTCGTCCGTTCGAACCGTCGACAGAATCCCGCCGGCGCGAGGGCCTGCTTCAAAGACCGTGACGTCCGCGCCGCGCTGGGCCAAGTCGTGGGCCGCCGTCAGTCCACTGATGCCCCCACCGATCACGGCGACGGCGCCTCGTCGGCTCATCGCGCACGCTCGCGGCCGTAGCGCTGGACGCACTCGACGAGGTGCTTGGCGGCTGCAACGCTGACGTCGGGCGTGATGCCGTGCCCGAGGTTGACGATGTGACCAGGGCCGGTGCCGTAGTCGTCTAGGCAGGCCTTGGCCGCGGCTTCGATGTGATGCGGCTCGGCTCGTAGGATCCCGGCCTCGATGTTGCCTTGCAGCGCGTAGCGACCGCCCGTGGCCTCTCGGATGCTGCTGAGCGACTGGCGCCAGTCGACGCTGAGCACGTCGCAGGGCAGCTCAGCGAGCGCAGGCGTCAGGTGGGCCGAGCCCAAGCAGTAGTGCAGGATGGGGGCGCCGAGGTCGGCGATGCCCTCCATGATGCGTGCCGTATACGGCATCGAGAAGGTCCGCCACTCGGCCTCCGTCAACATGCCGCCCCAGG
This sequence comes from uncultured bacterium, assembly GCA_938040325.1. Taxonomy (GTDB): domain Bacteria; phylum Myxococcota_A; class UBA9042; order PHBI01; family PHBI01; genus CALHXW01. Next base: position 18,089 of record CALHXW010000310.1, on the reverse strand, counting down.
TGTCAAAGAGCTGCACCGCGTCGGCGCCGGCTTGAATCTGACGCCGCAGGTACTCGGTGATGACGGTGGCGAGCTTGTCGAGCAGCCGGTGCATGGCGGCGGGCTCGGTGTAGATGAGGCGCCGGATCTCGTGCTTGTGTTTGCTGGTGCCGCCCTCGATGGCATAGGTCGCCAGCGTCAGGGGCGCGCCGGCGAACCCGAGCAGAGGTGCGCGGCCGTTGAGCGTCTTCTTGATGAGGCTGACCGCGTCGTAGACGTAGCTGACGCCGTCAACGGCGCCATCAACCGTGAGCTTGTCGATGTCGGCGGCGCTGCGAACGGCGGGCTCGCAGTGGGGGCCAGCCTTGTCGAAGTAGATCTTTTGGCCCATGGACTCGAGCGGCACGAGGATGTCGCTGAACAGGATGGCAGCATCGAGCCCCAGCTGGTCGATGGGCATCATCGTCACTTCACACGCGATCTCGGGCGTGCGGCAGAGCTCCATAAACGAGACGCGCTTTCGGACCTCGCGATAGCTCGGCATGTAGCGGCCGGCCTGGCGCATGATCCAGATCGGCGGACGGTCGACGGGTTGCCTCCGGCAGGCGGCGAGCAGGCGGGCGGTCGGGTCCATACTGTCGATAGCGTCGTTGGAACTCAGCGGGGGCCTCCTGGTTGGCCGTCTTGGCGTGAGGGGAGGACGAAGTGATAGGAGCCTTCGACCTCGACGGCTCTTTTCTCGTCGTTCGTCGTGTCTTGCAAGAGCGTTCCGGAGAACGAGCCGGACACGGTCTCACCGGCCACGACGCTCCACTCGTCGACAACAATGGAGCCAGCGGCTCCGTCGATGGTCGAGCTGAACTCAAGGCCCTTCACAAAGACGTAGATGTCGGGTGGCCCGGCGCTGAACGGATAGGTCGCAGCGCCGTCGGTGTGGATCGCGAGGCTGCTCGACGGCACGACGATGCCGAAGTTGAGGCTGATGGTCATGGTGCGCGGAAAGGTGATGTCGTCGTTCATCGCATAGCTCACCGCTGGCGCGATGTGGGTTGAGCCGAACGCGAAGTAGATGTCCTCCTTGTCGGTGAGGTCTCGGTCGAGCTCGATGACCTCGCCGTCCCAGAGCGTGACGCTCATGCGGTAAACGGACTTGCCCGTGAGGTCGACGTCGGCCGTGTCGTCGTTGCCGCCCGTGTCCGCTGCCGTGTCGTCGCCGCCGGAGTCGTCGTTGCCCTCGTCGCCGCCACAGCCCGCAACGGCCAACGCCACCGCGAGCGTTCCTGCCCAAGCCATCATTCGCCGAAGTGTCATCGCTCGCTCCCCGCTATCCCGTTGACGTTGGTCGACTAACTGGCGATCGTCATACCATGACGAAGGCGTCAACCCTGCATCGGACAGGTCGGCGGCTGGTGGAGACCCGCTGCCAGAATCAACTGCAACCCATCGCGTGCCGGTGATTTCCATGTCTGTGACCAAGCTCCTGCTCGACGAGTCCCATGTGTTGCTACGCAAGCAGTGCGAGCGCTTCGCTCGTGCCGAGATCGCGCCGCACGCGACCAAGTGGGAAGAGGCCGGGATCTTTCCGCGCGAGCTCTACGGGAAAGCGGCGGCGGCGGGCCTGCTTGGCATCGGCTTCGACGAGTCGGTGGGCGGGTCTGGAGGCGGCTCGCTGCACCTGGTGGTCTCGATCGAAGGGCTCATGCGCGGGGGCTCAACGGGTGTCGCGGTTGGCCTCTGGTCGCTCGGCATCGGCCTGCCGCCGTTGGTCCAGTCCAAAGACTCCTTTCTCACCGACACGTTCGTTCGGCCAACGCTCGCCGGCGAGACGATCGCCTGCCTTGCCATCACCGAGCCCGGCACTGGCAGCGATGTGGCTGGCGTGCGAACCCGGGCCGTTCGCGACGACGCGACCGGCGACTACATCGTCAACGGCGCCAAGCTCTTCATCACCAGCGGCACACGCGCCGATGTCATCACGACGCTTTGCCGCACCGGTGACGACCCGCATGGCGGCCTGACCTTCTTCGTGCTGACGCCAGACATGAACGGCGTGTCTGTGTCGCGCTCGCTCAGAAAGACCGGCTGGTGCGCCAGCGACACCGCCGAGCTGGCGTTCGACAACGTCCGCGTTCCCGCGACTCATCGCGTCGGGGCCGAGGGCTCCGGCTTTGTCACGCTCATGCGCAACTTCCAGACCGAGCGCCTAGCCCTTGCCGCCTACGGCGTCGCCACCGCCGAGCTGGCTCTCGAAGAGTCCCTGCGCTACGTCCGCGAGCGCTCAGCGTTTGGCCGCCCCATCGCCAAGTTCCAGGTGACCAAGCACAAGCTGGCCGACATGGCCACCAAGGTCGAAGCCGCTAAGTGCATGACCTACCAGGTCGCCGCCGCGATGGACGCCGGCAAGTACCAAGGCCGAGATAAGGCGCTGGCGTCGGCTGCGGCTTCCGATGCACCGTCGCCAGCTGCGTCGGTACATTCGCTTCGCTCATCCGAACTTAACGATGCACGCATCGATGGCGTTCGACCGCCGCAGCCGGCTACAGCGCCTCGCTCGCCTCGCGCGACGCCAACACCAAATCTCGGCCTGGTCAAGGAAGTCTCGATGGCCAAGAACTTCGCCGCCGAGGTCGCTGTCAGCGTCTGCTACGACGCCGTCCAGCTCCACGGCGGCATGGGCTACATGCGCGAGACCCTCGTCGAGCGCCTATCGCGCGACGCCCGCCTGCTGCCCATCGGCGGCGGCACCCAAGAAGTGATGAAGGAGATCATCGCCAAGCAGCTGGGGCTGTGAGAAGCGATGGCGCTGGATAGCTGCAGTGACGACAGGCAGCCGTGCCTGGTTGCTTTAGGCCCATGTTGGGCCGCTCAAGCGTGACCCGCGGCCCGTCGGACGGTTCGGAACGGAGCTTACCATTGAGGACATTCGAGTCGGTTGCTTCTGCGAGAGACGCGCTCGCAGCGCTCAGCGCCGTCGAGCGCGGCGTGGTCAAGGTCTTGGTCATTGTCGGCGACAGCACGCCCGTGTCCATGGTCGCGCGAGCGGTCGGCCACCTTGGCATCCGGCCTGCGGGTCGAACGGTGAGAGACGCGGACGTTCGGAGGGCGCATAAGCAGCTACAGCAGAGCGGTTGGACCTCACCTGGCAAGGAGCTGCGTCTGGCTCTGCCACCGCACTCCTGCGAGTTGCTCACTCGAGCCATCTGGCTGAGTGAGACCTATACGGGCGTTCTCGATGCGGTCTCGCAGGCGTACCGTTACCATGAGTGGAGCTACAGCAGATACGGCGGGGTCGCCCGTTCGACGCGGTGCAAGGCACGAGTGTCGCTCTATACCGGCGATGCTCGTGCTCTTGAGGCGTTTGTCCAGGCCGGTATTGAGCAAGCAGAGCCGCTCAGCTGGATTCTCGACCCTGTCGAGCCAAGGCTCGCCGAGAAGCTAACGCCAGACATGTGCGGTTGGTTGGCGCGCGCTCTTCTATCCCGTGCGCTCGATGACGCTGCTGAGCCAGATGCCACCACCGCGCAACGCTTCACAGATGCTCTGGCGTTACTGCGCGACCGCGGGCAGGGCGTGTTTGACCTCGCTGAGGTCGAGTTCACCTGGGCCTTCCTCTGCGGGGATCACCAACGGTGTCGCAGGCTCGTTGAGTCGGTTGACCAGGGTGACGCACACGCGCCTCGCGCCATGTTGGAGCTCGCCTCCGGCGCAAAGAAAGCCAGCGTGAAGAGCTTCATAGCGGCGTTCGAGCACCTACGCGAGCTCGGGTATGGCCGGGAGCCATTCCCTGCCCCTATCGAGCTCTTCGCGGTGCTGGCTCTCGTGAACTCCAACGCAACCCATCGGAAGCTCGCCAACACTCGGCTCAACTACATGAGCGGTTCTTCGAGGCACTACCGGAGCCCAGCAATGCTTGCTGCCGCGCGTCACCTCCGCTCGATCCTCGATCCCAACCTCAGTGTGCCCAAGGGCACAAGCCCTCATCCACTGACGGCGCTAATCAGCGGCTTGGCAGTCTACTGGGCAGACCAACCGCTCGACGTCCCGGGGCTCGCAGCGGCCGAAGCGAACGCGCGCACCCTAGGATGGCACTGGGTCGCAGACGAGCTCGCCGCGCTCACCCCAGGCTCCGAGACAGACCGTGCCACGTCGCTTCGGCACCTTCGGGAGGTCTCAGCCCGCTGGAAGGCGCAATTGGCACTGTTTCGGGAGACGATCTCGGCAGGCGGTGACGGCAGCCGTCAGGCAAAGGAAAGAGCAAAGCGGATCGTGTGGCGCGTCGACTTGGGCCGCTCGCACGGCGTTGAGCCAGTGCTCCAGTCGAGGACGAAGCGGGGCTGGACGAGTGGGCGTGCGGTTAGTCTCAAGCGGCTCTACCGAGACGTGCACTCCGTCGAGGGGCTGGATGAGGACGATCTCAAGGTCGTCTCACACATCAGGGAGACGCGCTGGGCATCGCGATACCACCGCACAGACTACGAGTTTGATGAATCGGTTTGGGGCGCGCTGGTCGGGCATCCGAGGGTGCAAAAACACGACGGCACGCCCGTCACGGTCGCTGCTCGCCAGCCGAAGATCGCGATCACCACAAGCCCAACAAGCGCCACGCTCGCTGTCGATGACGCCGGCTACGATGAGTCGCTGCTGACGCTCATTGGTGATACTGGCGTCGAAGTCCTGCACTTCAACTTAGCCCAGAGACGGATCGCCGATGCCATTCCTGATGGCCTGACGGTGCCACTCAAGGAGCGCGCCGAGCTCGACGCACTGTTGGTCGAGCTGCAGGATCGATTCGAGACCGGTCAGGAGGGCCCCGAGGCCGTCACCGGCTCGACGCACCCGGTCTTGCAGCTGACGCCCAGTCGGCTAGAGACGCTCCGCGCGCGCCTCGTCGTCCGGCCCGGCGGCCCAGGCTCGCTCGCCATTCGCCCGGGCGAGGGCAGCGCGCAAGTGCTAACGGTCGTCGACAAGCGCTCCGTTCGGGTGACCCGTGATCTCGTGCAGGAACACAGCGCTGCGACCGCTGTGCGCGAGGCCCTGCCGACGTTGGCGTCCGCTGCATGGAACGGTGAGCACTACACGCTCACCGACCTCCACAGTAGCCTCAACCTGCTTGAAGAGATCCATCAGCTGACGGCATCACGCCCAGAAGCGCTAACGGTCGAGTGGCCCGAGGGCCGCGCCCTCAAGCTCCGCGTGTCCAGCACCGATGCGCTCTCCGTCTCGGTGAAGACTCGACAGGAGTGGTTCGAAGCGAGCGGCCAGCTCAAGGTCGACGAGGAACTCACGTTGACGCTGGCGGAGCTCTTGAAGGCGACGTCGAAGCAGGTGGGGCGCTACGTGAGGCTTGACGATGGTTCCTTTCTGGCGCTCGCAAGCGGCATCCGCGATCAACTCGACGCACTGGAGCGCGTCAGCACAGCCAAGGCGAAAAAGGTCACGGTCCACCGCCTCGCCAGCAAGTCCCTCGAAGGGCTGCTGGCCAACGCGGGGAAGACGCGCAGCGACAAGGGGTGGAAGCAACACCTCGCGAGTGTCACCACGGCCAAGCCAGTTGCACCTCCCGTTCCGAAGACGCTCAAGGCGACACTCCGGCCCTACCAGGAAGACGCCTACGCATGGCTCAACCGCCTGGCAGCTCTTGGCGTCGGGGCCTGCCTTGCCGACGACATGGGCCTCGGCAAGACCGTTGTCTCGCTGGCGCTCTTGCTTCAGCGCCGAGCCCGGGGCCCCGCGCTCGTCGTCGCGCCGACATCGGTCGAAGGCGGCTGGCTGAGCGAGGCTGCCAGGTTCGCACCCTCCCTGCGGGTGGTTGCCCTCCGGGGGCAGGACCGGACGAGGCTCTTGGAGACGCTCGGTGCCCATGATGTCCTCGTGTGCTCCTACGGGCTGCTTGTGTCGGAAGCAGACGCGCTGGCGGCGGTCGACTGGGCGACGGTCATCTGCGACGAGGGTCAGGCGATCAAGAACCCGGCGACTCAGCGCCACAAAGCTGCCTGCAGCCTCGCCGCTGAGATGCGCGTCATTCTGACCGGTACACCCATCCAGAACCACCTCGGCGAGATTCACGCGCTCTTTAGCTTCCTCAACCCCGGCATGTTCGGGTCCGCAGGCAAGTTTCGAAAGCGCTTCGTGAAGCCTATCGAAGGGGGCGACACGCGTGCGCGAAGACAGCTCGCGCAGCTGTTGGCGCCGACCGTGCTCCGGCGAACGAAGACTGAAGTGCTGCAAGACCTGCCGCCCCGCACCGAGGTCGATGTCCGTGTCGCTCCCAACCCTCAAGAAGCTGCGTTGCATGAAGCCCTTCGGCTCGAGGCTGTGCGGGTGCTGACTGCCGATGGCCAAACGGAGACGAGCCAGGTTGCGGTCTTGGCTCAGCTCACTCGGTTGCGGCTGGCGGCCTGCAACCCCGCGTTGGCGCTGCCTGAGGGGGCCCCGCCGATACCGAGCTCAAAGCTCGAAGCGTTCTCGGAGCTCATCAACCAGCTCCGCGACGGTGGCCACCGTGCGTTGGTCTTCTCTCAGTTCGTCAAGCACCTGGCGCTCCTTCGAGGCGCCCTCGAAGCAGCAGGAGTCGACTTTCTCTACCTTGACGGCGCGACACCTGTCACCGCCCGACAACAGCGGGTGGAGGCGTTTCAGCGCGGCGAAGGCGATGTCTTCTTGATCAGCCTCAAAGCCGGTGGCGTCGGCCTCAACCTGACGGGCGCCGACTACGTCATCCACGTCGACCCATGGTGGAACCCCGCCATCGAGGATCAGGCCTCTGACCGTGCCCACCGTATCGGTCAGACCCGTCCAGTCACCGTCTATCGCCTCATCGCAGCGGACACGATCGAAGAGAAGATTCTAGCGCTGCACCGCGACAAGCGCGACATCGCAGACCAGGTCCTAGGCGGCACCGACGCAGCAACAAGCATGTCGACCGACGAGCTGATCGGCCTGCTACGCGACGGGCTCGGCGGCTGAGCCGCAGCGCGATTTTCGCCAGTCACTGCGGACGTCAGCCAGCTACCGTTGACGGAAACGGGCCGCCTCTGAAGCAACCACGACAGACTGTTAGTCGATACTCGGGCCGCATTGCGGGCCGATCGGGCTCAATGGCGTGCCACCAGGGCTGCAGATGGTCCCATCGAGTCCGCCAGCGACGGGCGAACCTGTTGCTTGGTTCCTCATTCGACACACGGAGCCCTGTGGGCACTCTTGGTCAGATGCGCAATACTGCGTACATCCATGCCGCATGCATTGGTTTTCACTATCCGACACAATGAGGCACACGCCGCCGCTGCAGGTGGAAGACGGTGCGATCCTCCCGAACGGGACCTCAAGCTCGTTGGCTGAAGCACAACCGACCATGTAGTCGTCAACGATCGGCGCTGCCTCAGGCTGGCAGCTGCCGTTATCGCATCCAAAGTAGGTAACAGTCGCGACGCCATCAGAGATGACGCTGGGCGGCTCGTGGCAATCCCTGTCTACGGTGCACGCGTCCCCAACGGCGCTCGCGTGGACGCACATTGCTTCAGCGTCCATCGTTGTGTGGTGCGCCAGCGGGATCGCGCAGACCGTACTTTGCGGGCAGCTGAAGGTGTACTCGCACGGATTCGGCCCAGCATCACAGGGCGCCGAGCCTGCCGCAAACGCTGTCACCACCCCGTTGGTACAGGTATGCGACCCGTCGAGGCAGTCTGTGTGGCAGTGGTCGTCAGGCGGTGGCCTCGTGTCGGATGGGAACGTATCGATCATAGGGGTGGGGTCAACGGAATCCTGCCGCGTGTCCTCAGACGACTCGAGCGTATCGGCGTTTGTGTCGGCGTTTGTGTCGGCGCTTGCGCCGCTCACGTCCGAATCAGCAGCTGGCACCCTGCCATCGGTCCCACACGCCACGCTGGACAGGGTTGCCATCGCGGCAGCCAACCAAGCTGAGCGACTGAGACGTCGGCGCTCAGCGTGCACTCGGGCTTCTCGGGTGCGAATGGCTTCGTCTATCATGCGTCCCTACCTCTTCACCCTCGTGGGTTGTCGCTCTGGCGCACCATGCGGTTGGACGTTGCAAAGACAGTCGTTTGCGAGCCACCGGTTGAGCTGTCTTCCTGCGATATACCGGCAGGCTACCAGCAAGTAACGGCCGCTGCTGTCGGAGCACCGCCGGAGGCGAAGCGAGCTAAGTATCGCTCCGGCCGTTGGCGGGCTTAGCCCTTGGCAATCCACGCGGCGGCTACCAGCTCCTTGAGGCGGGCCGGGTCGGTGGCGGTGGTCTTGCACATGAAGCCGCTCTTGTGGGCGAAGTGCACGTCGGGCTCGCCCTCGGTGCGCGAGAAGTCGAGCTGAGGGTGGTCTTCGTAGCGGCCGATGCCGAAGCCCTTGCCGCGGCGGTCGGGGTAGACGACGGCAGCGACGGTTGAGCCGAGGCCTTGGGCGCGCACGAAGTTGCTGACGGCGCTGCGGGGCTCGTCGGCGGGCGGGTCGGTCCGGGGGAGGAAGACGACCTCGATGGTCTCGCTGCCGACGGGTAGCGACCAGCGCTCGGACTGCTCGGCGACGAAAGCAATACCGGCGCGGACCTCGTGGAGGTACGAGAGCAGGTCCTCGCCGACGAAGCGCATGTACTCGTAGAGCGTCTCGCCCGGGCCAAGCGCGGTCGTCTGGGCGAAGCGACGCAGGAGCGTCATGTCGATGGGCGAGTTGAGCTGCGAGATGGCTTCCCGGGGCACGCCGAGCCACTCTGCCGTGCGCTTAGGCCCGCGGGAGTCGAACCACTCGGCAGGCTCAAGCCAAGCGCAGAATTCCTTCGCGTCCTCGTAGAGCCCAAGCGCGTCCAAGACGAGGCTGAGCGAGCACGTCGGCGCATGTTCCCGGGGAAAGTGGTGGTGGTCGAAGTTGGCGAGTGCGGGATCATGCACGCCACCGATGTCGATGACGGCGACCGAGGGATCGTCGAGCTCGGCCTGCGTCGGGACCCGGCGCACCACCGGCGCGCCATGCTTGGCGACGAGCACGCATACGGCGAGCAGGTCGTCTTTGTGAGCGCCGCCGGGGTGGGTGAGAATGGTCGTGATGGAAGCCATGGCGTCGTCTCGATGGTGAGTGGATTCGGAACGCGTGTCGGGCCGCGGGACTATCAGCTGAGATGAGATTGGTGAACACTGGTCTGCTTGGGCCGTCGCACACGGTTCGGCGCTCAGCGGCCGACGCGTTGAGGCGGCTGGGCGAAAATTTTGGTGGGCTCGGTTGACTCGCTCCATGGCGGGTTTACTTCGTCGGCCGGCCATAGCCACATGGTCTCATAGCCACAGGAGAACGCGATGACCGCAGGACTGTCTCTGCCGTCTGACAGGCTGATGTTTGACGCCAATGCGCTGCGCTCGCTTGCGCCGGCAGCGGTGGTGCGCGATGGAATCGCCTATGCCGACGAGCATCGCGTCACCAAGCTCTCTTGCGAAGGCGAGGAGCTGCGCGCCGAGGTGCAGGGATCTCGTACTTACGACGTTTGCGTCGTCCCTGCCGGCCGGACAGGCGCTCGTGCGACGTGCAGTTGCGGCTCGGGCTCTGGTGCGGTCTGCAAGCACGCGGTCGCAGCGCTCGTGGCGCATGCGAGCGCGCGCGATGAGGATGAGACAGTGGTGGTGCCGGGCCGCGACGAGGCCATTGCCGCGCGCAGGAGGCGAGGGCGGCGCGAGGTGGTTGTTGCACGCCTCGACGATGAGGCCGCTCCCTACCGGCGACGACCTGCGCTCGGGATGTGGCGAGCTCGGTCGCTGAGAGCGCGTTGGGGGTTGGTGGCGCGTAGCTATACCGTTGCTCTGAACGCACTCGAAGGACCGGTCAACCACTGCTCGTGTCCGGACTTTGCGACGAATCGGTTGGGCACCTGCAAGCACGTCGAAGCGGCCCTGCATCGCCATCAGGCTCGGCCGGCCCGCCGTCGCCGCAGGAGTCAGCCGGCGCCGTCGGTGATCTACCTCGACTGGACGCGTCGGCCAGCGCCTACCATCGCCATTCGTCGCGGCGCCGGGCCCGATGCCAGCTGGGTCCGAGCGGCTTTCGACGAGCGTGGACGCTTGCGCCCGGGTCGCGTCGATGACGTGGTCGCGTTCGCCAAAGACTCTGCACGTGTCGAGGGGGTGGTCATCAACCCTGATGTGGTCGACTACCTCGCCAGCGAGCGTGCTACTCGGGCCCAATGCGCCATTGGACAGGCGCTGGCAGAGACGATCCGGCGCTCGGATGGTCGCGTGAGTGGCATCAATGCTCGGCTTCACCCGTACCAGGTTGACGGGGCCGCGTTCCTCGTTGAGGCAGGCCGCGCCGTGCTCGCCGACGATATGGGGCTCGGTAAGACGTTGCAGGCCATCACGGCGTGTCGCGTGCTCTTGGCCCACGGCGAAGCACAACGCGTGCTCGTCGTGTGTCCGGCGTCACTGAAGGTCCAGTGGGCGAAAGAGATTCGGCGCTTCACCGGCTTGGAAGCGACCATCGTCCAAGGGAACGCCCCGACGCGATTGGCGCTCTATCGTCGGCTATCAGCGTTCACGATCGTCAACTACGAGCTGGTGCTGCGGGACGTTGACGTCATCGAAGCCGCGCTCGCGCCTGATGTGTTGGTGGCTGACGAAGTCCAGCGTATCAAGAACTGGCGCACGAAGACGGCAGCTGCGTTGAAGTCCTTGTCGGTACGAAGAGTCTTCGGGCTCTCGGGAACTCCGCTTGAGAACCGGCTCGAAGACATCTTCGGCGTCTTTCAGCTCGTGGCTCCAAGAGTCCTCGGACCGCGCTGGAGCTTCATGAACGACTTCCATGTCCTCACGAAGCAAGGCGAGGTGCTGGGGCACCGAAACCTCGCGGAGCTACGCCAACGTCTCGCGGCGGTGTTGCTGCGTCGGGACCGGACCGTGATTCGCCACTTGCTTCCGCCGCGCTTCCTTTGCTGGCGGATGGTCGAGCTGAGCCCTCGGCAACGAGCGCTGCATAACGAGGCCGTCGCGCGCGTCGCCCGTCTTGCCCAGCTGCGACTTAAGCGACCTCTCACGCCCGCCGAACAGAACGCATTCATCGCCACCCTTCAGAAGGCACGAATGGCCTGCAACGCGGCCGGGCTTGTCGACAAGGAGACGGTCGGAGCGCCAAAGCTCGACGCACTGCGGGAGTTGCTCACGGAGTACTGCGTGGGTAGCGGGCGCAAAGTCGTCGTGTTCTCTCAGTGGCGGCGCATGACGGACATGGCCGAAGAGGTGGTGCGCTCGCTGGGGCTTGAGCTGGTGCACCTCCACGGTGGCGTCGCGAGTGGCTCTCGCGGTGCGCTCATCGACCGGTTCCGAGAGGACCGAAAGTGCGCTGTGTTCCTGTCGACGGATGCGGGCGGCGTCGGGCTGAACCTCCAATCTGCCAGTGTCCTCATCAACCTCGACCTGCCGTGGAACCCGGCCGTGCTCGACCAGCGCATCGCGCGCATCCACCGACTTGGTCAGCAAGAGGCTGCGACCATCGTGCTGCTTGTGGCGGCCCACTCTTATGAGGCTGAGATTCGAGAGCTGCTCAAGACCAAGCGGCGGCTCTTTCGCAACGTGGTCACCGACGGTGACGAGGACGCGGTTGGTCTCAACGAGGCGATGGTGAATGCCGTCATTGCGGCCCAAGCCGAGCCACCGCCGTCGGCCGAGCGCATCGGCGATGAGGTCCAGCTGCTCGAACCCGTCGCGAGAAAAGAGGCTCCTAAGCAGCCCGGAGTCGTGAAGACGCGAGTGCGCAACACAGAGAGCCTCGACGCTGTCGTTGCCTATCTCCACGAGGCCCTCGGCGAAGCGCTTGGGTCCATCGTCGTCGCCGGACGAGGGCTGATCGCTGTGACGAAGACAGTCGTTGCCCCGATCGACTGGCCTGACGACTTGAGAGGGCGCGCCAAGGTCGTCGTGCTTGACGCGAGGACGTATGGGTCACTCCGGGAGCTGTCGGCCGATGGGCTCTCGGTGATCGGTGAGCTCCCCACGCCGCAAGAAGCTGGCGTGGGCGACCTCCAACAGCAAGCCATCGCCTGCATCGCTGAGGCTGCCCTTGCAGCGTCGGCCGGCGACCTTGCCGGAGCGCTGGCGCAGATCTCGGCCGCGTTGGAAGCCGCCATCCACCCCGTCATGCCAGGCGACGAGACGCCAACCGACGCGGGACTCACCGACTGGTTGTTCACCGAGGCGGTGCCAAACCGGTTCATTAGTCACGACGACGCCATGACCATTCTCCGGGCGCGGGTCTTCGCCGCAGCGCCCGAGGTGTCGCAACAACAGACCGACGAGCTCCTCACCGACGCGCGGGCATTGCTGCAGCGATTGACGTTGCTCGGACAGACGGCGAGCAGGGGGGATGAACACCCGTGGGAGCGGGAATCCGCCTTCGCGTTGGACGTGTCGGCTCAAAGTTGAGAGCTTCGGGCATGGTCAGTCGGCGGCCCATCATCAACGTGCTCTCGATGCTCGTGAGGACGACGTGCGCAGTCGGCGTGCTCTTTGCGCTCGCTGGCTGCGCGTCAACGGACCCGGCCCAAACCAGCGGGACGCCGGCGGCTTGCGTCATGCCGAGCGAGCCCGAGATCGTGCTCCACGATGGCGCGACGATCTTGGCGCGTTGGGAGTTTGCGGCCACGGCGTTCGATGGTTTGAACACGCTGCCGTCGGAGCCAGCGTATGCCGCTTACCGAGCCGCGGTTGATACCACCGCACGCCGTCCCGTTCATGACCCGGTCAAGATCGACAACGCCGAGATGCGTGCCCGCTGGGAGCGAGAGTCGCACAACATCGACGTGGCGTTCTCGGGTACCGGCGGACGCGTGGAGCCTATTGGCTGCCTTGACGCGCTCGTCTTTGCCTACCAGGCCGCGCGGTTCGACCAGCTGAAGCAGCCGACGGAGTATATCGCGTCGATCCTGGTCCGCGATGGGCGCCTGCGGATCTGGTTTGGCGCCAGCAACACCATGTTTCCACCGAAACAGGTCTACACCATCGACCAAGCGGCGGCCGACGTCGCCGATGGTTGGCGCTACGTAGCGATGGTTCACAACCACACGCTCGTGACCTACCGCGGAAGCTGGGCGCTGGGTGTGCCGGCGCCAAGTGTTGCGGACGTGCGGTTTGCGCGCTCGCTCATCAAGCGCCTGGCGCTCGAGAGTATCCGCGTCACCAACGGTGTCTATACGCTCGAGGTGAAGGCAGCCGAGCTCGAAGGCTACTTGGGGCCTCCGTGAGCCCGGAGCTAGCCGACTGGCAACGGAGGAAAGAGAGGGCCTGTGAGGCGGCCGTCTTCGTCGGTCAGATACCACTGGCGCGCCGCTGGCGGGATGCGCTCCGCGACGACTCGGCAGTCGGCGTCGAAGACGTGGGTGACGAGGGTCACGCGGGCCTGAGCGCTGGTGTTGGGGTGGCTCATGTGCAGGGTCTTGCTGTGGTGAATCGAGACGTCGCCCGCGGCGAGGGCGAGGGTGCGCTGGGAGCTGGCGGCCCGAGCGCGCTGCTCTGGCGGCAGACGATCGAGCGCGCCCTTGGTGATGGTGTCCGACTGGGGGGATGGCGATGGCGTGGCGGCCGGGATGCGCCACTGGTGGCTGCCATCCACCACCGCGAGGGCGCCGGTGGCGAGCGTCTCGGGCGTGAGCGCGAGGCGGATAGAGACCGCGCGGGGCGGGTCGAGGTAGCTCGTGTAGCTGACGTCCCGGTGCCAAGCGACCTCGGGGGCGCCTGGAGGTTTGATGATGATAGTGTCCTGCAGCAGTCGAAGTCGCGACGCGCCGAGCATGTTGCTGACGTTGTTGATGAGCGTCTCGTCGAGATGAGCGAGCAGCTCGGGGCGCCCACGACAGGCACTTGGAAGCTGCCAGACCTGAGGCGCTGTCGGGTGGCCCAGCAGCGCGCTCGCCATGGTCGCCAGCTCGCCGGCGCGTGCGGGTGAGATGACTGAGGCAATGACGGCCCAGCCCTGTGTCTCAAAGTCGTTCATCGACGTTCATGGTAGCCGTTGGGCGAAGGTTGGGAAGCGCGAGTGCCCTCGGAGGGTCTGGTAGACGTCGGCCTCAGCGGAGTTTGTGATAGAGATACACCCGACGCAGGAGGCCGCATGTTCGTTGCCGATGACGCTATGAAAGACCACGCTGTTGACCTCTGTCAGCGGCTGATTCGCATTAACACGGTCAACCCGCCCGGTGATGAGCTGGAGGTCGCGGAGCTGCTGGCGGCGGAGCTTCGGGACGCGGGGCTTGAGCCGGTCGTGCTTGAGAGCGCGCCGGGCCGAGGCAACGTGGTCGCGCGCCTGAAGGGCAACGGCACGAAGCGGCCGCTGTTGCTGACCGCGCACCTCGATGTGGTCGAGGTCGACGAGTCTCAGTGGCGCTACCCGCCGTTCTCAGGCGAGATCGCCGAGGGCTGCATCTGGGGGCGTGGCGCCATCGACATGAAGAACATGGCGGCGATGTCGGTGGCACTGATGTGCCGCTTGGCACGTGATGGCGTTGAGCTCGAGCGCGACCTCATTTTTGCCGGCGTGGCCGACGAGGAGGCGGGCTGCGAGTTTGGCTCCATGTGGCTGGTCGACAACCACCGCGAGCTGGTCGACTGCGAGTTCGCGCTCGGCGAGGGTGGGGGCTTCAACATCCACTTGGCCGGCAAGGAGTTCTTCACCGTTCAGGTCGCCGAAAAGGGCGTGTGCTGGGTCAAGGCCGAGGTACGAGGCGAGCCCGGTCATGGCTCGATGCCGCGCTCAGACTCGGCAGTCATCAAGCTGAGCGAGGCGATTGCGCGGCTCGGCAAGCAGGGCCTGAAGGCGCATCCGACCGAAGCGATGAAGGACTTTGTCGCCGGTCTTGCCTCTCTACAGCCGGCAGCGATCCGTCCGCTGCTCAAGCAAGCGCTCAACGCAAAGCTCGGGCCGAGCATCCTCAAGCGCCTGCCCAATCAGTCGATCGCCCGGCCATTGATGGCGATGCTGCACAACACGGCGTCGCCGACGGTGGTGCGCGCCGGCAGCAAGACCAACGTCATTCCGTCGGTCGCGACTGTGGAGATCGACGGTCGGATGCTGCCGGGGCAGACCCAAGAGCAGTTTCTGGCCGAGCTACAAGCTGTCATGGGCGACGAGGTCGAGCTGACCGTCATGCGCAGCTTGCCCCCGGTGGTGACCGAGCCCCGTGAGTCGGCACTGATGGACGCCATCCTGGGCGTCATGGCCGAGCGAGAGCCCGACGCGCCGGTGGTTCCCTACCTGCTGCCAGGCTTCACAGACGCGAAGGCGTTCACGAAGCTCGGAGCACGCTGGTACGGCTTCGCGCCGGTCAAGATGCCCAAAGACATCCGCTTCGCCGATCTCTTCCACGGTCACAACGAGCGCATTCCCGTCGACGGACTCCGCTGGGGAACCGAGATACTCACCCAGATCGTTACGCGTTTTGCGGGTGTGAGCTGAGAAACCGACCGCGCCGCCTACCGTTCGGCGGGCCGGTTCGGTAGAGTCCCTGACAGCAACTCTCTCGCTGTGGGGTCTCGATGAGTCGGATGCTTCGTTTCGCTGGTGTTCTCGCCTTGGTTCTCTCGCCCGTGGCGGCTATGGCGGCTCAGGTCACGCTGACGCCTGTGGCTGACGCGACGCTCTATGAAGAAGCCAACGGCGGACTCTCGGGCGGCGCCGACGTCGGCATCTTTGTTGGAGCGACGGGCAGCAACGGAGTGCGGCGAGGGCTCGTGCGCTTTGATGTCAGCGCGATTCCGGTGGGCTCAACGATCACTTCGGCGACGCTGACGCTGACGTCGAGCAAGGACGCCGCCAATGCCGCTGGCACCAGCGTGCTGGCGCACCGAACCAGTCAAGCCTGGGGCGAGGGCACGGTGGATCCTGGTTCGGGCGGCGGCGGCGGCGGCACCTCCGAGGCGGGCGATGCGACATGGATCGACGCCATCAAGGGCACAACAACGTGGGCGACGGCCGGCGGCGACTTTACGGCCGCTGCCAGTGCAACAGCCGCCCTAGGTGCGCCCCTCACAGGTGCCGGCATGGTCGCAGACGTCGCAGCTTGGGTCGCGGACGCGTCAACCAACCACGGTTGGACCCTGATCGGTGACGAGGCAAACACGAGCACGGCGGTGCGGTACTTCTCACGCGAGTCGACTGGCGCTGCCCCGACCCTGTTTGTTGAATACGACGAGCCCGACCCGTGTGCTGGCGGTGGAGGGGCGGCGGGACCGAGCCTGGTCATTACGGGCGTTTTCGACGGCGATCTCACTGGCGGTAACCCGAAAGCCATTGAGCTGCTTGCCGTGAACGCGATCGCAGACTTGTCCGCCTACGGATTCGGTAGCGCCAACAACGGCGGCGGTAGCGATGGCGAGGAGTTCACGTTCCCTGCCGACGCTGCGACGGCGGGCGAATACATCTACATCACGGCGAGTGCCACGGAGTTCGCGAGCTACTTCGGTTTCGCTGCCAACTACATCTCGTCCGCAGCCTCCATCAACGGCGACGACGCGGTTGAGCTCTTTCACAACGGTGCGGTCATCGACACATTCGGCGATATCAACACCGATGGCACCGGACAGCCGTGGGACTACGCAGACAGCTGGGCCTATCGCAACTCTGGTGTTGGCGGCGCGTGGGATATCTCGGAGTGGACAATTCCCGGCGCTGGCGCAGTGGACGGCTGCAACGACGGGGCTGTGCCAAACAACACAAATGCGACGTGCTCAAGCATGTGGCCGCTCGGAACGGCCACTGTTGCATCCGGCTCGACCGACGGAGACCCCTGCGACGACGGCGACATGTGCACCACGATGGATATGTGCACCGGAGGCGTCTGCGGCGGCACGGCGGTTGACTGCGGGACCGGCGACTGCGCGGGGACGTGCGACCCGGCCAGCGGCGCGTGTGGGATGTACCCTGATACGACGATGGGCTGTGATGTCGACGTCACGACCCCGGGCGTCTGTGACGGCGCGGGCGTCTGCATCGACCCCTGCGACGGTGCGGACTGCACGGCAGAAGATGGCGCGTGCACGACCGGCGTGTGTGCGGTGGACACCGCGGCTGCGGGGGGCTTTAGCTGCTCGGCCGAGCCCGTCATGGACGCGATGGCCTGCGACGACGGCGACGACTGCACCGAGACCGATCAGTGCACGGCTGGCGTCTGTACCGGCGTTGCGCTTGATTGCGGGACAGGGCCTTGCGCAGCCGCTTGTGCGGCAGGCGTTTGCTCTGACTGGCCGGGAGCCGACACGGCTTGTGACAACGCGGGCGAACCCGGCGTCTGCGATGGCACCGGTACCTGCATCGATCCCTGCGCGACGGCGGACTGCACGGCGTTCGACACGGAGTGCATGATGGGGCAGTGCACCGTCGACACCAGCACGAGCGAGGGCTTCTCGTGCGTGGGCTCACCTCGCTCGGATGCCACGCCTTGCGACGACGGCGATACCTGTACCGCTGGTGACATGTGTGCTGCGGGTGTGTGCACCGGCATGATGGTCGACTGCGGTACTGGACCGTGCGCAGGGACCTGCACGGCAGGCGCATGTGGTGCCTACCCAGGCGCGGAGACGGGCTGTGACCTCGGGGGTAACCCTGGTGTTTGCGATGCCGCCGGCGGCTGCGTCGATCCCTGCGCAACCGCGGACTGCAGTGCCGAAGACTCGGCCTGCACGGTTGGAATGTGCATGGTCAACCCGAGCGCTCCCGGTGGCTTTGAGTGCATGGCTTCGCCGCTGCCTGACACGGATCCTTGCGACGATGGCGACCCCTGCACCGACAACGATGGCTGCATGGCGGGCGCCTGCTTCGGCGAGCCGGTCGACTGCGGTACTGGCCCGTGTGCGGGAACTTGCGACGCAGGAACCTGCAGCGCGTTCCCAGGGCTCGAGACGACGTGCCCTGCTGGCCTCTGCGACGGTGCAGGTGCTTGCATCGATCCCTGCGCAACGGCGGACTGCAGCGCTGGCGACAGCGACTGCACGACGGGCGTGTGCACCGTGGACAGCACGGCCATCGACGGCTTCACCTGCGCACCTGAGGACAAGCCCGCAGGCACGACCTGCACCCTCGATTGCTTCACCACGGCAGAGTGCGCCGGCGACACCTGCACGGGCGTCGACGCGGTC
>CALHXW010000309.1 GCA_938040325.1 uncultured bacterium | reverse complement strand
TGACGGAACGCTTGCCTGCTAGGTCGTTGATGAACGTTGTCCTGCTCGCGTTCTATGGTGGGCTCAGCAGTGCGGTGCTGTGGTTTTGCGTGGTAAGCGACCGGGATCTCGGACTGCCCGACTCCGCCACGGACGTTCGGTACGCCGAGGTCGACTCGTTTCCAGATGGCGCTTGGGCGTTGCGAGCGACGCTTCCGCACGCGGACTACCTCACGTTTGCTTCCGAGCAAGCGCTGACCGCGCACGACGCGTCTAAGACGCGCAACGGATGGACGCCGAACTTCATGTGCCTCGGGGCAATGCCGGCGTGGTGGGACCTGCCTGGGGACCGCGTGCCCGAGCTGAGCAAGCACGTTGGTCATGGGGTGGCGGTCGCTGTCGCGTACTACGAGGGGCGGCTCTACCTCTGTGGGTTTAGCTACTAGGTGGGTGGCGGGTTCGCGTGGTGGGTAGGCGCGGGCGTACGCGTTCGGGTAGGCGTATGGGTAGGCGTATGCGTGAACGTATGCGTGAGCGTAGGCGTATGGGTATGGGTAGGCGTATGCGTATGGGTAGGCGTATGGGTAGAGCGTATGCGTGAGCGTATGCGTGAGCGTAGGCGTATGGGTAGGCGTAGGCGTATGGGTAGGGGTATGCGTATGGGTATGCGTATGGGTAGGCGTATGGGTTTGGGCGGGCGTGGGCGATTGGGTGGGCGTGGGCTTGCGCTTTCGGGTTTGGGGGGATGAGTGACAGATGTGGGGTTGTGTGCGTAGGGTCCGCGCCGGCGCTGGTTCTGGCGTGAACGGCTTTGGGAGCTGCTGGCCATATGGCATCTGAGACAACTGCGCTGCATGGGCTCGATGACGTCGACTGGGAGGCGCTTGAGCATGCCGATGGGAATGCTTACGAGACGCCGGTCTACCTGCGCGCGTTGCTGAAGGCGGACCCAGCCGAGCGCGAGGCGGCTCGGCGCTGGCTGTTTCGAATGCTGGTGTTCGACGGTCGGCTCTACTCGGCGAGTGCCGCGGCCGTGCCGTTCGTGGTTGCGCTGGCCGTGGACTCCGCGACGCCGGACAGGCCGTGGGCTCTGCGTTTGCTTGCGGCGCTGGCGGTCGGCGACACCAACGCGACGGTCGAGACCGGCTTCGATGTGACTGCGTGGGAAATGCGGGGCTACTTCAAGACCGAGGGCGCCAAGCCGTACCGAGATGCCTATCGGGCCGTTGAGGTGTCGCTTGGCAAGCTGCTGCCCATGCTGAAGGCCAACGATGCCAAGCTGCGCGCGGCTGCGGCGTTTGCGACCGCGTTCTTTGCCCGGCGGGCCGATGTCGTCCGCCGAGCGCTGACCGACGCCATCGTCATGGAAGACGAGCCGACGACGCTGGCGGCGATGCTGCTGAGCTACGGCTTTCAGAACGGCTACCTCAACGACTACGACACCAGCTTGCTCGAGGGCTTCCTCAGGCGCCCCTCGCCGGTTCGGCTTGCCGCCGCGGTTGCCATGTGTCGTGGGGTGGCGCCCGAGCCCGAGGCACTCGACGTGCTGACCGCTGCCCTGCTTGAGCCGGGCGTTGCGCAGCCGGTGCCCGGGTGCCTGTGGAATGACGGCTACCTTGCGCAGATGGGCATCACCGCCTTGATGCGGCAGATTCCGCCTGAGGAACAGGAGGCCAACGCCGGTCCGCTCGTCACCCGCGCCCAAGAGTTGCTGCTGACGCTGGTCGAGCGCGCGCCGCTGGTCGATGTCGCGACGACCGAGTCGACGTCGCCCGAGATGAACGAGATCGAGCTGGCCATCGACGCGCTCACGACGCTCTATCAGACGGTCGCGCCGGCTGAGCCGCCCGAGCGTCGCTGGACGCGCAAGACGCTACCGCCCATGCTCCGGCGCTTCTTGGAGGTTGCTACCGCGCGTCCAGAGCTGATGCCTGACGATATGCTGCCGGCCATTGCGGCGATTGGGCTGCCGCGCGACCTTGAGCAGCTGCGGGCGCTCGTGGGAGTGGAGAGGTTAGAGGCGGGAGCTTAGGCGTTGGTGTGAGGCGTCGGCGTATGCGTAAGCGTATGCCTGATGCGTGATGGGTAGGCGTGATGCGTATGCGTGATGCGTATGCGTATGCGTGATGGGTAGGCGTAAGCGTATGCGTGATGGGTAGGCGTAAGCGTAGGCGTGATGGGTAGGCGTAGGCGTATGGGTAGGCGTGATGGGTCGGCGTAGGCGTATGGGTCGGCGTGATGGGTCGGCGTAGGCGCGATGGGTCGGCGTGACGCGTTGGCTGCTTCGCTTTTCTATTCGTGTAGCCTTGTTAGTGACATGTTTGAGGCTACTAGGAGACCTGCTAGGGCTAGATTGATGATCGTCAATAGGAAGGGGTCGCCGTGCGCGGTGTGGGCGACGATGGCGGTCAGCAGAAAGAGTGCTGTGCCGACGTAGGCCCACTCCTTGAGCTGGATTGGCACGACGGGGAGCAGCAGCACGACGGCTGCGATGAGCTTGAGGATGGCCAGCTGAATGCGGAAGTGGTCGGGAAAGCCGAGTGCACGAACGCCGTCGATGGTGCCGCTGTGTAGCAGGTAGGCGAGGGCGCTTGCGACCAGCATCGCGACGATGAGCGTCGTGGAGGTCCAGTAGAGTGCTTTCATTGGAGGCCTCCGTTGGTCTCAGCCTACGTCCAAGGGAGCTGGGCACACGTCGCGTAGCTTGCACTTGCCGCACTCAGCACCGCGCCAGATTCGGTCGAATCGGGCCTGGAGGCTGTCGAGGACTGCGGTGTCGTCGGTCACCATTCCGAGCTCGAAGTTGCGGCGGTGCTCGTTTTTGTTGCCGAGGCCTGCGCCTGTCCAGTTGGCGCTGCCAAAGTAAGCCCAGCAGCCGTCGACCGCGACGAGCTTTAGGTGGACGCGCGGGCACTGGCGTAGCTCGATGCCGCCGCGGATGAGCGCTGGGAGCTTGTCGAAGCGGCGCCGGAACGCGCGTGAAGGGAGGGACGCGTGCAGCAGCCGCAGCTCCACGCCGTCGCGGGCGAGGTCGTCGAGCACATCGAGGATGGAGCCCCAGCGTCCGCGCGTGCGTCGTGCGCCGGGGACCATGACCTCCTTGAGGTTGGCGGTCGCGATCCACACGCTCGTCTGCGCACGCGTGATGGCGTCGAGGACGTCGCCATGCTCGGCGTCGTGAACCAAGCGCGATCGGATGGGACGCAGCGGCGCGCCGTCGGGAAGAAGAGTGACCATCGGCGTCCGAGGGTAGGGTCAGTCTTGGAAACGAGCTAAAACTTCGACAGTTCAACGTCGCCGCGCCCCACGCCTGCTCGCAGGCGCCGCGTGTCACAGGCTGGAATTTGGGCTGCGGGTTGTCCTCGCCGATGAGGGCGCGCTAACCTCTGGGAAATGAATCAAAACCGATCGACGACGGACGCAGCACCCGGCGGCCCGCTTACAGACGAGCTCTATCAGCGGCTTCGGAGCATTGCGCACGGGCTTCTCGGCGCGCACTCGCCGGGACAGACCCTGCAGCCGACGGCTGTGGTGCACGAAGCGTACCTGAAGCTGGCGGACGCGGACCTGGCGGCGTTCCACGATCGCAACCACTTCGTGTCGGTTGGGGTGCGCGCAATGCGCCAAGTGATCGCCGACTACGCCCGGCGCAGGGGCGCATCAAAACGCGGCGGTGACCTGTGCCGTGTGACCTTCACCGAGCTCGCCGCGGCCGGACAGCTCTCGCCGCTTGAGCTCATTGCCGTCGATGATGCGCTCAACCAGCTCGTCGAAGCAGACGAGCGCCAGGCCCAAGTGGTCGAGATGAAGTTCTTCGGCGGCATGGCGATGGCCGAGATTGCCGAGGCACTCAGCATCTCACTGACGACCGCCGAGCGTGAGTGGCGGCGTGCGCGAGCGTGGCTTCAGGTGCGAATGGCGCAAGGCCCGGGGTGACGCAGCCTGGGCGAGCCGGTGTCCACACGCCAGCGCATCGCGACGTCATGGCGCTCTTCGATGAGCTCTGCGACGTAGGTATCACCGTGCAGCGTCAACGCCTTGCGGGGCTCAAGCCCTCGGCTCCGAAGCTGGTGGAGATCGTCACCGCGATGCTGGCGGCGGATGCTGTGACCGGGACGTTTCTCGACGATGAGACGGGGATCGAGGGCTACGTTCCGCGGATTGCCGGGGTCGTCCTGCATGACCGGTGGCGGCTCGACGAGCGTCTCGGTAGCGGCGGAGGGGGCGAGGTCTGGCGAGCCACAGACATGCGCGATGAGACGCCTGTTGCGGTGAAGCTCATCCATGAGGCCTTGATGGTGCGTCGGAGCAGCGTGCGGCGGTTTCGGCGCGAGTTCCGTGCACTCTCGCAGATTCAGCATGATGGGTGCCTCCGCATGCTTGCCTCTGGTCGCGTCGGTCCTGGGGTCGAGATGCTGCACCCCGAGCGGCACTTCATCGTCATGGAGCTCGCCGCTGGCGGCGATCTCAGCCGGCTCATCGGCGCACCAACCGCGGTCTTGTTGCCCGTGATTCAGCAAGTGGTCGCCGCCCTCGGTCACATCCACCGCCGCCAGATCGTCCACCGCGACCTCAAGCCTGGCAATGTCTTGCTGACCAGCGACTCCCCGCCGCGTCCAAAGCTCGCCGACTTCGGCATCATCAAGCTCACCGTGCCCGACGAGACGCCTGACTCCGACAGCGGCGGGCTGGTTGGCACGGTCGACTACGTGTCGCCCGAGCAGCTCAAAGGAACGGGGCTCGACCCGCGCTCAGACCTCTACTCGCTGGGCTGCATGATCCACACCTTGTGGGCAGGGAGACCGCCCTTCGAAGGTGACGTGATGCAGCGCCTGGTCGCCCGCATCAACTCGCCGGCGCCGCCACTGGCGAGCCGTGCGCCGGACGCACCCAGTGCGCTCTGTGAGCTGACCGACGAGCTCCTGGCGACCGCCGCCAAGGACCGACCTGCCAATGCGCATGAGGTGGCGCGCCGGCTTGCGGCACTCGCTGCGAGCGTCACCGATGGCGCGGATGTGTCCGGCGAGACGGCGCTGCCCGGACCCGCGACGTTTCTCTACGACCCTGGCGTCGTCGGTCGCGATGCGCACGTCAAGACACTCTTGGACGCCGCAGCCGAGGTTCGTGCCAGCGGAGAGCGGCGCTGGATCTCGCTCGCCGGTCCAGCCGGCGTCGGGAAGTCGACGGTGAGCCGCGCGCTTCAGCGTCGCCTCGCGTCCGATGGCTGGCGCACCGTGTCGCTCACAGCGACCCCTTCCGCCGAGCCCTTTGCTGTCCTTGCCAAGCTCGGTCGGGCCTTGGGCGGCGGTGATCTCGCCACTTCCCCGAACCAAGAGGTGCTCGGCGGGGGCGCACGTCGTGCGCAAGCCGCGGCCGAGGAGCGCCGGCGGCAAGTCGGTATCTTGAGCGGCCTGCTGCGGACGTTTGGCGGCGACATCCCGGTGTGTGTGCGCATCGAAGATGTCCACCACGCCAGCGATGATGCGCTGCTGGTCTTGGCGGCACTTGCCAACGAGGAACGCGTGGCCACCGGGTCGAAGCCAACGCTCTTGCTGACCACGAGTCGCCCGCGGACGAGACGCGCTGCAGCTCAAGCAAGCGCCTCGGTCGAGCTGGGGCCACTGGACGCCGAAGACGCCGCCGAGCTTGTGAGGCGGGTGCTCGGTGCTGGACAAGAGGAAGTCCCCTCGGCGCTGGTCGATAGCGTGCTCGGGCTCACCGAAGGGAGCCCGCTGCTCATCGTGACCTTCTTGCGTAACCTCGTCGACGCCGGTTCCCTGCGCAACACGGCCGACGGCTGGCAGCTGCACCTGCCAGACGACCCGGGGCAAGCGATCGACAGAGTCTTTGACAACCGCCTCACCACCATGAGCCCCGACGCGATGACCGTCATGCGCGTGGCTGCGTTCGTCGGAGAGTCGTTCGAGCCGGATGTGGTGGCGGCTGCGGCGAACGTCGATGATGCCCAGCTTGACCGCGCGCTCGCGGAAGCGCTCCAGTCATCCATCATCAGTCCCGACACCGGCGGCACGCGAGGGACAGACCGGTATCGCTTTGTCCACGCGCGCCTCGCGGAGCGGCTTGTTCAGAACACCCGTCGCGCCTCCGCTCGCGCCGTCCATGACGCGGTTGCCGCCGCGCTCGTGTCGCAGGGCGCTGAGCCCTTTGAGGTCAGGTTTCACGTGGTGCGCGGCTCGGATGCGGTGCGAGCGCTTGAAGCGCTGGATGCCGCGGCTCACGACGCCCACCGTCGGCACGACTACGGTGCTGAGCTTGCAAGCCTCGACCTCATGGCTGAGCGGATCGATGAGCTACCGACGGCCGACCGCGCGAGACACCTTGAGACCGTGGCAGAGCGGCGAGCCGATGCGCTGGTCCTGACCGGCCGCCACATGGCGGCTTCGACCGTCTTTGACGGGCTCGCCGGGTCGGCCGAGACGCCGCTGGTGCAGGCGCGGCTCTTACGAAAACGAGGGCTCGCGCTGCTCAGGACGGACCAGCCGGGACAGGCCGTGGAGTCGCTCCGCCGGTCGCTGGCGGTGTTGGGCGACGAGGTGCCGGCGACCCGGACAGGGCGCTTCGCACGGATGGTCTGGGACTGGCTAGCAGGGGCCGTTCGACGTCTGATGCCCGGTGCGCGTGACGACCAGGCCGATGTCGAGCGGGCGCTGGCTCTGCGCGAGCTGGCTGTGATCTACCGCTGGATCGATCTCTACGACGCGGCCGCGTTCTTGGCGCGCTTCCACAGGCTCGCCTACCGCTTGGCACCGGGTGAGTACCGGGTCGACGCCAACGCACTGATGGGGATGCTCTTTTCGCTGCGGTCAATGCCCAAGGCTGGGCAGTTCGTGCAGCGGGCAGCGCGCGAGCTGGCGGAGGAGACGGGCGACATCGTTGGGCTCGCGCGGCTAACGATCATTCAGGCCGCCTGCGAGATGATGCTCGACGATCGGCTGACGGCGCTCTCGCGTATGAATGAGGGTGTCGAGCTTGCGAGACGCTCGGGCGACCGCGCGCTGCTCGTCTTTGCGCTGAGCTCTCGGGCGTGGACACGCGGAATCATCGACTCGGTGCCTGGAGCCCGCCTCGACTTCCTTGAGGCCGAGCGGGAAGCGGTGGCCATGGGGGACCTGTGGATGGCGACCGATGCCCGGTGCGGCCGAGGGCTCACCGAGGTCGTCCTCGGGAACTTCGATGAGGCGCTCGCGCTGAGCTCGGGTGTGTTGAGCTCGGACGTGCGCCTGTCGTTTTCGGCGTTCGACGCGCTAGCAAACGAGGCGCGGGCGGGCGTAGCGCTCATGACGGGACGCTATCGCGATGCACTCTCGGGCTACCAGAGGGCCGCGACGCTGCTGTCTCAGCACCGGCTCAGCGAGGGCTGGGGCTGGTTGCTGCCGATGGAGCTGGTCGAGGCGACGTGCTGCGTGGTCGATAGCTCAGGTGGCGGCAACACGGGCGATGCGCGGAGACAGCTGCGGGCCGCGACAAAGGGGATCAAGCGGATGGGCAACCTGCCGCTCTACCGTGGCTGTCCGGCGGTTGCGTCCGGCGTGCTGGCTGCCCGGTCTGGCAAGGAGAGGAAGGCGCGTCGTCTCTTCTCAAGCGCCGTCGCGGTTCGCCAAGCGTCACGACCTTCCTACATGGACACGTGGGTCAGCATGCGGCCAGCGTTCGAGCGCCTCACGCTAGGCGACGACCGCGACGCGATTGCCTTGGAGCTGGACGCCGTCGACGCGGAGTATGCCGCGCGAGGTCTTGAGGGGATGCGCCTCGGACTGCGCGGCATGCGCAAGCTTCGCGACGTGTGAGGCCTGGCCGGGGCGTGCTCCACGCGCGCTCGCCACGTCAACGTGAGAGCCGTTTGAAAAAAATGCGTCGCCGATGATCCGATCGTCGGACGGCTGTGGCGTCTCCTTATGAACCCCAAACCTGGCGACGCCGCCAAAAGGAACACACACCATGCTACGCACTTCCCTCATCGTTTCGCTCTGCCTCGCTCTCTTCGCCTGCGACTCCGGTTCTGACACCGATCTTGAGACCGCGTTCTGCAACCTGCTCGCCGGCGGCGCCACAGTCACCGTCGATGCGGCCAACGAGCCAGAAGTGGCGCGCGAGGATAAGCGGGTAGTCATCGCGCTTGAGATGTCCAACGACGGCTACGTCGGGCGGGTGAAGTTTACCGCGGACGAGCGTGGCAGCTTCGCGTTCGGGCTCGACACCGATGTGCCTTTCGTCGTCATGGATAGTGATGGCGCCATTGTGCAGCACGAGCAGCGCGTCGATGGGGCCGAGGCCTGTTCGGAGCTGGTCGTGCGCTACACGGTCCCGATGCAGCGGCAGGCCTACTGGCTCGAGCTCGGGCCAACCGACGTCAGCGAGATTGCCATCGTGTCAGAAGAATCTGACGACGACCTCTAGAGTCCTCTCGAACGAGCAGATGGAGGCGACGCCTGCAACTTAACCTCTCGGTCTAAGTTGCGGGCCTCGTTTCGTTGAGTCCAGTCGACACGTGATGAGGTCGACCGTGGCACACGCAACGGAACGTGGCTGAGAACGCTCCCAGGACCGTCATCAAGCCGACGACGCTCGGTGCCCGTTTTCTCTCTGTATATCAGCCGGTTAGATGGCTTCCGGCCTGGCGCGGACAGTTGTCGGATCGCTGAGTTCGTCTCATTTGCGTTTTTTTTCGGTGCCAGCCACTTCCCCGCGCTAATCGCGCTACGCGTGACTTCAGCGAACCGGTGGTCTCAGGGACTCTTGACCCAGAGAGCGGTGCCCCGGTTCGACCGTCCACGGGTTGAACGGAGGCGATGCAGCGAGCGCAGAGGTGACGAGACGTGAGACAACGATGGTGTGACAGCGTGTCGGTGTGTTTGTCCGGCGTTCTGCTTGCGACCGTGTCGCTGGCGCTGTCGCCTCAGGCCACCGCCCTCGCTGCCGACACAGGGCAGCCAGTGGCGGCGGTGGCGAGCGAGGCAACCTGGGCTCAGGACTACTTCAAGCGCTTCAACGCGATGGTTGCCGAGCTCGCCGCGCATCCTCGGACCCGCGTGACCCACCTGTGGGTAGGTCGCCCGGTCACCGATGCTCAGGTCGCCGCAGTCGAGGTCCGGCTCGGTCGACCGCTTGAGCCCGCGTTGCTTGCGTTCTTTCGCCGTGCCAACGGCCTGCAGCTCCGGTGGATCGACACCGAGAGCCCAGAGTATCGACCTGGCCGGGACGACCGCACCATCACGCGTCGCCAGAGCTACATCGCTGGTGACAACGACGACGCCAACGGAGTCATCGACATCGCACCGCTGGAAGAGATCTTCGCAGGCTCAGAGGCCACCAAGGGCCAGCTCTGGTGGGACGACTCCGAGGTCTACGATGAGCAGGAGTTCGCAGGACGTTCCTATCCCTATCTGGCGTTTCGAAAAGCCCTCAGACCCTTCGACCGGTTCAGCTTCTACAACTCCGCTGGGTTCTTCATCGCTGATGGAGAGGAGCAGCTCACGGTCATCATTGGCGACGACCACGATGCCTGCTGGACGGACTCCCGCCGCACCGACTTCCGCTCGTATGTCGAGCACGCGCTGTCCGAGCGCGGGACGGTCCAAGCGCGTCGGGACTGGCTCGGCACGTATGCGGGACATCGTCAGCCAGCCTTGCGCGTATCGGCAACCGCGCGTCCCCCGCTGACCGCTCTCCTGCCTCCGACTCTAGACGTCGTCGCTGGCACCCGGGTGATCATCACCGACCAAGCGCACGGCTCATCGGACGTGCGGGCGACGGTCGTGCGTCGGGCGAATGGCCTGCGGGCTCCACGAACTTGGCGTAGCGGGACGCGCTTTCTTGAGCTCCAGACGGACCTCGGCGACCGGGTCTTTTTCCACGGGCGGCCTCGGATCGTTGCGACTGGCTCCGATCCCTACGAACAGGCGGCCGCGGCGCCGGAACGCTTCTTCGCTGCCCTCGCCGGCGCTCCTATCGACGTGCGCGTCGACATGTTGAATGCCGTCGCGACTCGCTCCAACACGACCATGGTTGAGAGCCTTAAAGAGCGGCCGAGTCGAGGCGTGGCTCGCACGCACCGGCTGATGCTCGACAATCACGCGTGGCGCTACGCAGCTCTGACGGCGCGCCTTCCGGCCGAGCGCGCCGTCACACACTGGGCTAAGGTCCTTGGTGACCTCGGGGCTGCGGCAGCAACGAACGAGAGCCGTCAGACGGACGTCATTCGGCTCGGGTTGGGCGCGCTCTTGATCGAGCTCCGTCGCGCCGAAGCGGGAGCCGGGGCATCCAACACCGCACTCAAGCGCGTTCGCGAACGAGCGGCCAAGCAGACCGAGCGACTCTTGGCGCCTCTCGCGGCCGCTGCTGGCGACGAGTCCATCACCGCGAACCTGGCGCTGCTCCGGTCCGTCCTTGCCGGTCGAGTCGACTTCGCCAAGGCGCCCATCCGCGCAACCACCGATGGTTCGGCCTTCGGGCTTGAGCCGCTGCGAGTCGTCTCGAACTGAGTGCGGGAGCCACGGGAGGCGGGCCTGCTCCGTCCTCGACGTCAACGCGGGTCGAGGGGCCCAGCTCCTGTCTCGGCGTCGTCCCTCGAGCTCGCGTGCGAACGCCGAGCCAGCGGGATGTCGAAGTTGCAGCGATAGCGCAGTAGCTCTGGCGTCCATCCAGACGCGTTTTCCGCAACGACCAAGCGCAAGTCCACAGGGCTTGGCGAGGGGAACGCGGATGCGTCGGTCGCCGGGCTCGACGCGGTGGCGGGTGAGGCGAGGGCAACGATGACGATGCAGGCGACAATACGCTTCAAAGCTGAGCTCCGGTGCAGGGTGGGCGGGTTCGAGAGTCGACGCGCGAGCCGGCTGAAAGTTCTTTGGCTAGATGCCGGCGCCGCAGGCAGGCGGCAGACAGCCTGCTCACATTCTACGACAACCCGTGATCCGTTCTCCGGGGTGCCCCGTAACACTGTTGAACCTGGCGGGTCCCGTTGACGCGCCGGGCACGATCCACCCCCTGATGGGAGCACCTCCTATGAAACTTCACCTGCTTGCCGGCCTTGCCTCACTCGCCGCCATCTCTGGCGTCGCCTTCGCCGCCGACCACATCGACGCTCCGACGGCTGTCTCTGAGCCCGCCGTCGACATCGGCGACTTCTTCGCCTGGATGACGCCAGATGCCGAGTCGCTCAACCTCATCATGACGGTCGCGCCCTTTGCGACCGAGGCGAGCGGGTTCTCGGACGCCGCCGTCTATGCCTTTCACGTCAACAGCTCCATGGGCTACGGCATGGCGCAGACCGAGACCCAGGTCCTCTGCAGCTTCACCGCCATGGGCAACGTCGAGTGCTGGGTCGGCGACGAGTACGTCAGCGGCGACCCGACAGGCTCCGGCATCACAAGCGACAGCGGCATGGTCCGCGTCTTCGCCGGACTCCGAAACGACCCCTTCTTCTTTGCGCTGGGTGGCTTCCAGGCAGCGGTCGGGGCCGTCAAGGCAGCCGCGCCGTCACTGACCTTCGACGCTGATGGCTGCCCAGGCGTAGACGCTGACACCTCGGCGGCCCTGGTCGGGCTGCTGCAGAGCGATGGCAACGGTGGCCCTGCCGTTGACTCGCTCGCCGGCGTCGGCGTTCTCGCGCTTGTGGTGCAGGTCGACAAGAGCCTGCTGACCGCAGGCGGGCCGCTGCTCAGCGCGTGGTCCAGCACCCACCGCGCCCAATAGACAGCCCCATGACGTTACTCACACCCAGCCGTCCTGCGCGACAGGCCTCAAACACCCCAAAGGAACACACCATGCGACGCACATCCCTTCATCACCTTATGCTGCCGGCACTCGCGCTCGCGCTCGTTGCGGCGCCAGGCTGTCAGGACGACGACCCGGCCGCTGAAGACGATACCTCGGTGGCCGATACCGCCGGGGGCGACACCGGTGCAGACACCGAGCCGGGCGACGACACATCAGTCGCTGTCGACCCTGGTCTTCGCGGCGCCAGCAACCCTCCGACCCTTGGCGCCCAGATCGACCGTGCGGGTCGTGCGGCAATCTCGACGGCGCTCATTGCGACGTTTGAAGGAGACGACGACGTCAAGGGGGCCGCGAAGGATGCCTACAACGCTGCCGCTCCTGACGAGTGGGCGGACTTCGCCGATGGAATCGCTGCCAACTTGGCCATTCTCGACGCCCTTGATGGCGACTGCGGCAATCAGCTGCTCGCCGATGACGCCAACCCCGACGGTCGCTACGCGACGCTGGCGGGCATCCTCGCCGACGACCAGCTCTACATCAACAGCGCCAGCGGCACCTGCGGTGTCTACCTTGGACTCGAAGCCGAGATCGTCGGCGCGATTGGCGAGGGCGACGGCGGCTGCGGTGGCCGCGTCCTGACCGACGACGTCATCGACCGGTCCTACTCGGTGCTGGCCGCCGGCATTCTGACCGGTGTCGACGACACCATCACCGAAGACGACAAGGGCTTCGACGACAGCTTCCCGTACGTGGTGGCGCCTTAATGCGCGCGCTCAATGCACGGTCGTTGCCCGGCGCGCCGGGCCTTGAGCGCACGCTCCAAGCAGCGGCCGTCCTCAGCGTGATGCTGATGGCGGTCGCCTGCGACTCGACGGTCTCTGAGCGGCCAGATGAGGCCCCCAACGCCGTGCTGCTGGGCTTCCACGCCCAGACCACCAACGGCGCGACGGCCGCGTCGAACCTCGACGCCGCCATCGACGGGCTCCGGGTTCACACGACGCGGTTGCCCAGCGAGGGCGCCCCGCGGACGCAGCTTGTCAACGCGCTGCTGACACGGGCGTCGTTCCATGGGGCGACCGATGACCTCGATGAGGCCCTCCGCGTTGCCGAAGACGCTCCGGCGCTCCGGGCCCGCGTGTTGACGGCACTCCACCGGTTTGACGATGCGCTGGACCTCGCGTCCGGTGCGGCACACCGAGCGCTCAGCGAGACGGTCGACCTAGCTCGCGAGCATGAGCTTGAGTGGCTGCACCAGGAGCGTCAGCGGGTCGCCGAGACGCTCAACACCTTCACGGCCTGGGTCCAGGTCGCTGCGGTGGCTCGGGCTCGCGGCCTCTATCGACAGGCCGACGACGCATACCTTCAGGCCCTGGCGGTCTACACCGACGTGTCGCCCTATGCGGTCGCCGACGTTCAGTTCCAGCGCGGCGTGATGTGGTCGGAGCGCGCGGGACGTCCAGACCTGGCGCTACCACTCTACCGTGACGCGGTCGCGCGGCTGCCGACGTTCGTCGTCGCCGGCGTTCACCTCGCGGAGCTGGAGCCGCGGCGCGACGCGATCGCACGCCTGGAGGTCCTCGTCGACGCTGGCGTCGGCGACCCCGAGCCCTACGGGAAGCTTGCGGAGCTGGTCATCGACGACGCGCCGGACCGCGCCAGAGAGCTGACCCACATCGCAACCGCGACCTACGACCGCTTGCTGGCGGCGCACCCGCTGGCGTACGCCGACCACGGTGCGGAGTTCTTCATGGGACCCGGCGCCGACCCTGCGCGCGCGCTGCGTCTGGCAGAGCTGAACCTGGCAAACAGGGCCACTGAACGAGCCCATGCTCTGACCATTCGCGCGGCGCTGGCTGTTGGCGACCTGGACCGCGCCTGCGCGCTCGCCGACGCCGTGCGCGCGCCCGTCGGGACTGGCCTCAGCGAGGCACTGGACGCGCTTGACGGTCAGTGCGTGGCGATAGGCGGCGGAGCCTAAGCCGCGCCGCTTGGGAGCAGGCGCTTATAGAACACGACCTTGTCGTCGCCCGGACCGTAGAAGTCGCGGATCCGGGCCTCCTCATCGTAGCCAAGGTGGAGGTAGAAGGCGCGCGTGGCTTCGAACCCCGCGGTGCCTGAGGTCTCGATGATGAGGGTCTGGACGTGCTCTGCGCCCAGCTGCGTCAGCGCCTGCTCCACATGCTCGACAAGCGTCACGCCGATGCCCTGCTTCTGGCGTCCTGGCGCGACACCCAGGAAGTAGAGGTTCCACATGCGGTCGGAGAACAGCTCCGGCGCAAAGTAGGCAGCCCCTGCGATGTGCTGTGGGCTGGCTGTCGCCGTGGCGACAAGCCAGCTGTGGCCTTCGAGGCTTCCATCGAAGGTCCCCGCCAGGATGCCGTCGAAGAAGCCAACTTCGTCGGCGGTGAAGAGCCCGGTGTCGACCGCGATCTGCTTGATGGCGACCTCGTCGCCCGGGCCTGCTTGTCGAATCGCAAGTGTGTCTGACACAACCATCTCCCGTGCTCACATGGGTCTTGGCTGATGAACCATGGGACCTCGTGGACGGCAAGCTCTCTCAGGAGCGGCCGCTTGTCGACCGTTGACGCATGGTGAGGGCTGGCACGGCTCTTGCGTACCTGGTCGTCAACGACACCCCGTTGGATGCGACACGCGTCGCCGAAGAGAGGAGCCCTGTGATGAAACGATGGTCCAATCAGCACGCCGTGTTCTCGGCTAAGGTTATGTTCTTACTTGCAAGTGCCGTGTTCGCCACCGGCACCGGAGCGTGCGGTGACAGTGACGGCGACGACACGGCCGATGGGGGCACAGCTACTCCAGCGGGGTGTCCAACCGCGTTTACGGCATGCGGCGGTGACCCGGTCGGTCTCTGGAGGTGGACAGAGTGGTGTGTGCTCGACGACGCGCCCGAGCCGCTCGACGGTTGCCCAGAGGCGCTTGTCTCCACCAGCTTCGACACGGACGGCACCATCAACATCGAAGCAGGCGGCCGCTTCACGGTGGTCGGCGAACTGCAGATCGTCGACACAGTGGCGGTTCCTAAGAGCTGCGCGGCCGACTGCGAGACGCTGCCAACAACGCTGCAGATCAACGACGACTGGGCGTGTAGCGATGCCGGAGAGACCTGCGATTGCGTGCTCTCTCAGACGCTTCCGCTCGACCAGGCCGGTGACTGGCGCCTCGATGGTGACGCCTTCGTGTCCTTGCGCGACGGTGAGACGGACGAGCGCACGCTCAGCTACTGCATCGAGGACGGGCGGATGCTCTTCCGAGACCGACTCAGCGCCGACAACATGGACTCGGTTCGGCCAGTGTTTGTGTTTGAGAAGTAGCGCGCGGCCGTCCGTCGCCGATCTCTTCGGTCCGACTTCTCGTGGCGACCACACGCTCACGTGCTCGGGGTCGTCGCTGTTGGCAAGTTCGCGTGTGGCGCCGCTGAGCTTGCGTTCTGCGACACGATGGCTCGCGCGCGAGCCGTCCGCTGCCTAGGCATGTGGCCCCCGGGATTTCCTGCGTGCGCGCCGGAATGTCCGGCGATCGTCTCGCCGCCGATGGCCATCGAGGATTGGGTCGTCTAGTATCGCCGCGCGTTCGATGAACGCCACGGAACACGACGAGGGGAGACGGACTGTGAAGATTCATGCAGCGGTGGCACGTGGTGCCAAGCAACCACTCACGATCGAAGAGATTGACCTCGAGGGGCCGCGCGCCGGCGAAGTCTTGATCAAGCTCGTCGCTAGCGGCGTGTGCCACACCGACGCCTACACCCTCAGCGGCATGGACCCCGAGGGCATCTTCCCGTCGATCCTCGGTCATGAAGGGGCAGGCGTGGTCGTCGACATCGGCGACGGCGTGACCAGCGTCGAAGTGGGAGACCACGTCATCCCGCTCTACACCCCGGAGTGCCGCGAGTGTAAGTTCTGCCTCAGCGGTAAGACGAACCTCTGTCAGAAGATCCGCGCCACCCAGGGCAAGGGCTTGATGCCGGATGGCACCTCGCGCTTCTCCAGCAATGGCGAGCCCATCTATCACTTCATGGGCACCAGCACGTTTGCAACGCACACCGTGCTGCCCGAGATCTCGGTCGCTAAGGTGCGTAAAGACGCCGCTCTCGACAAGATCTGCCTCCTTGGCTGTGGCATCACGACCGGGATTGGGGCCGCCATCAACACGGCCAAGGTTGAGGTCGGCAGCAACTGCGTCGTCTTCGGTCTCGGCGGTGTCGGGCTGAGCGTCATCCAAGGCTGCCGCATGTCGGGGGCCGACAAGATCATCGGGGTCGACATCAACCCGGCCCGCGAGGCCTGGGGCCGCAAGATGGGCATGACCCACTTCGTCAACCCCAACACCATCGACGGCGACCTGGTCGCCCACATCGTCGGGCTGACCGATGGCGGGGCTGACTACAGCTTCGAGTGCGTTGGTACCACGACGCTGATGCGCCAAGCGCTGGAGTGCTGTCACAAAGGGTGGGGCGAGTCGATCATCATCGGTGTGGCTGGTAGCGGCCAGGAGATCTCGACGCGACCCTTCCAGCTGGTGACAGGGCGCGTCTGGAAGGGCTCGGCGTTCGGCGGCTGCAAAGGCCGTACGGACGTGCCGAAGTTCGTCGACTGGTACATGGACAAGACCATCGAGGTCGACAGCTTCGTCACGCACACCGTCACGCTCGACAACATCAACGAGGCCTTTGCCCTGATGAAGGCCGGCGAGTCCATTCGCACGGTGGTGATGTACGACTGAGCCAACGACCACGGACGAGCGGTGAGGCAGGCATCACGGGGCGGGACAGCGACGGGGAGCGAGGCGATGGGCATCGAGACGAAGAGCACGAAGCGGGCGTTTGGCGGCACGCAAGGCACCTATACCCATGACTCGGAGGTCATCGGTCTGCCCATGACCTTCAATGTCTATGTGCCGCCTGGCGAAGGTCCGTTTCCAGCGGTGTATTTCTTGAGCGGTCTGACGTGCAGCCCTGAGAACTTCACGACCAAGGCAGGTGCGCAGCGCGTCGCGGCTGAGCTTGGTCTGGTCTTGGTGATGCCTGACACCAGCCCGCGCGGGGCTGGAGTGCCCGGCGAAGACGATGGATGGGACTTCGGCTCCGGCGCAGGCTTCTACGTCGACGCGACCACGCCTGGGTACCGCGACCACTACAAGATGTACTCGTACGTCACCGAGGAGCTGCCCCGCCTGGTGGCTGGGAGTTTTCCTGTCAACGGTCGGCGGGCGATCACGGGTCACTCCATGGGCGGACACGGGGCGCTGATCATCGGTCTGAAGGCACCGACAGCGTGGGCGTCGGTCTCGGCGTTTTCGCCGATCTGTCATCCGTCAGAGTGCCCGTGGGGCGACAAGGCGTTTACCGGATACTTCGGAGACCGCGCGAGCGCTGGCGCCGCCTGGTCCGACCACGACGCGACCGAGCTTGTTGCTCGCCACCAGCACCCGGCGCCAATCCTCATCGACCAGGGGCTTGAGGACGGGTTCCTCGCCGACGGGCAGCTGCGACCCGAGGACTTTGAGGCAGCCTGCGCGCGCGCCGGCCAGGCGGTTCGTGTCCGTCGCCACGAGGGCTACGACCACAGCTACTACTTCATCGCCAGCTTCATCGAAGAGCACCTTCGATTTCACGCCGAACACCTCGCGAGCAGCGCCGCGTAGCGGAGCGGAAGGCAGCGGCGGGCCCCCAAGCGCTCGCTCGAGTGAGCTCATGAGGCCCGCTGCGCGAACGCAGCGGGCCGTCCAGTTCACGATCGACCGCGGAGGGCGATGAGCGTCGCGACGGGGATCGTGTGGCCGCCTGGGATGTTGGGTCGAAAACGTGTGTGTTTTTGAGGTTCTGAAATCGACCCGTTGGAACGTTTAAGGTTTCTGCGCGACACGCCTTTCAACCATACAGCTGTTCAACTAGGCTCACCGCTCAACGAAAGCTTTAGGTTGCGGTCGTCCGCTCATCGAAGCCAGCGTGTCTGGGGTACAACATGATTCGTCTTTCCGTCGGCGCAGTCGTCGCTATTGCCGCGTTAACACTACCTGTCGCAGGGGTTTACGCCGCCCCGTCCACCAACGATAACGTTGGTACTTGGACCGACAACTATCAGGACAACGTCGGGCTTGAGCTGACCCAGACGACCGACGCTGTCCACGACGCGTCGGGTCAGCTGATGACGCTCGACGCAGGCGCCACCTCGGGCTTCTACACGACGGTCCCTGTGACGCCGAACTCGTTCTCCGCGTGGGAATCGCTCTATCTGAACTACTCGGCCGCGGCAGCCGCAGACATCGCGGTGACCTTGGTCGACGCCAGCGGCACGACGTATGGGCCCTTCCCGGTCGGCACCTCTGACGATGCCGCCTGGGACGGCCAGGTCGACCTGTCATCGATCCCTGCTTCGGCGACGAGCCTGCGCGTGAAGGTCGACTTCACGAAGTCGGGTCCCATCGCGCCGACCGTCCAGGCGCTTCAGGTGCGCTGGACGCCGCAGTCCCAGATCCGGGTCGCCGTTGAGGCGGTCGAGTCTCTGTGCGAGCGTCAGCAAGGCGAGGCCCGCGTTCGCGTGTCGGTTTCGTTTGTGGACGCGACAGACCTGGTGGTCTGGACCCCCATCAGCGACGGAGTCGTCACCCCCGACCCCGGACAGAGCGCAGGTGTTGAGTTTGTGAGCGCGAGCGACGGCGGGCAGTACCACGCCGGACCTGGCACCCTGACGGTTGGCGACGCCGTCATTCCCGCTGGCTCCGTGTGGTGGAACCTCGGCGCGCGCGCAGCAGGCAACGCCTTCAGCGTCACGTTCAGCTACCGCTCACCGGTCGGTGTCCTCAACGGTACCGAGTACACGTTCGATGCTGCAGGCATTGCGACCAACTCCGACATGGCGACGGCGGTCAACACCGACCTGACGACGATCACGGCAGCCCCCCGGCCGATCGTCCGCAAGTCGGCGTCACCGAACTACCGCATCAACAACGTCAACTTCGCCGAGCAAGGCGAGCTGATCACCTACACCGTCACCGCGCTGAACTTCCAGTCGCCGATTCCGCAGACCTGCCGCGAGAACCTGTACCAGTCGGTGGTTTACGACGACATCAGCACCTGGCTCGCCAACGGCTACTTCACGGGTCCGCCGACCAACATCAGCGCAGGCGGCATGTTCACCAGCACGGCGACCACGGTCAACGGTGTGTCCGTGCCGGCGAACTCGGTCTACTGGGACCTCGGAACACTTGCGGTCGGCCAAAACCGGAGCCTCTCGTTTCAGGTGCAGCTTGCCGACGACGCGACCATCCCTGACGACACGACGATCAACAACAGCGCGACGCTCGAGTCGGGTTTTCAGCCGGAGTCCGCGACGGTTGGGCACTCGATGGTCATGGGGATTCCGAACGATCCAGCAGGCCAGTTCCGCAAGAGCGGCCCGCGCGTCATCGGGTATGGCGAGCCAGCGACGTACACGTTCAGCTACACAAACCGCGGCGCCTCCGCGATCAACGACATTGTCATCTGGGACAAGATCCCCGCAGGCACCAACCTGAGCTCCGCCTTCTTGCCTGCCTCGGCCGGCGGCACCGTCTGGTACAACACCACGGGTGCGGCCAACGCTAGCGGGACACCACCAGACTTCGATGTCGCCACCGGTGTGATGAGTGGCTCGTCCTGGTCGACCACGCCGCCGGCAAACATCGCCGACACGACGTTTGTGCTCTTTAGGATCCCGAAGGTCGCATCGGCCTTCTTCCCGGAGGCCGGTGTGCCCACGGGCTTCAGCGCCAAGATCACCGTGACGACGGACA
This sequence comes from uncultured bacterium, assembly GCA_938040325.1. Classification (GTDB taxonomy): domain Bacteria; phylum Myxococcota_A; class UBA9042; order PHBI01; family PHBI01; genus CALHXW01. Next base: position 3,835 of record CALHXW010000309.1, on the reverse strand, counting down.
TCCCAACCGGCGAGTGCCCCGACGTCGCGTTCAACAATAGCGCTCACGTCAATGCGTACGGCTACACGGCGGTCGGCTCGACGGCGGTCACGACCCAGACCTCCACGGGCTTCGGCAGCTGGACGGTCTTCAGTAAGCCCGCGCTGCCGAACCTGACCCAGTCGAGCGTCAGCAGCAACCCCGGTCAGATCGTCGGCACCGGGCAGGTCAACTACACCATCAACGTGCGCAACTCGCGCCCGTCGAATGCCCCGCCGCTCGACACGGCGCTCAACACCGAAGTCGTGATTCAGCTGCCGAGCGCCACGGTCAACGGCGTCAATCAGTTCCTGCCGTTTAGCGCCATCGATGCTGGTGGTGGCTCGGTGGACTACTCGAACCTGCCGTCGACGATCACGGTCACCTACCCCGTCATCGCGGCCAACGAGGCCAAGACCATCAACGTGGCTGTCGACGTGCCGAGCGGCATCCTCGACAACACCAACCTCAGCCTCAACGCATCCATCACTGGTGAGGACGACCTCTGCGCGCCGACCAGCACGTCGAAGTCGGCGTCGACCACCGTTCGTACCGACCCCTACCTCAGCGTTGGCAAGAACGTGAACCTCTCGATCGGTGCCGCCGGAACGACGCTCGAGTACACCGTCACGTACGTCAACACCGGCGACGGCGTGGCAACGGGCACCTGGATTCTCGACCGCTTGCCGCCTGGGGCGACCTTCACCTACGGCGACAACAGCAGCGGCGTCGAGTTCTGGTTCAGCGAGACCCAGCCGCCAGACCTCCCCAACACGCTCGGCGCCCCGTTCACCTGGGATGAGTCGTTCATCACCGGCAGCGGCTTCTTCCAGCCGAGCATCCCGCTGCCGACCGGCGGCATTCGCTCACCATTCTTGGGTGACACCGTCTGGGTTGCCATCAAGGTCGATGACACCAGCCTGTCGCCAGCGCAGTTCATCACCGACGCACTGCGGTCGGTGAAGTTCCGGGTGGCCATCGCCGCTGATGCATCCCCGGGTGACTACCTCGCCAACGAGGTCGGCATCATCTCCAACGAGACTGAGCTCGCGATCTCCAACCAGGCTAGGACCTTGGTCAGCGAGAACCCGTCGCTCGCCATCGTGCGCCAGTGCCCGAGCGTCGTCGCCAACGAGCAAGACTTCGCCTACACGCTCACGTTCTCCAACAACTCCTCCAACCTCGATGAGTCGGTGGTCATCACCGAGACCTTGCCGGCGGACTTCAGCTACGCGGGCTACTCCATTGTCTGGAACAGCGCGACGGGTGGTGCTTACGACGCTGTCACGCTCAACCCTGTCATCAACGGTCAGACCGTGACGTTCGACATCACCGGCGACATCGGCGGCCCGCTCAGCTCGCTTGAGGGCGCCGTGCTGACGATCCTGGCGACCGTCGAGGACACAGCTGTTAGCGGCACGTTCTCCGACATCACCGGTACGGGCGCTGCCTCGAACGCAGCCATTCAGACCGCGATCACGCTCTTCACAGAGTGCTCGATCCTCATCGAGAACAGCGATCTGTCGGTCCTCAAGACCGTCGACCAGACCTCGCCACTGCCTGGTGAGACCGTCACCTACACGCTCTCGGTTGCCAACCAAGGTGCCTTCGACGCCGTCAACCTCAGCGTCGTCGACGCCTTGCCAGCGGAGCTTGACTACGTTCCCGGCAGCACGATCGTCACGACCGCAGGCTGGTCGCTGACGTCAAACGTTGAGCCTGACACGACCGGCGGCACCCTCACCTGGAGTGTCCCGACCGACAATGCTCTGACGTCGCCGCCGGCGATGCCGGGCGTCATGGCTGGCAACACCAGCAACGTCTCCATCTCGTTCCGGGCCAAGGTCAAAGACACCGTTGGACCCGCGACGACCATCAACAACTGCGTCACCGTCGACAACGACACCTTTGACGACGGCGAGTTCGCCAACACGGCCTGTGTTGAGATTCGAACGCCGCAGCCCGACCCCTACCTCTTTAAGAAGGGACCGGCGGTCGCACAGCCGGGCTCGTCGATCACCTACCAGCTGCAGTACGGCAACGCGACGCGTATGCCGGCGCCTGACGTCGTGTTCGTGGACGCGCTGCCCGACACCAATGGTGACGGCGCTGTCGACGTCGTCTACCTCGGCGCCACTGCTGGTGGCGGTGAGACGCTCTGGTTCACGGATGCACCGCTGACCGGTGTGGTTCCGACCTTTGATCCTGCCAACCCGACTGGGTGGACGCAGACCGCTTCGACCCTCACTGGCGACGTCACCCACGTGGCGATCGAGGTCGGCGACATCCCCGGCTCGAGCGGGCCGTTCTCGGTGTACGTCGACGTCGAGCTGCGTGCGCCTGCCACCAACCTGACGCCTCAGCCTGGCTCGACCATCACCAACTGCGCCTCCATTGAGATGGTGGGAGCTGCTGGAACCGATGACGACACCACCAACAACAAGCCGTGCATCGAGACCCGCACTCCGGGTGTCGACGTCACGATCGTCCACGACTGCGATCCCCAGGGCGGGTTCCCGGGTCTGCGACCTGGCGAGGCGATGACGCTCACGCTGACCATCATCAACAACGGCACGGAGCCTTCCCACGGGCTGCGCATCACCGAGATGTTGCCGACTTGGTTCAGCTACCTCGGCGACGACGCCATCACGGTGGCCACCGTTGACGACACCGGGGCTCAGTCAACGCCGATCGACGCCATCGGCGCACCCGTCACCGGCCAGGTGCCGTGGACGCAGGTCGGAAACGACTACCTCCTCGGCAGCAGCACGCCGACCGATCCCTTCTACTACCGCCTCGTCGGCCTCGCGCCGGGCCATAGCACCACCATCAACATCACCGGCACCGTCGATCCGACGCTCACCAGCAACACGCCGCTGGTCAACACGGCGACGGTCACCACCGACTACCGTGACGACTGGACCCCTGGTGATCCGGAAGAGGAGAACCTCGACAACAACGACGCCAGCTGCGGCACCGTCGTCTACCGGCCCGACCCCATCATCATCAAGTCGGCCGACAATGCTGACGGCAGCACCGGCCCCGTCGGCGCTGGCGAGCGCATCGCCTACACATTTGACTACAACAACATCGGTCAGGCGCTCGCCGACAACGTGCTCGTCGAGGACAACCTCCCCGCGGGTTCGTACTGGGTCATCGGAAGTCTCACAAACGTGCCCGACGGCGTGACCGTCTCCTACGACGACGGTAGCGGCGCCTTCAGCTACAGCCCGGTTGGATCGACCGGCGACATCGACACGAACGTGACGGCCGTTCGCCTCGCTTGGGACGACCCGATGCAGGCCCCGACCAACAACTACTTCAGCCAAGACACGGTCATCGACTTCGGTTCCGCCAACTTCAACGGCACGGCGCCGAACGTTGCAGAGGACGGCGTCAGCGCGACGGGTGCCTTCACCGGGCCAAACCCGACGGTGAGCTCGCCCGACATCCCAAGTGCTAATGAAGGAGCCGTTGTCAGCTGGGAGCGCATCGTCGCCAAGATTCGCTTGCTGACCGAGGAGGACCAGGTCCTCATCGATGTGATCGACGTCGCGACCGGGCTGCCCATTCCCGGATTCGAGGACCTCGTGCCAGATGCGTCAGGCGCCATCGACATCTCAAGCCTCTCACCGACGACCTACCCGATCATCCAGGTCGTAGCAGAGTTCATCGGTAGCGGCATGCGTGTCGACCTCGGCAGTAGCGAGGTCAGCACGGTGCGTACCCTGGTCACCGAGGGTGTCGACGGCTACCCCTCGCGCAACTCGTACCAGGACGCGGGTCTCGCATTCCTCAACCTGCAGACCGGTGACGG
>CALHXW010000308.1 GCA_938040325.1 uncultured bacterium | reverse complement strand
TTTTGTGAGAAGGCTACTTCTGCGCCCGAGAAGCCGCCGTCTTGATGAGCTCGCGGATGCGCGATTCGTTGATGATGTAGGACTTGTCCCAGTCCAGCGTGTCCTCATCGATCGTGCGCTCGGCCCAGCTCGTTCGCTGCGACTCCTCGAACTTACGCATCTTGTCGACCACCTTCAGAAACACTTTGCACTGCCCCTCTGTGCCGGCCGCCATCATCGGATACTTACGCAGCAGGTACTCACACGCCGGCGCGATGTCGCCCCAGATCGCAGGGTCGTTCAGGTGAGCGGAGATGAAGCTCAGGAAGTGAGTCGGCACCATCGAGATCCCCGGGTTATTCGGATGGAACTCAGGCGCGAGGTCTTGGTCGATCAGCATCTTGTGTAGAGCGATGTGTTGCGCCATCTGCTCGGGGACGTCGCGGTCGAACGAGCTGAGCAGGGCGTGGACCTTCTCGCCGAAGTCTGGCTTCGCTGGGTCGAGGCCCTTGAAGAGGGAGGCGCGTGCGGCATCCTTTTTCTTGTCGCGCAACGCAAAGATCGCGTCGAGACGCTGGCGAGCCGTCTTGGCAGCGCGGTAGTTCGGATCGGCCGAGATCGCTTCGGCAAAGCGCTTCTGAGCCGCTGCAGGATCACCGGCGTCCGCCGCGTCTATGCCCTGTGCGTAGCTCCAGAAGGCTGAGAATGACTGGGTCTGATTGCGACGAAGCTTGGCCTTGTCCTTGAACTCCAGCTTCAGCTCAAGCGTCGACACGATCGCGTCCACGAGCTCCTTCTCCATGGCGAAAAAGTCACTCGTCGCGCCCTCCACCTTGGTGCTGTTGACGACCTTGCCCGTCTCTACCGCGACGATCCGAGCGTCGATGCGCATGGTCTTGTTGTGGACGACAAAGGCGCCGACCATCAAGAACTGGGCCGCTAGCCCCTTGCCAAGCTTCTGAGCGGTCTTCGTGTCGACGAACGCCGACTTCGACAGCTCCAGCTCCTTGAGCACCTCCGTCAGCCGGGCACGCTCGACGACCTGCAGCGCGCCAACCGCGGACAGATCGGTGATGAGCATGTCGGCGATGCCCTTGCCCAACGACTTGAACTCGTCATTGACGGAGTTGTTGTCGAAGTGAGCGATCGCGATCGTTGGCGCCTTCGACGCTAGTGCCGGCATGGAAAAGCCGACAAGGAGCGCGGGGATGAGCAAGCGGAGCGTAAGCAGCATGGAATGACCTGGGCCGGAGAACGTTCGGCGCCCGCCCACGTGGCCCAACGCGGGCAGGCACCAACGGCAGACTAACAGGCTGCGAGAGTTTGCAAAATCTGGGCGGTCAGAACTACCCGTTGCGCTGCGCAACACGCCAACTGCACTCGTCACAACAGGCGGACAACGCGCGGCTATTCCGCGACGGCTCGTGAGAGGCCCGTGGGATCGCCTCACGATCACCACGCCAACACCGAGCAATTGCTCGGTTTTCGTGTTCTCATTGTCTTGACCCGAGAGCTACGAGTTTGCCAACATCCGCGCCGAAAACGTTCAGGAGCAGCTCCCCATGCTTCGAGAAAGTGCCGACATCCGCACACTCGCGTTCGTCGCGACGTACTTCGTCTTGGTCGCCGTCCTGTGGCTCTCCGAGTCGCTGAGCCTTGGCGTTGCGGTGCCCTTGTTCCTGGCGACGTGCGCCTTCTCGTGGTTTTGCGCGGTCATCACCCACAACACGATTCACTGCGCGGTCTTCAGCAACCGCACGGCCAACCGCGTGTTCCAGGTGGTGCTGACGCTGACCTACGGCCACCCTGTCAGTAGCTATGTGTCGGGGCACAACCTCAGTCATCATCGCTACACCCAGAAAGACCGCGACGTGATGCGCACGAGCAAGGTACGCGGCAGCAACAACCTTCTCAACGTGCTGCTCTTCTTCCCGACGATCTCCGGCGCCATCATGAAGAGTGATGTCGCATTTGCACGGCAGATGCGGCTCCAGCGTCCGCGCTGGTTTCGGCAGTTCACCATCGAAGCCGGCGTCCTCATCGCCGTGACGCTCACGCTCTTCATCATCGACTGGCAGAAAGCCCTGCTCTACTGGGTCGTACCGCACATCTGGGCCGCTTGGGGCATCATCACCATCAACTACCTCCAGCACGACGGCTGCGACGAGGACTCTGAGTACAACCACTCCCGCAACTTTGTGGGTCGGATCTTTGGCTGGTGGACGTTCAACAACGGCTTCCACACGATCCACCACATGCACCCGAAGCTCCACTGGAGCAAGCTGCGCGAGGCTCATGAGCGCGAGGTCGCACCCCATATCCACCCCAACCTCGACTGCCCGAGCATCGCCGGCTACGCGTTTCGCGCGTTCATCCGGCCCGGCAAGCGCGTGCAGTACGATGGCAGCCCCATTCAGCTCGCTCCCGTGATGGATGACCGAACGTGGGTTCCCCCACGACGCGACGCCATGCCCGACGTGAGCTTAGGCGCCGAAGCCTAGCAGCGTTTGCTGCTAGCAGCGATCGCACACGCGTGGTGTCAGTCGGTGAGCGCGCGCACGTCGAAGCGCTCGAGGTGAAGGTGCTGGCCAGCCACGAGCTCAAGCTCGCGACCGATCTGCTGCTCAACCCGACCGATCTCATCTTGGTAGGACTCGACGAGCATCTCGATGATGTGTGGGTGCGCTCGCACCTCGAATCCCGTCGGAAGCCCGCCGCGAGCCGCCTGGTGCAGCTGCAAGATGATGGCGTCCGCAATGACCCGCGACGAGCGCAGGTAGCCCTTCCCTTCACAGTAGAAGCAAGGCTCGGTGAGGTTTTCGACGATGGAGTTCTGCACGCGCTTGCGCGTCATCTCCACGAGCCCGAGCCCGCTCATCGGCAAGACCTTGGTCCGCGCTCGGTCCTTGACCAGCTCGCCAGTGAGCGCGCTGACGACCAGCTCCTGGTTGGATGTCGCTTCCATGTCGATGAAGTCGACGACAATGATGCCGCCGATGTCCCGCAGCCTCAGCTGGTAGGCGATCTCTTTGACCGCCTCGAGGTTGATGGAGACGATCGTCTCCTCGAAGTCTCGCTTGCCGACGTATTTGCCGGTGTTGACGTCGATCGACGTTAGCGCTTCCGTCCGGTCGATCAGGATGTAGCCACCCGACTTGAGCCAGACCTTACGGCGCGAGGCACGCGTGATCTCCCACTCGACGCCATAGCGCTCAAACATCGGCTCGTCGCTGTCCCAGCGAACGATCGAGCTCTCAAACCCACCCATGAAGCGCCGGACGAACGCGCGGATCCGCGTTAGCTCGGCATCGTCATCGACGACCACCCGGTCGTCCTCGTGCTGTAGCAGGTCTCGCACCGAGCGGAGGGTAAGGTCGAGGTCCTCGTGGATCAGCTCGGGCGGTGACGCCACTTGCGAGCGCTTCTGAATGTCGTCCCATATCTCGACCAGAAACGTCACATCGTCGCGGAAGTCGGCTTCGGAGAGCCCTTCGCCGACGGTGCGCACGATGAGCCCGCCGGTCTCAGGCTTGAGGGCCGCCAACATGGTGCGCAGGCGCTCACGCTCGGTGTCGTCGACGATGCGACGTGAGACGCCTAAGTGGTCGTTGGTCGGCATGTACACGACGTGCCGACCTGGGAGAGAGATGTTGGTCGTGAGACGAGCCCCTTTCGTGCCCATCGGTGCCTTCGAGATCTGCACCAAGACCGTCTGCCCCTGGGTCAGCAGCTCGCGGATTGGAGGGTAGCGATCGGTCCGGCGCCGAGCACCTCCCGGCGGACGGTCCTCTGCGGGCTCGTCAGGCGCGACAACATCGCCGACAAAGAGGAAGGCGGTCCGCGAGAGGCCCACTTCGACGAATGCCGCCTGCATGCCGTCAAGAACACGAACAACACGCCCTTTGTAGACGTTGCCAACGATGCTGCGCTCGACCACGCGCTCGAAGAAGAGCTCCGTTGTGACGCCGTTCTCGATGAGCGCTACGCGACGCTGCTCGGGCCGGCGGTTGACTAGGAGTGTTCGCGCCAAGCTGGTGTCTCGTCTCAAAGGGGATGATCGGTTCGGGCGTGGCCACGACGCCGACGCAGGGCTCACTAACGCCGTTTGACGTCGAACTCGCCGTCGGTGAACTGCAGCGTGTCGCCATTCGCGTCGACCATCACGGCGGTGAAGCTACCGCTCATAAACCCCGTGGTCGGGTCGTTCTCTGCGATGGTGACGTCGTAGCCGATCGACTCGTGCGTGAAGCCGACAGGGCACTGCGACAGCTCGCCGGGTGTGCCACCGTCGTTGTAGCAAATCAGCACGCCGACCTCCGACAGCTCGCTGTCGAGCCACTGGCCAACCGCTGTGTCCGTGATGGGCAGGAGGTTGATCTCCAGCTTTCGAAGGCTCTTGGAAGCCTTGATCTTTATCTGTTGCTCAGCGGCGACGAAGATCGCGCTAGCATCGAGGTCGAAGGTGTTCTTTACCCCGTTGATCTTGAACTCGATCTTGGTAATCCGCTCAAGCGGAGGCACGTAGGTCGTGTCCTGCGGCGTCGTGTCTTCCGCGATGTCCTCGACCGCGTCTTCGGCGACATCTCCGTCGTCACCGTCATCGCTGCCGCAGGCCGCGACACACACTAAAACAGCGAGGGCGCCCAAGAGTGGCGAGGCCAAATCGCGAAGTCTCGTAACCAGCCGCATCCTCTGTCTCCTCTCCGACACGAGAGCGCTGCCAGCGCTCGCTTGGGGCAAGGCCAGCGGGGCACCCATGAGCTCCACCAGCCGCTGTGCTTGCGACCCTCGAAGAGGTCGAGCGCGCGAAAGCGTATCAAACCCACTCAAAGACAGCAACTACCGCCCGGATGTGCCCTAGCAATTTCCATTCCAAGCCTGGACGTGGGCTTGTCGCGCACTTGCCACGGTGCTACCTTGAGAGCTGTCACTGAGAAAAGGTGTGTGCCTATGCAGCTGAAGCAGTACCTGAAGATGAGCCAGCAGTTGGTGATGACGCCGCAGCTGCAACAAGCCATCAGGTTGCTTCAGTTATCGCGGGCCGAGCTCAGCGAGACCATCCAGGAGGAACTGCTCGAAAACCCCGTCCTAGAGGACGGTGACGAGATGCAGTCGGTTCAGTCCGTTTCCGACGATATCGACGCGACCCCGATTCGCCTGGAGGAACCGCAGCAGCCTGCTGCCGACCGCGATCCAACGGAGATGAACTGGGAAGAGTTCGTCGAAAAGTACAACCAGTACAGCTACACGCCTGGTTCCGGCGGGGTTCGCTATGGCGGCGATGACGACATGCCGACCCTCGAGCAGACGCTCGCGAGCACCGAGACGCTGGCTGACCACCTCGACTGGCAGCTCGGTCTTGCGCTGCTCACCGACGAAGAGCGACTCGCAGCCGAGGAGATCATCGGCAACATCGACCCGCATGGCTACCTTCCTCCCGGCACATTGGAGCAGGTCGCGAAAGACCGCGGGATGGAGCTCGACGAGGTTGAGCCAGTCCTTGAGGTCATCCAAGGCTTCGACCCGATCGGTGTTGGCGCGCGGGATCTCCGCGAGTGCTTGATGATTCAAGCCAAGCATCACTACCCCGACGAAGACATTGTGATCGCGCTCATCGACCGCCACCTTGGCAACCTTGAGAAGCGCGATGAGCAGACCATCATCCGAGACCTCGAGTGCCCCGCGGAGTACATCGCGGAAGCCTACGAGGTCATCCGCACGCTGGATCCGAAGCCAGGGCGCAACTTCATGTCGGAGGGCGCCCAGTACATCACGCCCGACGTGTACGTGCTCAAGGTCAGCGACGAGTACGTGGTGCAGCTCAATGAAGACGGACTGCCCAAGCTCAAGATCTCCAACGTCTACCAGAGTCAAATCCAAGGCGGCTCCGCCAACCAGAAGGAAAAAGACTTCATCCAGGAGAAGTTTCGCAGCGCGGTCTGGCTCATCCGCTCGATTCACCAGCGACAGAACACCATTCGTAAGGTCACCGAGTCGATCGTGCGCTTTCAGCGCGAGTTCCTCGACACCGGCGTGAGCAAGCTGAGGCCCCTCATTCTGCGCGACGTGGCCGACGACATCGGCATGCACGAATCGACCATCAGCCGGGTCACTACCAACAAATACGTTCACACGCCGCAAGGCATCTTCGAGCTCAAGTACTTCTTCAACTCGCGCATCACGAACTCACAGGGCGGCGACCTCGCCTCCGAGAGCGTCAAACAGCGCATCAAGAAGCTTGTGAGCGAGGAAAACCCCAAGAAACCCCTATCGGACCAGAAACTCTGCAACATCTTGGCGGATGAAGGGACCAAGATCGCCCGACGTACGGTCGCGAAGTACCGGGAGATGCTCCGTATCCCGCCGTCTTCCAAGCGCAAGCAGATGTTCTAGCCCGTAACATCCCGCCGGTGGGGACCGGCGAACCATTGACTGACCTTTGCCTGTAGGAGGCACCATGAGAGTCAACTTCACCTTCCGACAAATGGACTCGAGCGACGCGCTAAAGGCTCACACAGCCTCGAAGCTCAAGAGGCTTGAACGCTTCGAAGACCGTGAACTGACCGTTGGAGCGGTCTTCTCAATCGATAAGTTCCACAAGACCTGCGAGTTCAAGATCAGCGGTGCCCACGGAACCTTCCTACAGACAGAGACACGCGACGACATGTACGAGGCTGTCGATGTGGCCATCGACAAGCTCGATCGCCAGCTCTCGCGGGCGAAGTCCAAGCGCAAACACCACAAGGGCGCCCAGCCGACGACGCCGTCGCAGCTCTGATCCGCTCCCCGCGTGCTCCCCGCGGGCAAGCGAACACCAACAGCCCATCGAGCAGCCGCTCGATGGGCTTTTTCAACCCTTGCGGGTGCAACAATCAATCCCCCTGACACGGACCACTAGTGCCAGCTTCATGACCGACGCCCTGCAAATCCTCATCCTCTCTGGGCCTGCGGGCTCGGGCCGAACGACCGCACTTCACGCCGTGGAGGACGTTGGATTCTTCTGCGTCGACAACCTACCCGTGGAGCTCTTCTCCACGTTCATCACGCTGGCCGATGAAAACCCTGCGACCCGCCGCGTCGCTATCTCCGCGGGGGTGCGCGATGAACACCTCCACAAGCGGTTCACCGAGACACTCGAGGGGCTCCGCTCGCGCTTCGAAGTCCAGGTCTTGTTCGTCGACTGTGACGACGACCGCCTCAAAGCGCGCTTCAAGGAGACCCGACGCCCGCATCCGCTGATCTCGCGCGGGGAGGCAACCACGCTCACGGAAGCGATCGCGCTGGAGCGAGAGCGCCTCGCAGCGATCTCGCGCGAGGCGGACGCCCGCATCGACACCAGCCGCTTGACCGTCCACGACCTCAAGCGAACCGTGCAGGATCGCTTTGGCGAGCTCGGTGCGACCTCGATGCGGTTGCACGTGATGAGCTTCGGGTTCCGCCACGGAGTCCCCCAGGAAGCCGACTGGGTCTTCGACGTGCGCTACTTCGACAACCCTCACTTCGTGGCCGAGCTGCGGCCGAAGACCGGCCGAGACCCAGCGGTCCGCGACTATGTGCTAACCCAGAAGCCAGCTGAGAAGCTGCGTACGCATGTGCTGGGTATCTTCAAGGACGTCATCCCCCTGGTAGACGACGAGAACCGCGCGCAGCTGACGATCGCCATCGGCTGCACCGGGGGTAAGCATCGCTCGGTGGCCCTCGCCGACGCGATTGCCGGCGACCTCAACGCGGCCCTAGGCCGCCCGGTGACCATCACCCACCGCGACAAGCCGCCGGAGTAATCAGCAGCGTTCGCTAGACGACGTGCCGCGGAGCACGCGCGCAGCCGGCGATGAACGGTCCAGTGGTGCCCCTCGCAGAGTCGTCAGACGTGTGCGATTTCGCCAGCGCTGCTGGAGCACCGATCCGGCAGTTGCCACCTGCCTCCACGCGCTCCAAAGGGTCTAGGGACAGATCGGGTTGCAGCAGTCGACGAAGGGCGGTCCGCAGCCCCCACTGCCCGTGCACTCACCAAAGCAGTTGTTGGCAGCGCACGGCCAGCCTGCTGGTCGATGGTTGGGACTGCAGATCCCGGCTGTGCAGGTGTCAGGGCTGCTGCAGCTGGTTGACGCCGACGAGCCACACGCGGAGCCGTTAGGTTCGTTGTTGGCGCTGCAGATGCCGCTGCCGTTGCACGTGTCGGGGTTGTCGCACTGCGTGTCCAACGACGATCCACACGATGTCCCGCTTGGCTTGTGGCCTTGGTCGGCGCAGACGCCGTTGCTGCACGTGTCCTGGTTGGTGCACTGACCAGGCGTGCCGCCACAGGCCGTCCCGTTGCTAGCGTGGTTCGTCTGGCAGGTTCCGCTGCCATTGCACGTGTCGGGGTTGGTGCAGGTCGTGTTGCTGCTCGACCCGCAGGACGTGCCTGCAGCCTTGTGGCCTTGGTCGACGCACACGCCGCCACTGCAGGTGTCCTGGTTGCTACAGGCCCCAGGTGCGCCGCCGCAAGACGTGCCGTTGCTGGCGTTGTTGACCTGACAGACACCTGCCCCATTGCACGTGTCGGGGTTCGTGCAGTCGGTGTTGCTGCTCGAGCCGCATGACGTGCCCGACGACTTGTGGCCCTGATCGACGCAGACACCGTTGCTGCAGGTGTCTTGGTTGCTGCACTCGCCGGGGTTGCCGCCACACGCCGTCCCGTTGCTCGCGTGGTTGGTGACGCACGCCCCGCTGCCGTTGCACGTATCGGGGTTCGTGCAGGTGGTGTTGCTGCTCGAGCCACACGCGGTGCCCGACGTCTTGTGTCCTTGATCCACACACACACCGTTGTTGCATGTGTCTTGAAGGCTGCACTCGCCTGGACTGCCGCCACACGCGGTGCCGTTGGCAACATGGTTGCTCTGACAGCTACCGGCGCCGTCGCAGGTGTCTGCGGCCGTGCAGCTCGTGCTCGCGGCCGAACCACACGCCGTCCCGGCAGCCTTGTGCCCCTGGTCCACGCAGACTCCGGCGCTGCAGGTGTCTTGAACGCTACAGGCACCGGCCGCAGCACCGCATGTCGTGCCATCGCTCTTGTGGTTGGCCTGACACATGCCCTGACCGTCGCAGGTGTCCGGGCTTGTGCAGGTGTCACTGGCGGAGCTGCCACAGCTCGTCCCGGCGGCTTTGAACCCGCCGACCACGCAGCTGCCCGCCTGACAGGTATCCGCGTTCGCGCACGGGCCTGCCGCGGCCCCGCAGCTGGTGCCGTCCGTGGCGTGGTTCGAAGCGCACACGCCGGCAGCGCTGCACGTGTCGGGCGCAGTGCAGGCGTCGTTTGTCGCATCACCACAGGTCGCCCCGACGGCACGCTGGCTCCATGCGGTCTTCGAGAGGCTCGGTGCGCACTCCTGACACGGGTTCGCCGGATTGATGGTCCCAGCCGCAACGCAGCTACCGGCAATGGCGCAACCGGTCGTGACCACCGCCGTACAGGTGGAGCTGTTGACGCCGGTGCTCTGACACGACTCGGAGGTGCACGACAGGCCATCGCTGTCGCTGCAGCTGACCGCAGCGCCAGCGACACACACCGTGCCCTGGCAGCTGTCGTTGGCCGTGCAGCCGTCGCCGTCGGCATCGCAAGATGTTCCGCCGGCCGCGGGACTCCACGACGCGTCCGACGCCGCGCTCGAGCAGACCTCGCACGGGTTGGCGGGGTTGGCTTGGCCGTCGGCATAGCAGCTGCCGCCGATGGCACAGAAGCCTGCCGACGTCGTCACGGCGCAACCGCCAGAACCGTCGCAAGACGACGTCTGACACGAGAGCGCGGGTGTGCAGCTGTAGCTGGTTCCTTCGCATGCGCCACTGGTCCCGCAGGCGTCGTCTTTGGTGCAGGCGTTGTTGTCGTTGCACCCAGCACCGACGCTCGGCTCCGCAAAGCAGCTGTTGGCCGAGAGATCGCAGCGGCCAACGTTGCACTCGTCGTCGAGCGCGCTACACGCCGCGTCGCTGGCACAGCCGCAGTTCGCCTCATCCCAGCTGCCGACGCACAGCCCAGCGCTGTTGCACGTGTCTCCGAGCGTGCAGGCGTTGCCGTCGTCACAGCCGCCGCTGTTGAGCGTTGCCTCGCACTGACCTGTGCCCGGGTCACAGGCTGCGCTGCTGCACTGGGTCACCAAGTCCGAGCAGTCGACCGGTTCGCCGGCGCAACCACCGGCCCCACAGACGTCGCCCGTCGTGCACGCGTCGCCGTCGTCGCACGCCGAGCCTGCTGCCACCGGAGTGGTCCCGCAGCTATCGAGGGACTCGTCGCAGACACTCAGCACACACGCACCGCTGCCGGCGCCCGAGCAGTCACGGGCGCTCCCGCTGCCGCAGACGCCTGCAGCGCAGGTCTCGCCGACCGTGCAGTACGCACCATCGTCGCAGGTCGTGCCGTCGGCCGTCGGGTCGGCGATCGCCACGCATGCGTAGCTCTGGCACGACCATGCCGAGCACGGGCCTGGTGAGCCAGCACAGTCGGCGGCCTCGCGGCACTCGCACTCGTCGCCGCCGCACTGGCCAGCCGTGCAGATGTCGCCGGTGGTGCACGCGTCCATGTCGTCGCACGGCGCGCCGTCGGTCAGCGCAGGGTACTCACAGCCGGTCGCCGCATTGCAGCTCGCGGTCACGCAGGCGTTCGTCGTGGCGCACGCAAGGGTCGACCAGCTCTGGGATGCCTCGGCCGGGTCGCAGACCAGGCAGGCGCTGTTGGGACTGGGAGCCCCAGCGCTGTAGCAGGCACCGTCGATCAAGCAGTTGCCTGCATCGACAGCGTGGTCGCAGAGACCGTCTGCCTGGCACGTGTCGGTCGTGCAGTCGAGTCCGTCGTCGCAGTTGGCGTCGTCGCCGGCGCAGAGACACTCCGGGGTCGTCAGAGACTCGCCAGCGCAGACCGCGCCCGTGTCGCAGAGATCTGGCGCGGTGCACGCATTGCCGTCATCGCAGGGCTGGCCAAGCCGCCCTTGGATCTCGCAGCTCCCGGTGACGGCGTCGCAGACCCCGACGGTGCAGCTGGTGTTGAGCGCCGAGCAGTCGACCGGCGTGCCGCTGCAGATCCCGGCTGCGTCGCATGCGTCGGTGATGGTGCACGCGAGCTGGTCATCGCAGGCTGCGCCCGAGGGCTTGATCGTCTCGCCGCACGCACCACTGAGCGAGTCGCAGGTCGCGGTGTAGCAGGGGCCGCTGACGGGGCAGACCGAGGGTGCGCCAAGGCAGACGCCCGATGCACAGGTGTCGTCGGTGGTGCAGCTATCGCCATCATCGCAAGCCGTACCGTCGCGGCCGGGTGAGGGCCCGACAACGCAGGTGCCCGCCTGACAGGTGACCTGCTCGCAGGGTCCCGTAGGAACCTCGGCGCAGTCGCTGTTGCTTGCGCAGCAGTACGCGCCCGCAATGTTGTTGCAGCCGATGTCGGCGACGCAGATGTCGAGGGTGCAGGCATCGGTGTCGCGGCAGTCTCGCGCCTCCCAGCCGTCCGCGCCGCAGACGCGACAGGCATCACCTGGGTGACCGAACCCCAAAGGAAAGCACGTGTCATAGGCACGGCAGGCGCCCGGCGCCGGCTGACGCGAGCACACGCCGCCTGGCAAGCAGGTGTCGACGGTGCACGCCAGCCCGTCATCACAGTCCGAGTCAGCTGCACAGCCGCACTCGTCGACGTCCCAGGCTCCACCGCAGTTGCCATCGACATCGCAGCTTGCGCCTTGGGTGCAGCGGTCCACGAGGTCACATCCCGCGCCGGCACGGGTCTCAAGCACGCAGCGATCGTCGCTGCACGTCGCCTCAAAGCAGGGGCCGTTGAGCCCGACGCAGTCGATGCCTCCGCAGGCTCCCGGAACGCACGGGGCAGAGCACACACCCGCCGTGCAGACGCCAGGCAGCGGGCAGGCTGCGTCCTCGCACGATGTGCCGTCATCGACCGTCGAGAACACGCAACCCGTTGCGGCATCGCAGCTGTCGCTGGTGCACGCGATCCCGTCATCGCACGTGACCGGCACCAGCGAGGTGACCGACGCGCCGACGTCGCAGACCTGGCAGGCATCGGTGGCTGACGTAGCGCCATCGGCAAGGCAGACATCGCCGATCTTGCAGACGTTGGTTGCACCGACGTACGCGCACTGACCGTTTGCGAGGCAGCTGTCGACGGTACAGCTGTCGTTGTCGTCGCAGGTGCTGTCGTCGCCGAAGGTGCACGGCGCGGTGGTGTCAACGGCCACGTCCGTGTCGGCGACCCCGGTGTCGACGATGCCCGTGTCGGTGACGATCACGTCGACGGGGTCGCAGCCCAGCGCCCCGAGAGGCAAGAGCAGCGCGATGAGCATCACGGCTCCCAAACCAGAGCGGGCGTCGCGACGCCAGGTCTGGGCGAGCGCTACGGCGCTACGATCGTCACGTTGTCGCGCACGCCTCTTCAAACGAACCTCCAAGCAGCTGGCAAGGTACGGTATCGTAAACGGCAGCTTCGCTTCGAGACTTTAGTCGAGCGGCGCCGAACCAACGCCACAGGCGGATGCCGGCGAGACGCTAGCGCACCGATCAGATTCATTGCATGCGAATCGGTGCGGACTTGCGTAGGCCACCAAGGCGCGACGAGACGTTCGTGCGTTCGCTTCGCTCACCTGGACTCCACGATGCACGCATCGCCTTTGTCCAGCCGACGCCGCTGGCAAGCACATCGCCTTCGCTACTATCGTAAACGGCGGCCTAGCAGCGTTGCCGGGAAATGCAATTCCCGATGACTTCGTGATGCGCACCACTGGACCAACGATCTCGAGATCACTCAGGAGCTGCGCCCCTGCAACCCGTGTTGTGGTTTCCTCTCGTTCGCTGCCCCAGCGGCACGCCTCACTTCGTCCCGAAAACCGCATTTCCCGG
>CALHXW010000307.1 GCA_938040325.1 uncultured bacterium | reverse complement strand
CGACTTCCGCGATGCACTCGCCAGCAGCGTCGGTGCGCTCGCTACGCTCACCCGAACTCGACGATGCTCGCAGGGCCTTCATTCGGCCGACACCGCTGGCAAGCACATCGCGTTCGTCTCGCTCGAAAATAGCGCTTGTTTTGGGGCTAGCAGCGTTGCCGGGAAATGCGGATTCTGGGACGAAGCGAGGTGTGCCACGTTCGTGATGAACGCTACGAAACCACAACGCGGCGGACGGCTACACTAGCAGCGTTGTCGCCGGCGCCTGGCGTAACCACGATTCGGGCGGCTAAGCGCTCGCGCCTGGATGCTTCTTGCGGAACTTCTTGAGCTCGCCGTCGATGACCCAGCGCACGACGCCTGGCGCATGGCGATGCATGAAGTGGGTGAACTTGCCCATGCCGCCCGGCACCACGTGGTACTTGTTCTTGGCGATCGCCTTCAGCATCACCAGCGCGACGTCCTCAGGCGGCAAGACCTTGACGTTGCCCGCAATGGCTTTGGTCTCCGCGGGCTTGATCTTGTTCTCTTCGTGCCACTGCGGGGTGTCGGTGTCGGGCGGAAAGACGACCGTCATGTGGACGTTGTGGTCGATGAGCTCCTGGCGCAGCGCATCGGCGAAGCCCGTCATGGCGTACTTCGACGCGGCGTAGGCGGTGTAGCCGTAGATGCCCATGAAGCCGAGCATCGAGCTGACCATGGCGATGTTGCCGCGCTTTTGCTCGAAGAGATGCGGCAGGAACGCGCGGGTCACGTAGACAGCGCCGAAGTAGTTCACGCGCATCATGTGCTCGTAGATGTCGTCGGACGTCTCGAGGATGCGCGCGGGATGGGCCACGCCCGCGTTGTTGATGAGGACATCGAGGCCGCCGAGGCCGTCATCCGAGAGCACCTTGGCGGCGGCTTCACGAACGGCTTGGGGGTCGCCGACGTCGACCGAGATGTAGCCGAAGCGCTGAGTCGCGTTGACGCGCTTGGCCTCGACCTCAACGAGACCGTCCTTGAGGCGCTGCTCGCCGCGTGCGGCGATCCAGACGCTGGCGCCCCAGCTGGCCAGGTACTTGGCGGTCTCCAAGCCAATTCCGCTTGAGCCACCGGTCACGAAGACGCGCTTGTTGAAGTAGAATTCCATGGCGGTTCTCCTGGATCGGTCGGGACGGCTTGGTGTTGATGGGCGCGGCCGCGAGAGGCCTACGCTGCGGCTGCCAGCGAGGTCACTTCCTCAAGCTCACCATAGGTGA
Source organism: uncultured bacterium (assembly GCA_938040325.1). Classification (GTDB taxonomy): domain Bacteria; phylum Myxococcota_A; class UBA9042; order PHBI01; family PHBI01; genus CALHXW01. Next base: position 9,044 of record CALHXW010000307.1, on the reverse strand, counting down.
GCATCTTCTCTTGCTTGGGATCCCAGACGGCCAGACGCAAGCACGCGGCGACGTCGGCGGGACGCCAGGTCGTGCGACCGGGCACCTGGAGCTCGGGCAGTGCAGCCATCGCCTCGGGAAGCCGGTAGAAGGGAATCCGGTGGTTGAGGTGGTGGATGTGGTGGTAGCCGATGTTGCCCGTCAGCCAGTGCATCCACTTCGGCATGTCGAACATGCTCGAGCTACGCAGCGCTGCGAACGTGTAGTCCCAGCTGCGGCGGTCCTTGAGCTGCATGTCGGGGAAGTTGTGCTGTACGAAGAAGAGGTAGGCGCCGACGCCGTGGGCGAACATCAGCGGCAGGACGACCACGAAGAACGCGTTGAGCCAGCCGAGGGTGAGCCCGACAACGACGATCGCTGCAAAGTGGAGCAAGAGCGCCAGGACGCCGCCCCAGTGGACCTTGGGCTTGCGACGGAAGGGCGAGATGCTCATCCCGATCAAAAAGACCGTGAAGTAGCCGCCGAAGATCGTGAGCGGGTGGCGCATGAACCTGTAGAGGCGCCGCTGATTGGGCGTCGCCGCGTTCCACATGCCGAGCGTGATGACCGGGAACGAGCCGATGGACGAGCCGATGAGCTTGGCGTTGTTTTTGTGGTGGTAGTTGTGGGTCTCGCGCCAGACCGACTTCACCGTGAGCATGTAGAAGCCGATGATGCTCATGACGGCGCTGCCGGCCTTGGTGTTGCGGAAGATAGCGCCGTGGCAGTAGTCGTGGAAGGTGATGAAGACGCGGACCGAGACCAAGCCAGCGAGCAGCGCCAGGGGCAGCTTGACCCACCACTGCGGGATGACGGCAACGGCGACGAGCAGGCCGATGTGGAGGAAGAACGCCTCCAGCACGACGCGCCAGCTCTTGGCACGGTCTTCCTCGGTGAAGGGCTTGGTGGCTTTGTTGAGCTCAGAGCCTGTCCGCATCGATTCCTCCAGGTCACGCATCATGTCTGCTTGCAGGTGCCGACTAAGCGGCCCTTCATGATGGCGCTGCGACTATCATCCGAACGCGCCCATCGACAAGTCTCAGGAAGCTTTTGACGCAGCTTTGACCCGCTGGTGGAGCGACCGAGCGCTCGTTCTTGGGTGCGGCTGCGGGGTCTCACGAGACGCAAAAAGGAGGCGCCGTCTGAGCGTCAGCCATCGCGGCAGGTGTGGCGGAACTCGGCGCACGCGCGACAGGCCGCGAGTCGGCGGGGCATGGACAGCCCCGGAAGGTTGTCTCCTCACGTCTGTGTGACGTCGCCGCCACCCGCCGATCACGACACCAGGCTCGTCGGGCCGATCTGGAGTAACCATGCTCCAGCTGACCATCTGGTCGGTGGAGCACACCTACTCCAAAGTGACACCTCCTGGGGTCATTTGGGGTTGAATTGATGCGTTTCCTTGCGGCGGGATCGCATCTTGCAGTAGTTCCGCCCTGCCTGTTCCTAGCTCATCCGGGAGAAGCCTGTGCGCGTCGGTATCCTGACTCAGTTCCCATCCCCTGCGGTTCAATCGGGACCAGCGATCCACACGCGCTTCCTCAACGAAGGCCTCAACCGTCGTGGCCACGACGTTCTCCTGATGGGACCCGACACCACATCGCTGGCGCCGGTCTCGGGCAACACCGACCACATCTGGCCGAGCTTCAGCTACCCCACGCACCCCGACGTCAAAGTCTCAATGCCGGGCGCACCGCAGAACATCTTCAAGCGTCGGCCCGACATCGACGTGATTCACGGTCAGTGCAGCTCGCACATGATGCACTACGGCATCTGGGCGCGGAAGATGTGGGGCATTCCGTTCCTCAACACGCACATCATCCACTTCCCGACCCACGCGCACTTCATCCTGTCGGACCGGCTCTACCAAAACGACGTGGTCCGCGAGTGGTGGGAGGGCAACGCGCTGGGCATGGAGAAGTCGTTCGCGAAGAACTTCTACAACCAGAGCGACTGCTTGATCGTGCAGAGCCGTCACTACGTGAAGTACTGGCGCGAGCGCGGCGTGACCTCGCCGATCGAGGTCGTCGGACGACCGATCAACCCGGGCGTCTTCAGCAAGCAAGCCGGCGCTGACCCCTTTCCTGCCGACTTCAAGGTCGGCAAGCGCCTGCTCGTTGTCTGCCGACACGACCGGGAGAAGAACCTCCACTACCTCATCGACCTCTTCGCCAAAGAGATCGCCTCCCGCGACCCCGACGTCACGCTGACCCTCGTCGGCGACGGCCACGACCACCAGAACCTGGTCGAGCGCGCTTGGGGCACAGGCGTCGCGGACCGCATCCACTTCTCGGGCGAGGTCAAGCACGACAGCCTCGTCGACTGGTACTCCCACGCCGATCTCTTCGTCTACACATCGCTGTCGGAGACCTTCGGCAACGTCGTCAACGAGGCGCTTTGGTGCGGTGTCCCCGTCGTCGCGCTCGACGACCGCATGGGCGTTGCCGGCCAGGTGGTCGACGGCGTCAACGGCGCGCTCATCGAGCCTGGCGAGGACGACACGGACCACGCATTCACGGCCGCGGTGCTCTCGCTGCTCGCCAACCGGCCGCTGCGCCGTCAGATGGCTGGCGAAGCTGCGAACCTCTCGCGCCGCAGCGCGCACCCCGACGTGGTCCTCAGCCGCTTCGAAAACATCTACGCCGAGGCACGCCGCCACGTCCGCGGCCAGATCCCCAAGCCGCTGTGCCAGCAAAACAAGCTCGCCCAGATGCGCACGTTCTCCAAGCACTACGCCTCGTGGGCGATGTGGAACGGCTTGCTGCTCTCGCTCGCCCACGCCGCAACCCGACTCGGCGCTAGCCGCAGCGGCGGCGCCAGCCAGCACGAGGCGGTCATCGAGAAAGCAGCTCGCAAGGGCTTGCGACTCCGCGCCGTCACGGGCAACCGACCGGCCGCTTAGAACGGCAGAAACGACGCTGCCGAGACGTTCTTGAGGCTGATGCATGGCGCTGAGGGCTGTGTCGTCAGCGTCAACGTAACGATGAGCGCGGCAGAAACGACGCTGTCAGGCCGCGGCAGGGGCCGATACAAGGCACTGCGCCGCGTCTCGTCAGCGTCAACGTGACGTGGCGCGCCTCGGCTAACGCTCGCTTCGCTGCGGTTGGCGAAACGCGTCGTCGGCCCAGTGGTGCGCATCACTTCGGCCCCGAATCCTCGTTTCCCGGCAACGCTGCTAGAGCACCGACCGGGTGGGTAGCGTGCGGATCGGCGCGGTTTTGGGCCGTCGCTGAAGGAGCGACGAGGGAGTTTATCGGGATAAGTGACCGAGGAGCGACGCCCAGCGTCGGTCCAAAACCGCGTGGAGGCGCATGGTACCCATCTGATCGGTGCTCGAGCAGCCTTCGGCAGTGCAAAAGTCTGATGACTTCGCGATGCGCTCAACGCGGGTCCCTGGGCCGCAGCTCCTGTTGATCGCGAGATCACAGAGGGACTGCGTCCCAGCAACCCGCGTTGACTTCCTTCCAAAGTCAGCATTTCCCGGCAACGCTGCTGGCCCAGGTCGACACACACAAGCTCTAGCTCGCGAGGTGTTGCGCCCGCCGGCCTAAAGTCCCACGCGCAGCTCCTCCTGCCTCGGCTCACTCACGAAAACAGCGGCAACTGACTTCCGCCGGATCCCCAGCTGAAGCGTGCAGTATGCGTCTCTTCCGAGAAACCTGACTCGCGGCCTTCACTCGAGGCGTCAGCTACCCAGCGTGATCCATCCGCCGATAGACGCCAACGACGACACCAACGATCTGCGTTTGCTTAAAGTCTGTTGCTGCCACAAAGATCGGCTCCATGGCGTCGTTTGCCGGCTGAAAGCGAATTCGGTCGCCTTCATTGAAGTAACGCTTCACCGTCGCCTCCCCGTCGATCATTGCACACACAATGGAGCCGCGCGGCGCGATCTGCTGCTTGCGGACAAAGATGAAGTCTCCGTCGTGGATGCCGTCATTGATCATCGACTCGCCGACGACGCGGAGCGCAAACACCTCGCGGCTGCGCCCAAGAAAGAACCGGTCGATCTTGACCGTGTCTTCAACATGCTCGGTCGCAAGGATCGGCGCACCAGCTGCAATCCTGCCCAGCACCGGGACCTCGACCATGTCCTCGTCGACGTCTACGTCGAGATCGATCGGCACGCAGGCACGACTCTTGGCTTCCGTACGCTGGAGGTAGCCCTTTCGCTCTAGCGCTTTGAGGTGGTCGTTGACGCCGTTGGTCGAACGAATCCCAAGGTGGGCACCGATCTCGCGGATCGTTGGTGGGTAGCCAACCGACTCAATACGTTCCTGAATGAACGACAGGACCTGCTGTTGCCGAGCCGTGAGTTGTTCGCGCGAGTTGGACGCCATCACACCCTCCTAAATGGTAGAGACGCCTTGTGGTACTGAACACGCGTATATACGTCAAGTTTGTTCAGTGCTTTTGTTCGGCGGCAGACAAAACCGATATTCGGACCGTCGTGCCGCCATCGCAGCGTCGCCCGGAACGCGAAGTCTGATGATGTTGCGATGCGCTCCGCGCGGGTTCCAGAGTCCCAGCAGCTGTTGATCTCGAGCTCACTCAAGAACTGCGCCGCTGCGACCCGCGCTGAGGATTCCCCTCGGTCATGCCCTCGCGGGACACCCAACTTCGGCCCAGCTCCAGCGTTTCCCGGCGACGCTGCTTGTGTCTTGCCTAACAGCCGTCCGGCGACACCTCGAGCGTCTTGGGTCGATTCCGGCGTCGCGGCCTCCTCGAACGGACCGCCTGAACCGACGTCGAATTGGCTCGGTGCTCAAAGAGCGAGGACCGAGCCTGCCGAGATACTGAAGATGGCATCCCGGCAACCCGCGTGGTTGAGCCGAGCACCGAGTCCAAATCGATGTGGAGGCAGTCGGGAGGCCAACTGATCGGTGCTCTAACAGCGTTCGGCGACATACAAAATCTGGTGACTTTGCGATGCGCGCAACGTGGGTCCCAGGAGCGCAGCTCCTGTTCGTCTCGAGCTCACTCAACGACGGCGTTCACCCGCTAGGCCTAAGCCCCAGCCAGTGCGAGTCAGATGCAACGCCTTGCCCTTTGCGTAAGGGCCGTCCCGCCGTTCGCCAGCAGCGACACCTGCTAAGTAGAGCCTTGCGTGACACCAGCAGACAACACCCTGTGAGCAAGTATGCCGAACCGCGTCGAAGCGACCTACGTTGTCGCTGACGCCCGACGCTCTACTGCGAGCCGCGCAAGCTCGTCAGCACGCTCGTTGCCTTCGATACCCGCGTGGCCCTTCACCTTGATCAGACGGACATCTTCGAGGTCGGCATACGCCTGTCGGAGCTCTGCAACGAGCTCCTGATTTTTCTTCGGCTTCCACCCCTTGGTCAACAGACCAATGCAGTAGGAGCTGTCAGTGAGGATATCGACGGGCATCGACGTGTCGTCAACCAGCTGGATGGCACGCAAGATCGCCGTAAGCTCAGCGATGTTGTTCGTGCCGGTGCCGAGGTATTCGCTAACCGTGCGCTCTGCCCCGCCGTGCTGATAGAGAACCCCCGCGCCTGCAGGACCGGGGTTTCCAGAGCAGGCCCCGTCCGTCCACAGCTCGATCGCAACATCAGCCCCCCGCCGGTCGTTGAGACCATAGACCGCCACTGACTTGCGAGGACTGCGCTTGGCCGGCTCAGCCTTCTTTGGTGCCGCTGCTGCGGCGGCCTCAAGCTCAGCCCGCGCTGCAGCCGTCGCCGGCTCCAGCCGGTCGGCGTACGTACGGTAGACCTTTCCGCCACGTGTGTAGCGGACCTCGACGAGGCCGCGACCGTCCGCGACCGGCTTGCCGTCCGGCGCGACCGTGACCCACACTGGCGAGCCCTTAAAGAGAAAGGGCGCGACGGGTGGGTGGCTCACGGCGCTACCGTGACCGTCACCGATGAAGGCGCCGAGTAGATGAGGTCGCCGCCGGCCGTGGTCGCGTACACGATGAGTGTCACTTCATAGTCCCCGCCAACATCGGGTAGGAACTGAGCCGTCGGCCCCCCCTGCTCGTTGAGGCGTGCGCTCGATCCCGCTGGCTTGCCGGTCAGGTACCAGACGTAGCTGTTGGACGCGTCCAGCGTGCCGCCGCCGCCCGTGCTCTGTCCGCCACTCAGCGAGAGCAGCTCGCCGGCGATGGCGCCACTGTAGTCCGCGCTGGTGCCGGGGTTGGCGATCGGCGCGGAGAGTCCGCCGTCGTCCGCTGCGACGAGCCCAAACGCTTGCTCTTCGACCTGCCCGGTGAAGTCGTTGAAGTAGCTGATCGCAAGGATCTCACTCTCGGTGTCTGTGGGGTCACCCATCTTCGACAGGTCGTAGTTGACGTCGATGGTGAGCAGGCCGTTCGGTGGCAGCATCTGGGCCGGGACCTCCGACGCAAGGCTGTAGACCTCAGCAGCACCGAACTGTGCCTTGACCTCTACGCCTTGGATGTCGAGCGGCCCATTGCCTTCGTTGAAGACAGAGACCGTGCGCGTGCCGGTGTCTCCGTTGAGCACCGAGCCGGTCACGAAAATGTTGCCTGTGCTCGGCCCGACGACGATCTTCGACTTCGGCTCCCCACCAAAGAGATCAATGACGACTTCGCTAGGCTGCGGCGTCTCCACGGGAATGATGAGCTGCCCGTTGGCGGCCGTACCGCTGGGGGCAAACGTCACCTCAAAGCGTAGACCTCGACCCACTTGCAGTCCTCGGGGCCAGCTCGTGATCTCCTCGTCAATGCCGTCCGCGGTCGTCGCAGGTTTGTAGGCGACAACCGTGTAGTCCTGCCGTGCCTCCGCCGGCTCAATCCTCGGCTCCTTCACCGTCATGGACGCAGGGCCCTCCGCGGTGAGCTGAACGTTTCTGGACTCAACGCTCGACACATTCGTGAAGTCAAACTCACTTGGGTTGTCGTAGCTGAGCGAGTAGGTGCCGCTGGTTGTGGCCGCACCGAGCGAGACAGTGAGAGGACCAGCGCTCGTGTTGATGAGGATCCGGTTCGTGTCGGGGCCGCTGTCGTCTGACGGCGCATACGTGACGCTGAAGACCACATCTTGGTAGGCGGGATTACCCGGCTCCAGCACCTCGGTACCGTTGAACGGAGGGTTGTTGAGGGTGAACTCGCCTCCGGGGCTCTCAAGCGCGACGGACTCCACGGTGAACTTACCGGTCGCGAGCGCAGGGTCGTTGTAGAGCGTGAACTGCTGCGTCTCTGGCTTGGCCTGGGTCGCGTTTGTGAAGGTGTAGTTGGTCGGCGTGATACGCGGGACAGCGTCGTCCGTGCTGATGCCAAACGCGATCCGGATCTCTTTGACGTTCGCGTTTCCGTTCTGGCTCTTTGCATTCGAAGTCAGCACCAACACCGAGGACGTCAGATCGTCGAGCGGGATCCCGAGTGGCGGCGAAAACACGATGTCGAACTCGAGCCGATCGAAGCCGTCACTGCCAAGCTCGTAGGGGAACGATGACGCATCCACACTTCCGCGCCAGTCGAAATCCATGTAGCGGTTCTTGAGCCGTGCGCCATCGTCGCCCGTTGCCCAAGCGATCGAGTCGATCGTCAGCGGCTGCGCTCCAGGGTTGATGACTTCGACGGACTTGCGGGTCTCCAGCTGGATGGCCTTGGAGAAGAACACCGCCCCCTCCTCTTCACTGTCGAAGGTCGAGTTGTCGACGTTGACTTGAACGCGCGGGAAACCGCCGGTCGAGAAGTCGTCTCCACAGGCAACCAACAAGGCGCCACCCATCATCAACACGCTGATCCATCTCGCCGTCATCTTCGACCTCCAGTGTCGGACGCGCGGAGTGTAGCCGACACCATAGACCGGACTCAACGCCCGATTCGCTGTCGGTCCGAAGCAAGGCGCTTTGACCATTCGACAGGTCCCACGACGTTCTGTCGTTGATGAAGCGAGTCAACGACGTGTTCACCTCATGCGACTCCCCTATTTGCACGTTCCTCGGCACAAACGCCCATCCATCCATCGACCGAACGTCGCTCTGCCCAAGCGCATCGTGAGCGGCCGTTCGTTCCGCCAAACGATAGCGCCATCGCTCGAATCGGCAGCCAACCGTGAGCCTCCCATAGCTCGGACGCAGTGCTCTGCGGAGCTTGCCTAACGCAAAAAGGGCGGCCAAGTGGCCGCCCCCCTTTTGTGTCGTCTCGACGCTTACTCGAGAAGGCAGAGTGTCTCGTAGTGGATGGAGATCTGCTGCCCGGGCTGCGGCATGCAGCCGCCCGTCTCGTTGAAGATGACGGAGTTGCTGTTGGCGTCATAGGTCCAGTTGGCCGAGCCGCCAGACGTGCATCCCGCACCCGCAACGGTCACCGAAATGGTCGGTGGATCCGCGAGACGTGACAGGAAGAACTGCGTCCGCAGACCGAACGCAATATCGCCGATTGAGCTCAGCCCTTGTGAGAAGTTCGTGTCGCACACGCTGGCGACCGTTCCGCCCGTGTCGTTGGCCACGTCAATGTAGCGGAGGCCAGCCGACGCGCTGCCGGCACTTGAGTCGCAGCCACCTGCGGGGCCGACGATCGCGTGGGCGTGCATCAGATTCTCATTGAAGAAGCCCTTAATATTTTTGAAGAAGTTGATGTAGAAAGCCAAGTCAGCAGGTGAGCTGTCGTCCTCATCACTGACGAACACGATCTCAAGCGCAGCATCTTTGCGCAAGAATCCTCGGTTCGCGCCACCGCAGAATCCGTCGTAGCAGCGCTCTGGTTCGGCACAGTCGGTGTCGGCAGAACAGGCAGTGGTTGAGTCAGCGGTCAACGGCAACGAGAGCGCGGCTTGGGCCGTCGCAAGCCCCTGCTCAGTGGCTGACCCGTTGTCTCCGATGGCCACGTTCTGGGTAAAGGACTGCCAGTTGCCGCTTGTGACAAAGCGTGGCGAGCCCAAGAGTCGGCCTGCGTCGGCGTCGAGGTCGGTGCTTGTGACCGCCACATGATAGTTGTTGTTCCAAGTCGCAGCGCCACCGATGAACGACTGGAAGTTGGCGGCGAGGTTCTGCTGCTCGTCACTCATGGAACCTGAGTTATCGACCACAAACAGGAT
>CALHXW010000306.1 GCA_938040325.1 uncultured bacterium | reverse complement strand
AGGTGCGGTGTCAGCGGTTGACGATACGTGCAACCTCATCGATGACGACTGCGACGGCGAGACAGACGAAGACACAAGCACAACGGCGACTTGTGGACAGGGGGCCTGCGCGGCCACGGGTCCGGCGAGCTGTGACAATGGTATCTGGACCGAGAGCTGTGAGCCGCTGCCACCGCTGAGTGATGACGACGCGACCTGCGACGGTATCGACGACGACTGCGACGGTGTCGTCGACGACGAATTCGTTGGCAGCCCAACCACCTGCGGAGTCGGCGCCTGTAGGACGACCGGCGTGACGATCTGTACCGCCGGTGTCGAGCAGTCGTGCCAGCCCCTGGCCCCTCTCGCCGCCGATGACACGACTTGCGACGGGATCGATGACGACTGCGACGGGCTGACCGACGAAGACGTTGGGGACACATCGACCTGCGGCCTCGGCGCGTGCGCGGCAACCGGGTCTGTCACGTGCATCGATGGCGTCTTCACTGACTCCTGTGAACCCCTTGCGCCGATGAGCGCCGACGAGTCGACCTGTGATGGCATCGACAACGACTGCGATGGACTGGTTGATGAAGACTTCATCTCGTTGCCGTCGGCCTGTGGTGTCGACCACCCAATCATCTGCAGTGAGGGCGCTGTCGTGACGACCTGTGGGTCGCCGTGGGAGCGACGCAGCGTGGTCGAGCAGCCCGATGACCTAGCCACTCGCCTCAAGCAAATGGGGTTGGGACTGCTGAAAGCGACCGACAGCCGCCCCACCCAGATGGTCTACGTCCACGTTTATTGGAACGGCTGGCGGGTATTGGATATGGACAAAAACAGCGGCCTAAACGCGCCCCAAGACTGGGGCGGAACCCCGCTGTGGGGGAATGCAGGCGAGAGCCAACAACTGGTCATGAGTGGCGAAGACGACGCAATTCGCTGGTCGACTCAATTGAATACGTACGCCAACCAAGCGTGCCTTGGCCAAGACTACTTCGCTGGCGCATCCGAGTGCCACTGCACCTACACCGGCAGCTCACCAAGTAGCTCCGACGACGCGTTATTTCGGCCGCTACGGAGTCCAAGTGCGATGTTCAACTATCGTATCGACGGTTGGGGAGGGTTCCCGGGTCATGTCGCCACCGCGCGACGCTATCCGACGGGTCCACGCACGACTGCGGTCGCGCACAATCGCCTTGGGCATGGCGCCACGCTGATGTTTGGCGCGGACTCGTACGAGTTGCCCGGCAATCCGACCGGCATCGTGGCAGCGGACGTCGACGGCGACGGACTCGACGACATCATCGTGCGAGCAGGCGGCCTCAACGTTCTCTACTCGCAGACAACCAAGCTCACTGTCGGCAAGGTCAGTGCGCGCGTGGGCGAGCTTCAGACAGGCGACCTGAACGGAGACGGCTTTTATGATGTCATCATCACCTCGTTTGGTGAGCTCGCAATCCACTTTGGGTCGGCAGCTGGACTAACCGGCGAAGAGCTCATCGTGCCGCAGCCTACTGGACTCGCCGGCGTGCTCGACGCCAACGACGCCGACGGTGACGGCGTCTACGAGCTCATCGCGTTGGCTGCTGACCGACGCTCTATCGAAGTGTACGAGTTGGACTCGCAAGCCCTAGTCCATGTCTTTTCGGCGCGACTTCCCTGGCAAGCAGAGACACTGGTCGCCGCCGGGGCCGTTGCGGTTGCCATGGAAGAAGGCGATGGCGAGATGGCGATCTTCGGCACAGCCGAAGGCGACCCTGCCCAAGGCCTTGTGGCTCCGCCTAGCCCAGCGGCGCCAGCGCCAGGCGATGGCAACGGCAACCCGACGACGGCGACCGAGCTAGACTGCGACGACGCCCAGGATGAGGATGCGGACGGACTCTACGACTGTGCCGATCCCGACTGTGCCGCCTCACAAGGCTGTGACGTCGCCAGGCCTTGGAGCTACATGAACCGATTTACCAACTCGTGCGTGTTCAAGACGCCATCCCCCCCGCTTGTAGGACGGTTCTCGTCGCCGAACGGCGTCGACATTGGCTACATCAACCCCAAGACGACCCAACACTGGCTGCGTTTGAGCGAGCTTGGCAGTCCGGAATATTGCGAAGAGCCACGTTACCGGAACGCCATCGACGGGAGCGCAGCGACGACCACCATACGCGTGTCGCCAAGAGACGGTCTCTTTCTTCATGTGGACACCGCCAGCCAATCAGAGCCAGGCGTGTATTGTATCAGCTGGTCGCCTAGCTGCGTCTGTCAGAATGCGCTCTGCCGCGCCGTGGTGACAGACCGTGTCTACCGAACGCACGTCAACCACGTGCCACTCTTGGAAACGACCGGGGCTGTGCGGCATCTCGCTGCCGGTCCGGAGACCGGTGGTGATACGCTCATTGCCATTTCGCATACTCACTACGAACCCTGCACGACGCCGCAAAGCGCGTGCCTGTTCCCAGGCCAGATGGACCGCCGCTGTCCGACGGAACGACTCGTGTTGATGACCGCCTCGGGAACGCTCGTGTCGAGCTACGAGCTAAGCGAGCCGTCTGATTGGCTCGGAGCTGACGATTTTGATGGTGATGGACTGACCGATGTCGCCATGGTTGTCGGAACTCAGCTAAGCGTTCGCTACGGTCACGCCGACGACGTCGAGGTCCCGGTCGGCGAGGTTGGCGACGCGTTCGTGTTGATTGGCGACGTGAATGGCGACGGCGTCGCCGACATCATCGACGGCGCATCCAGTGGTGAGCTGGCAGTGCGCTTTGGAACGGTTGACGGAGTCGGGCCACGAACCACCGCGGGAGCCCTGGCCCAGATGCCCGCGACTCAGCACGTGCTCGGCGACATCGACTCGGACGGTGTCGACGAGCTGGTCTATCTCGCCCACGTGGGACACAGGGTGGTCGTCGAAGCGCTCGACGCCAGTGACACGTTTGCTCAAGTCGGCGATGTACCGCTTCCAGATATCGTCTCTTACCTGCGGCTCGTGGACGAGATGGTGGTGGCAACAAGCTCCGTCCCAACTTCCGGAGCTGGCGCCACGGTCGTGACCCTCAACAACATCAGCGGTCTTCCGATCAATGCGCCCGCTGCCGGCACCTCCTACTGCGGCGACGGAACGTGCGACACCAACATCGGCGAGGCACACGTGACATGCCCACAGGACTGTGGGCCCTGAGTCACGCACGTGGATGACGGCGCGGACGTCGCGGACGCGACGTCCAAGTTTCTACTCGAGCGTGATGCTGAGTCGTGACGCTATGCACCGGGGGGCGCACTCACGGCCGTTGGGAAAGCTCACGTCGTACTCAAGGGGGGCTGCAACCTCTGTGGAGAGTCCGGAGCCTTCGATGCGGATTGTGACGCTGCTGGACTCGATCTCATAGAAGCCGAACGCTGTGGGAGTCGAGGCAGTCGCGCACAGGAGGCCGCTGGCGGAGACCTCGCCGCCCTCGACCGTGAGATCGCAGAGATGCTCTCGCTGGGTGTCCCCATCAATGAGCGTCGCCAAGTACCCTCCGTCTGGCGCAACCAGCTCGATCTCGACCGGCGGGGCTGCGCAGCCTCTCAGGGCACATCTTGTGTCGCTGTCGCAGCCGACAAGCAAGAGCGGGACGAGCAATGCGATACCGCTAAGATTGACGATGGTTCGAGCCATGATGCGCCTTCGTGTGACTGCCGGTCAGCGGCGCTAGAACGTGTAGCCAAAGCCGACGTTCCAGCCCAAGCTGAACTGTTGGAACGAGCGACTGGTGTCGGTGCCATCTTCGGTCGTGCTTGAACCGAAGAGCATGAGGAAGTCGAGGCCAGCTTTGACGTTGAAGCGGCTTGAAGCGTAGTAGACCAGCCCGAGCTGCGCGCGGCCGGCGAAGCCTGAGCCAGACTCGTCTTGGCTGAGGCCGGCGCCGATGTCGACGCTGGTGTTGGTGATAAAACCGCCGACGCCGAGGCCCGGCTTGATGAAGAGTCCACCACCTAGGCGCAGGTAGTAGTCGGCAGCAGCCAAAAAGACCCCGCCCGTCTCGGACGTCGAGACGGTGTCGACCGAGCCGCTTGTCGCGAGAAAGCCTAGGCTGAGCGAAGCGCTGAGGTTATCGATGATGAAGTAGCGCGGCGTGAGAGCGGCGACGACCGTGAGCTGGGTCGAGGTCGTCGTGATGCCACCGGCGTCTTCGTCGGAGCGCGACTGGAAGATGAGGGTCGAGTCGATGCCCAGCTCGAATACGCCCTTGCTGATGTGGGTGATGACGCCGCGGGTGTCGATGCCCTTGGGAGTGAGCGTGTCGGCATGCGACACCGTCGAAGCGACAACAAGCGCGACGACAACGATCGGAGCGACAAAGATGCCTGTGCGCATTGCTGTCTCCTGAAAGCGTGAGGTAGCGCAATGTCGCGGGTGACTCTGGAGTTGTCAAACAGGTCGGTTTGCACCGGTAGGCCGGCAATCGCTGAGCATCCCGCCGTCCTTGACCTCTGAGCTTGGCGGCCCCTTGATGACGCTGCCGGCCCCAGAGACCCGAGGCTCGGTCAAGCGAGGTAACGATGATGGACCCGAAGACATTGTGGCAGCTGGTGCTGAGCGTGTGGCTTGTGCTTGTGGCTGGATGCGCCAGTCAGTCGGTGCCTGTATCGCCCCCAACAACAGCCTCGTCGCAGGCGCCAGCAACAGCCAGCGTGACACCAGCGCCTACCTCAAGCGCGCCACCTGCAACCCTCATGGCGCGGCGCCGCGCCAGCGAGCCGGACGCGCATACCGTTGAGCTTGCTGTCGCGCCCGGGCTCGCCAAACCAGCTGATGCGCGTGACCTTGTGCGCGAGAGCGAGCACAAAGCCGAGCTCAGGCGGTGCGGCTCGGGCCAACACCCCGAGACAGACGCCGAGCGCCAAGCCTACGCGCGCTGCATATGCAGGATCTCGTGTGCCGAGAAGTCCTCCACCTATGCGCGCGGGACCCCCACGACGGTCCGTTTCCCTTTCCTAGGTGGTGATGGCCTGGTTCTCGACGTCGACGCTGAAGGTCGGGTCACCCACTGTGGCATGACCATCGGCCATGGCCAGACCGGCTGGCTCGACAAGACAGCGTGCGAGGAGCTCGTGGATTAGAAGACACGGACCGCGCGGGCGCGCTCCGGTGGCTCGCGCTCCTTCCGGCTAAGCGTTGCGGTCGTCTGGTCGCGCTTCCAAACCTGCGGCTTCCAGCCGAGCGATGAGGTGGATGAGCTCCTTGGTGAGCGCTGAGCCCTGGTCGAGGTTCTGGGCCGCAGCTTGTGCCATCGGCAGCAACGTCCGGTGAACCAGCTCGTTTTGCTCTTTGAAGAAGCGCTGGAAGTCGGGCGCAGGGCTCGCTTCGACCTGCACCGCGAGCTGCGGGCGCGAGAGTCGGTCGAGTGCCGCGTGGAGCTTTGCGAGCGCTGGCGAGAGCGTCGCCAAGCCGGACGTGTCCTGGCCTTGTGCCGCCGTCGCGCCATCGACGGACGTGCGGATCGCCTTGAGCTGGCCGGCCACAGCGCTGAGCTGGCCTGTCACACGGGTGACGGGGTCGTCTTCGGCCCCGCCCAAGCTTTGCTGCCGCATAAACTCTGCCTTGATCGCCGCCCAGCGCTCCGCTTGCTCATCGGAGAGGCGGCCGCGCAGCTCCCGGAGCTTGAGGAGGTTGGCCTCCGCACCTGTTGTCAGCGTCTGGGCCTCGCCGAGGTAGTGGTCGTCGATGAGCGCCTCAAGCTCGTCCTCGTTGAGGGCCGCGACGACTTTCTCCGACAGCTTGTTCATGTTGCGGTAGCTGCCCTGGAGCTTAAACGGCGGCTCGGTCCTGTAAGTGTCCTCCATCGAGGCCGACGCGATGTATTGCTGGTTGACCTTGAGCAGCACGTCCTGGACCCGAAACATGTGGCGCAGCACGGTCAAGATCTCGGCAAGCTCGGTGGCGGAGTAGCTGTGGCTCAGCTCACTCGCCGGCACCTCCGCCCCGCGCGCCATCCGCACGAGCTTGTAAAAGTCAGCCTGGCCACGAGCGGCCATCGGCGCCAACACCGCGTTCGACGTGAGCGAGTTCTCCAAGTAGCTGAGCGCGAACGTGTCGTGCTGGCCTTCGAGGATGTCGCCCAGGTTGTAGATGTCGGCGCGGTTGGCGAGCATGTCGGGGATCTGAAAGCTCTCGCCAGACTCGGTGTAGGGGTTGCCGGCCATGACGACGCAGAACTTCTTGCCGCGCAGGTCGTAGGTGCGCGTCTTGCCTTGCCAGACACCCTCGATGCGGCGCTGGGCGTCGCAAAGCGAGATGAACTTCTGCAAGAGCTCGGGATGGGTGTGCTGGATGTCGTCGAGATAGAGCATGACGTTGTTGCCCATCTCGAGGGCCAGGTTGATCTTGTCGACCTCTTGGCGCGCTGTGGCG
>CALHXW010000305.1 GCA_938040325.1 uncultured bacterium | reverse complement strand
CCCGGGCGTGGGCGCGAGCCCGGGCGTGGGCGCGAGCCCGGGCGTGGGCGCGAGCCCGGGCGTGGGCGCGAGCCCGGGCGTGGGCGCGAGCCCGTGCGCGAGCGTGGGCGTGGGCGTGGGCTAGTCTTGGGACGCCAAGCGCTCCACCTTCAGCAGGAGATCCGGCGCCGGGCAGCGCAATGAGGTCCCTCCGACCTGCAGATGAAAGGCTGTCTCCGCCACGCCTGAGCCAGGCGCGAGCGTCACGGGAAACGTGAGCGTCACAAGCTGCCCTGGCTCGATCACCACCGAGTTCACCGCGGCCGTGTCATAGGCCGCCCACTGGCCGCTCGCCCACAGCGGGCTGACGTCGGCATCCCCTGCGCTGGCGACGAGCCACGCGGTTCCCGGGGCCCACGCTGACGTCCCCACGTTGCGAAAACGGGCCCACGCGAGGGTTGTCTCGCCAGGCCGAAGTGCGCTTGGCGCAGAGAAGTCCTCGAGAGCTGCTGCGAGCGCTGGCACGCTGGCGCCAAGGCTCGTCGCCCCCTCGTCAACCTCGGCGTCACAGTCGTTGTCGAGACCGTCGCACAGCTCCGCCACCGGTGCGACAGTCTGCTCGCAGGTGAGACAGCCCGCGTCGCAGCGCCTCACACCCGCGGCACACTCGCCAGGTTCGCCGGTGTCGCAGGCTTGGTTGCCGCCAGCGGGATCCGGCCCACTGCACGCCCCCCAAGGCCGCCACTCGCACTGGTTGTTGCACGTCCTCGTCTGGCTGCCGCAGTCGCAGCAGTCCCGCGTCTCGCTCGCGTTGACCTGACACGGCCCCTGCCCGCCGCAGCTGCTCCAGGATCCCCACTGACAGGCGCTGTTGCAGGAACGCGTCCGAGTCCCGCAGCGTCCGCAGTCCTGACTCTGGGTCTGCCCCGCGGTGCACTGGCACTGGACCTGACAGGTTGTCGAGGGTCTGCCCGGGAAGCTCCCTTGGCTGACCCAGCCGCCGCCAGTCGCGCAGTTCCCCGTGAATGGGTCACGGGTGGACCCTGAGCTCCAGCCGAAGTGGAGGTGGGGTCCCGTCGAGCTGCCGCTGCTGGCACTCTGGCCCAGCTTCTGCCCGCAGGTCACCTGCTGGCCGTTGGAGACCGTGAGCGAGCCGTTCTTCATGTGGCAGTAGATGGTGGTCGAGCCGTCGGCGTGCTGGAGCTTGACGTAGTTGCCGCAGCGTCCGCCGCAGGTGTTGCCCAAAAAACCCCAGTCCGCGCACCCCTGGACGGTGGCAATTACGGTGCCTGGCGCCCCGGCGAGCACGTTCGTGCCGAGCGGTAGCGGAAAGTCGCTGCCGGAGTGGGTGTGGTAGCAGGTGCCCGTGCCGCACGCGTAGTTCAGACACCCCGCGGCGCTGCCATTGTTGTCGTAGCCGTAGCCAAGGCTGATGTTCTCAGCGAAGGGGCGCCGGTGCTTGACCGGCTGCGGATGCGCGGACGTGACCGCCACAAGCAGCGTGGCGAGCCCCGCCAGGAGCGTCAGACAACGCGTCATGGCGTCACCTCAGCTAGGTCCAGCATCGCGATGCGACCGCTGCTCGAGCGATACGCAACCACAGAACCTGGCGTCTGCCAGACCGGCATCCGCGCGCCAGCGATCGTGTGGAGGCGCCGGCCGGTCCGCGAGAGCACCTCCACCGAGAAGCCCTCGGCGGTGTGGGCACCAAAGACCAGGTGGGCGTCAGACACCAGCGTGGGACTGAGCGATGCCGCGAAGGGCAGGTCAGCGCCGTCGGCAAGAAGACGAGGCGCTCCCTCTAGCCGTCCGCTGCTTCCCACGCCTTGGCGCCACCACTGAGGTCTGCCGCGTGTGGCTGACACAAAGACGACCTCGCTGCCGTCAGGACTCACCCCCGGCCCCCAGCACGGCGCCATCCGGTCGCTCACCATGCTCGAGGTGCCTGCCACACGGTCGTAGCGCGCCACCTCCAGGTCGGGCGCCTCGCCGACCGTGTAGACAACGAACCGACCGTCGACGGACGCTCCCACCGGTCCGCTCACCTCCTGAGCGAGCACACGCGAGCGCGCGCCGACCCACTCCAGAAGCTGGCCACGTCCGTCGATCGCCAGCAGCACGTCGTTCGGCAGCCAGCGGGCACGCTCGACCGACGCATCGGTCGCAAGCCGCTGGTCGCCCGTCACAGACATTCGGAGTGCAGGGTCGGCGTTCGGCGGCGCGTCAGCGACCACCCCAAGCAGCTGCCGGGTGCCTTGGATGCCGAGCAACACCTGGCGCTCGCCAAGGGTAACGTCCGCGCCGCTCGTGAGCGGGCTCGAGACCGAGGAGTTCGCGGGGCTTGGCGCAGGGGCGTCGCGACAGCCGCCCAAGACCACCGCGGTCAGAGCAAGTGTTGCGGCCAGGTGGCGCGTCCAGGGCGTCATGGCGCCCCCAGAGTCGCGAGGCGAACGATGGGCGGCTGGTCGCCGTCGGCCGGAAACGACACGACGTCGGGGGCGCCGTCGCCGTTGAGGTCGGCCACGACCACGACCGCGGCATCCACCTCGTCAAAGCCGAGCAGCGGCGTCACATCGGCGAAGCGACCATCCCCGAGTCCGCGGTAGAGTCGGTCGGTCGCGCCGGCATGTCCGATGACCAGGTCGCTCACCCCGTCGAGGTCGAGATCCGCGGCAGCGATGTCCGTCGCGACCACCGCATCGACAGGCATTGAACCGAGTCCGGCCGCGCTCAGCGTGCCATCGCCGGCGCCGGTCAGGAGCAGGTCCTGTTGCGCCGAGGTCACGACCAGATCGTCCTGGCCGTCGCCGTTGCTGTCGACCCGCGCCGCCGACGCGTAGGGGCCGTCGCCGGCGAGCTCGAGCGTGCGCTGGGCAAAGGCGTCGCCCTCGACCGCGTCGCTTGAGGTCAGCACCAGCGGCGCACCGCTCGAGCGGATGACGATGAGGTCCGTGGCGTCATCGGCGTCAAGGGAGGCAGCCACGAGCCGCGTAGCGTTGGCCCACTGCCAGTGCGGCAGCCTGTCATCGAACGCGGCAATGAGCCTGTCCATCGTCTCGGCGTGGTGGGCGGCGATCCAGTCGACGGTGAGGCTGCCGACAATAGACGCGTCGCTCGGCAACCCCTCAGCTGAGACCATCAGCCCAACGCCAGCGACCGGCACCGCCATGGCCGTGTCCACGTCGCCGTCGGCAGGAGCCCAAGACGCCACCGGGCTCGTCTCTAGCGTGCTCCATGCGACGCCGACGGAGAGCGTGTCGCCGACGAACGTCCTGCCCGCGCTATCGAGCAGCTGTGGCTGAACGCTCACCGCGCCAGCGCTGAACCCGCGGATCCGCAGGGAGATCCGCTCAGGAGCTGGGTCGAGGCTTATTGGAAGCGTCACCGAGCCGGTGGGGTCCTCGCCGGTCACCGTGTAGCTCAGCTCACCGACACCTGTTCCCTCGTCGACGTCAGCTCGACGCACAAAGCTCGGCGGGGCGCTGGCGTCGCCGGATGCCGTTGTCCCCATCTCATACTCATCCTCTCCCAGCGTCGAGAGTGAGCCGTCGAAGAGCTTTCCGTCGAGCCAGCGCATGAGCCCGGGCTCCGCGGTGCCGTGTTGGTGTAGCGAGAACACGTCGCGCCTGCCTGTGCCCTTGGTCACGCCGGCCGTCACCGCGAGGCAGGCGCCCTCGCGAAACGCCGGCCGCCAGGCGTCGACCAGCCCGTCTGGAGTGCCGCGGAAGACGAGCTCTCGGCCTGAGCTGGTGCACGCAACGAGCTCGTCGGCGCCGTCACCATCGATGTCTGCCGTCGCCAACGCCCGGACGCCACCGCTGCCTCCTGGTGTCGACGGCGCCAAGAGCAGCTGGCCAGCGACGCCGGCGACCACCATGAGACGCAACCCTCCATCGGTCGCGACGACCAGGTCGTCGTCGCCGTCGGCGTCGATGTCAAACCGAACAGCATCTCGCACGGTCCCGCCTCCCGGTGCAACCACCATCGCCGAGTCCAGACGCTCAAACGTCAGCGGCAGCGCCTCGACCGTCACGGCATCGGCCAGCGTGAGCGGCGCTGTGCCGTCGACCGTGAGGGCCACGTCTGCCAGGCCTGGTAAGAGCGCAGGCGCCAGGCACGTCACCGTGGACGCCGTTTGCCCGACGACCTCGCACGCGACGCCGCGAACCGTCACCAGCGCCTCGCCGGTGAGGTGTTTGCCCTCGAGCGTCAGGGCGTCGCCACCACGCGCCCAGACTTGGCGCGGCGACACCCGCGTGAGCTGCGGCGGCGGTCCGACCACTGTGTCGACGGCCGGTCCACTATCCGGCGAGACACTATCCGCCGTCGGCGCGACATCGGCGGTCGTCACGTCGGAACCTTCGGCCGTGTCGAGTGCCTGGCCGTCGGCATCCGACGGCGTCCCCGGCGCGTCGGACCCGGCCGTTCTATCGTCGCCACAAGCACCGCCTGCGCACGTGGCCCAGCACAAGAGAACCGTCAGCAGTCGCAGGTGAGATGTCATCGGACCACGATGAAGAGTTTCGGCACAGACTGTCAAACGTGGTCCAGCCGAACCTCGCAACTCTGCGCAAGACTGACGAGCTCGTGGGCGACCCCAGCTGCCCGCGCCCAACCGAGTGGCCAGCGGCATCTGCACGAAACCTCTTGACCGTTGCACATCGATTCGTAACATGAAGCGGCTTCTTATTCAGAACCAACTTTCCCTGGAGAACAGAATGCCCCGCCAGCGCTTCATGCTCAACGCCCTTGCCCTGCTCGCTCTGTCCCTGCTCCTGACAGGCTGTGCTGACGGCGAAGACAGCAGCGACTACGAGTCCACGTTCCGCGCGCAACATCCCTACGAAGAGGTCGACGTCACGCGGGATGGTCACGCGATTTCGACGCGGCTGTTTCAGGCGGATACGCCGGATGGCCCGCCGGTGATCATGCTGCACGGCTTTCCCGACAGTCAGAACCTCTATGATCGTGTCGCGCCGCTCGTTCGGACGTCCCGCGACGTCGCAACCTTCGACTTTGTTGGCTGGGGCCGTTCCGACAAGCCCGACGCGGCGACCCATCACTATGACTCGGCCGGCCTGCTCGCCGACCTCGAGGCGGTCATCGCTGCACTCGGTTGGGACGAGGTCGTGCTAGTCGTCCACGACGCAGGCGCTTGGCCTGGCATCGACTGGGCGCTCGACCACCCAGAACGTGTCGCCGGCTTGGTGATCCTGAACTCGGTCTATGGGCCGTCACCGGCGACGCCGCCCAGCGCGCTCGCCCAGTTCATCACGGCCACACCGGAACGCGACGCCCTCGCAGACCGTGTTCTCACCGATACCAACCTCTGGCTCAATGGCGACGACGACGAAGGCATCCTCGGATACCGCTGGCAGGTCGACGCATTCATGAGCGACAAGGCGGTCTCGGCCACCTACCTGCCGGTCTTCGAGGCGCTCTCCCTCGACATGCGGCCCGCCTTCTTGGAGCTTGCGTCCGGCCTCATCAGCGAGGTGGTTGCCCGGGCTCCCCGCGGTGAAGAGATGGCGACGTTTGAGCCCCCCGTGCGCGTGGTCTTCGGTGCCGACGACCCCAACCTCGGCCTCGACGTTGCAGCGTCGTTCTCTGAGGCATTCCCCAACGCGACCCAGGTCGATATTGTGGGTGCCAACCACTACGTACAGATGGACGCACCGGACGTCGTGGCGGCAGAGATCCTCGCAACAGGAACCCAGCAATGAAACGAACCCCCGTCATCGATGCCTGCCCGCTCTCACGGACGCTTGCGGTCATCGGTGACACGTGGGTGCTGCTCATCCTGCGAGACCTCTTCAACGGCAAGAGCCGCTTCTCTGAGTTCGCCCAGTCCCTCGAAGGCGTCTCCAGCAGCGTGCTCTCGGGTCGCCTCAAGCACCTGGAGGACGCTGGGCTCGTCGTCCGTGAGGTCTACTCTCAGCGCCCGCTTCGCGCCGGCTATCAGCTGACCGAGAAGGGCCGGGCGCTGGGACCGATCCTGCGCGAGATGAAAGGCTGGGGTCTGCAGCACACCCAGTCGAAGGCGAGCAAGAGCGCTGCCGCAGAGCGCAGCGACGCGCCGTGAGCTCACCGCGGGGCAAGGGACGCTTCAACGTGACCAGCTGGAGCCTAACGACCGCCCAGCTGCATCCGCGCAATCAGCGTGTCGTCGGCCAGCAGCTCTCCGATGCGCTCGGCTCGTGCGAGCGCCTCTCCGGCCTCCGGCGTGTCCGGACCGGAGGCGGCGGCCAGGAGCTTGAGCGCCATGGCGCGCAGCCGCAGGTTGCCGCTGTCTCCGGCCACCTCAACGCTGCGTTGGGCGTGCGCGACGGCCTCTTCGTCACGCCCGAGTCTCAGAGCGCTCCAGCCCATGCCGTTGTGGCGCCGGCAGATCGCAAACGCTGGGCCGGTGTCCGGAAGCGCGGCGTAGAGCGCATGAGCCGCCGCGTGGTCGGCCTCGATCCCTGGTGGCGGCTTGTTGAGCCAGTACGCCTGCTGATCCACGAGCCGTGCCTGAAGACAGGCTAGCGAGGTCGCATCGATGCTGCCGCTGGCTGCGGCTTCCGCTAGCACGTCGAAGGTGTCGGCGAGGAGCCGTGCGCTCTCGGCAGGGTTGTCGCGAGCGAGGCGAAACGCGGCGACGAGACCGAGCTCTGCGCGCGCTGCAGCGGACGCCTCACGAGAGCCAACGGCGAGTCGGGCTTGGTCGAGGTGGACGTCAGCTTGGGCGAGGTCGCGGCGACGCAGTGCGACACTGGCAAGGCCGAGCTGGACCCAAATGCGCGCGGGGGACTCGCTGACCGGCGGACGGTCCCATGCGCGGAGGAGCTCAGCACAGATCGTCGTCGGCAGGCTGGTAAAGGGCGAGTGGTAGTGGCCCATCCAGCGCACTCGCTCAACGGCGCTGCTGGGCAGGCCGAAGACCCGCAGCGCGCGCCGGCCCCAGATCCCCCCATCGAGGTGTCCGCGGCCTCGCAGTCGGCGAAGCGCGCGCTCGGCAGTCTCGACGTCGGACGCATAGCCCTGCTGGGCGCAGAGGTGCTGGGCGACCGCGGCAAGCGTCCCGCGCGAGGCAACAAGCGCTTCGACATACTCGCCCCACGTCAGCCCGCCGGTTGCGCCGGCTGACGCGTTGGCGGAGGTGTCAGCTGCATGTCCGGGTTCCTGTCCGGGCTCTTCGGTCATCCTGGCACTACCTTCGGCAGGAGTTGAACACAGGCCACACACACACTAAGGCAGCCCAATGAAACGCGACTACCTCGTTATCGATCTAGAAGCCACTTGCGACAACACACGCAACATTCCACCCGACGAGATGGAGACCATCGAGATCGGAGCGGTCCTGGTCGACGGCCGTAAGCTCAAGCCTCGGGCGGAGTTCCAGACGTTCGTCCGCCCGGTCCGCCATCCCAAGCTCACCGCGTTCTGCACAGAGCTGACGACCATCACAGACGCGATGCTCGCCGACGCGCCGAGCTTCGCCGAGGCGATCGACGCGCTTGCTGCCTTCATCGGCGACGCCCAGCCTCTGTTTTGCTCGTGGGGCGCGTACGACCGCAGGCAGCTTCGGCAGGACGCTGCCTTCCATGACATCCCGCTGCCGCTCGGCAACGACCACCTCAACATCAAGGCCGCGTTCGGCGAGGCTGCTGGCGCTACCAAGCGAGGCTACGGCATGGCGCTCGCCCTCAAGCGGGCGGGCATCCCCCTCGACGGCACGCACCATCGCGGCATCGACGACGCCCGCAACATTGCCAAGCTTCTGCCCTACGCGCTGGGCAAAAAGAAGCTGCCACCAGGTCAGCCCCGGCGTTGATTGCGGCGGGAGAACAGGACGGGGACTTTGGGGTCGTCCCAGGCAGCTGTCGGCCGTCACCGCCCTGCACGAGCACGCGAACTCAGCTAGGGTCGGATCATGACGACCAACCACGTGACGTTTTGTCGGATCTGCGAACCCTACTGCGGCCTGATTGCCACGGTCGATGACGGCGTGATCACCAAGCTGGCGCCGGATCCTGACCATGTGCTGTCGCGTGGCTTTGCATGCAAGAAGGGCCTCAACGCTCACCACCTGACTCACGACGCCAAGCGCATCACGCGCCCGATGAGGCGCCGGACGGACGGCACATTCGAAGCCATCAGCTGGCAGGCAGCGATCGATGCGATCGGCGCCAAGCTCAACGCGACGCGTCGTGCCCACGGGCCCCACGCCATTGGCCTCTATGTGGGCAACCCTGCGGCGTTTGCCTACCCGCACAGGCTCTATGCAACAGGCTTTGCCGACGCCATCGGCACGCGCAACGTCTACGGTCCGGGCTCGACCGACAACCTCTCGGTCTTTCTCGCCGCCCACTTCCTCTTCGGCTCGCCGGTGATGATTCCGATCCCCGACGTCGACCGCACCGATATGATGCTCTGCGTGGGCGTCAATCCAGCGGTGAGCCACGGCACCATCCTCAACCTCCACCGCCCGCTCTCACGGCTGAAGGCCATCACCAAGCGCGGCGGTCGCCTCGTCGTCATCGACCCACGGCGTAGCGAGACCGCCGCACTCGCCTCCACCCACCACTTCATCCGGCCCGACACGGATGCGTGGCTCTTGCTCGCGATGATCAAGCTCCTCTTCGATGAACGCCTCGTCGACACGACGTTCCTCGCTCGACACGGCAGCGGCGTGGATGCGCTCCGCTCGGCGCTCGAGCCCTTCACGGTCGCCGAGGCTGCCCGACGGACTCAGATCGATGCCGACACCATCAGCGCTCTAGCACGCGACTTTGCCGCCGCCGACAGCGCCGTGTGCTACTCGCGTGTGGCAGTCGGCCGCTTCGGCACCGTGGCTTGCTGGGCCGCTCAGCTCCTCAACGTCGTCACCGGCAACCTCGACCGCGCCGGCGGCGCGATCTTCGGCGACAGCTACACCGACGTCGGACGCCTCGCGAAGTGGGGCGGACTCGCCTCCTACGACCGCCACCGAAGCCGCATCGGCAGCTACCCAGACGTGATGGGAGAGCTCCCGAGCGGCATCCTCGCCGACGAGATCACCACGCCGGGCCGCGACCAAATCCGCGCGCTCATTGTCGACGCTGGAAACCCCGTTGTGTCGACCGCAGGCGGCGAAGCCCTCGCAGACGCTCTGCCAAAGCTCGAGCTGCTGGTCTCGATCGATCTGCAGCTCAACGCGACCAATCGCCACGCAGACTTCATCTTGCCGGCCACCTCGATGTTTGAGCGTGCGGACTTTCCGCTGGTGCATGCGTCGCTGCTGTCGGAGCCCTACGTGCAGTGGACCGAGCCGGTGATTGCGCCCGTCGGCGAGGCCCTCGAAGAGTGGGAGATCTATCAGCGACTAAGCGACGCCATGGGACTCGACGTTCTCGCCAAGCGCGTCATTACCTGGGCCCGCAGGGGGCTCAAGCGGCTGGGCAAGAACGTCACGCCCGAGCCGCTGCTCGATCTCCTCTTGCGCGCTGGCCCGCTGGGAGACCGCTACGGCCTTAAGCCCGGTGGCTTGTCTCTGGCCAAGCTCAAGCGACATCCCCACGGCATTCGGCTGAGCGCCAAGCGGACCGGCGTCCTCAGAAAGCGCCTTCGCACACGGGACAAGCGGGTGCGACTCTTCGATCCGCGACTCGCGCCGGAGCTTGCGCGCCTCCAAAGGGTCGACGAACCCGACGAACTGCCGCTTCGGCTCATCGGCCGCCGCGATGTTCGAAGCCACAACAGCTGGATGCACCACGTCGCGCCGCTGATGAGCAAGCGCTGCACGCGTCTACGGGTCCACCCCGACGATGCAGCGACCCGTGGTCTCGTGGAGGATGCGAGCGCGCGGCTCAGCAGCGCCAACGGCAGCTTGGACGTCGTGGTGGCCATCACGGACGAAGTGATGCCGGGCGTCGTCAGCCTGCCTCACGGCTGGAGCCGGCGGTCGACGAGTCACCCGACCCACGACGCGAACCCGGCGCCCAACGCCAACGATCTCATGGATCGACACGCCATCGAGCCCCTTGCGGGCATGGCGTTTCTCAACGGCGTGCCCGTCGAGCTGCAAGCGCTACCGACGACGTAGCCGCTCTGCCAGAATGTCGCTCGGTGAGTCCGCCCTGCTGCCAAAGCGTCGCTCGTCGAGGCATCGACGTCGGCAGAGTGCGGCCGCTGCACTGGCACGCCACTTGCTTTGAGACGGGAGATGTCCCGAAGCAAGGAGAGACGCAGTGCTGAGTGTTGATCGCCATATCGTGACCGCCGACCACCACAGCGTCAGCGAAGATGTTGCTGACGTCACCCTCACCGCAGGAGGCCACGTTGTTGCCGTCGTCGCCGACGGCGCAGGTGGCGTTGCCCATGCCCGCGCAGCGGCGGAGCTGGTTGTCAGCTCAGTCATGCGAGCAGCCGAGCGGCTGGCGGACGAGGGCGTTGCCGCGTGCGCGCGCCTCCTCGCCAACCTCGACCTCGCCATGGCCAAGACAGCGTCGCTCGGGCAGTGCTCGGCCGTCGTGCTGGTCCACGATGGGCTCCGCAGTTTTTGGGGCCAGCGTCGGCGACTGCTGGGCCATCGCGGTGGACGCTGACGGTCGTCTAACTGACGCCATCAGCCAGACGACACGCGGCCGAGTCGGCTGCGGCACCGCAACGACACGCATCTTCAAGAGCAAAGGGTCCGACCGAACGATCGTCATGGCCACCGACGGCCTCACAACTGCGAATGCCGCTCAACTCTCGCCGAAGCTCTGGAGAGCCCGCGACCCAAGCGCCCTCGCGCGGGCACTCACGAGCAGCGCTGGTGGAGACAGCGGCCGCTACCACGACGACGTGGCTGTCGTGGTCATTGTCGGACGTGGCTTGTGAACCACAAACCGTCTACGCGGCCACGGCGTCTCGCGCTCGCGACCATCAGCCTGCTACTCGTAGCCCAAGGGTGCCTTTTCGACACGGAGTCCAAGACGCCGGTGGTGTCACTTCAACGATTGATGGAAAAGCAGCTTCCGACACCGAAGGTTGTGCTGTCTGCCTGGTACTCGTGGTGGCTTGAGCACGTTGGTCACGTCCTTGCCCTGACCCTGCCAGCAGACGTCGTAGCGTTTACGGCCGATGTGTTCAGCGCCGGCGAGCCTACCCAAGCGAACTGCGTTGTCTTGTATCGAACGTTTCGCAACCTGGACGTCTGTGTGGCGTCCGTTCCCCTCGGCCCGTGGGCCCTGCTGCGAGTCACGGCCAGCGAGCGCACGTCGAACGCTCGACGGTAGCGCGGCTTGGGAAAGCTGACGTTCGATCACGGACGCCAGCAACCCCAAACGTTCTCAGGGGCTTGAGCGATCTGTTGCTTGACGGCAGGCGATCCAATGCGCCACGCTTCAGTGTCCCTAAACGCAGTATGGCGCCCATGATTCAACGACAACGAGAGAGCCAGTCCGCTCCGGCAGCCGACGCCGCCTCGCCAGCACAACAGCCCGTCCAGCGACGGCGTGATGCACTGCGCGGCATGGACTATGAGCAGGGCCGTAAGGCGCTCGAGCCGGAGAGCCCAGACAGCCCCGCCGTTGAGGAAGAGCCCAGCGACGGTCTGATCGTGCTCTCTGCGAAGTCAGGGGGCAGCTTTCTCTCGCGCGAGTTTTGGGCCGACCTCGACGTCGGTCACTGCTGGGTCGACATCAAGAAGCCGGGTACAAAGCAGCAAGACTCATGGGGCTTCACCGCCACCGACGTGTCGAACTTCCCGAAGTACCAGCCGTGGACGAATGTGGGCGGCAGGGTCCTGCATCCTGACGGAAGCCGGGGTGCGACCGGCACCTATGCGCTACCCATCAACCAGACACAGCTCGCCAAGGGCGAGGCCTGGGCCAAAGCGCAGTCCGGCAAGCCCTACAACCTCTTCTCGATGAACGGCGGCCTCAGCTGCGCAAGCTTTGCCGAGGGCATGTTTGAGGCGACAACCGGACAGAGTGCACCGTCCGGCGCACTCGGCGCACTCATCGCCAACCCCAACTCGATGTCTGCCGCCATCAACAAGCGTATCGAGGCCGACAAGGCTGAACAGGCCGAAGACGGCGCCGAAGAGGTCGCAGGGTAGTGCGGTCCGAGGCACCTCCACTGCAGCTCGTTGTCGAAGGCACCATCACCGACAAGGAAGTCGTCACGCCGCGGACGCGCCTTGGCGGAACGCCAGCGCCTGACGAAGCCAGCTTCACGCTCGACCTCACCGCTGCGCGCCTCTCTGATGGTACCGAGCAATCAGCTGCCACTATTTGGCCAGCAACCTTTGCCGGTCACTTGATGCTCGATGAGTGCTTTGCGGTCGGCGATCGTGTGGTCATCACCTGCACGACGGCGACCGGTCGCTTCATTGCGTCGATGGAGTCCGTGGCGAGCGACGACGAGTCCGAGTAGCGGCCACGCACGGTCGCTCGAAACGTCACGGCCCTGTCGGCCCGCGGGGCGCTGTCGGTCCGCGGGGCGCTGTCGGTCCACGTGGTGCTCTTGGTGCGCGCGGCGCTATCGATCTGCGTCGAACCCTCTTAGACCGCCGCTGCGCCCGATTGCTACGCGCGTCGCGAACACGACGAGTGCTCCGAGCGCGACGAACGCGGTCAGTGCCACGCGCACGGCGAACACGCTTGCCGTCACGAACGCTACGAGCACGGTCAGCGCTTCGTGCTCGCTCAGCCTCGATGGCGCGTCGGGCCCGCTCAGCGGTCTTTGCGTGTCGGGCACGCTCGGCGCTGAGTGCACGCCGGACAGTGACGTAGTCGTCGGCGTCGGCGTCGGCACGGCGAGCGCGACTGTCGCGGGTCGACCGAGCCGTGCGTGAGGTGACGACGGGTCTTCGCGGTCGCGTCCTCTCCGCCTCAGCCCCGACGGTGTAGCCCTCGCGGTAGCCCAACAGGACGTCGCCCGACCTCGCCGCGGGACAGCGTGCTTCGATGCGCGCAGGGTCCATCGGTGTCCACGCCCGCGCCTCGTTGACGCCCTGCGCATAGGCCCCGTTGTAGTCGCACGTCATCGACGGCGTCTGCGGCGACATCATCGCGCATCCGCCCGTTAGTAGGGCGAGAGCGAACGTCACTGTGGCGATAGGATTGGGCATGGCTGTTCACGTTCGTTGTTGAGCGGAGCCTCGTGTAGCACGCTGGACCCGATTCGCAAGCACGCGGTAGGCCATGGCCACGGGCCGGAAGGACACACGCAACCCCCCGCTCAGGCGGCAACGGCGTGTCCGGGAGCGCCTGAGGCGGCATAGTCGTTGTCAACACCGCGTGCCGCCAGCTCTGCCGCGACCCGGTCGGTCAGCTCGGACGTCTGCGCTTGGAGTCGCTCCTTCGTCGGCGAGAGTGCCGCGACAATTAGCAGGCCGATGATGCCAAGGAAGAAGCCGAGCACGAACCCAAGCCCGCTGTGGCCTTTCTTGTCGCCCATGGCCATGCCGATGAATCCACAAATGATGCCGATGATGATGCCTAGGGCCATGTTCGTTCTCCGCTGTTCTGCTTTGGTTTGGTGCCATCTCCGTGATGGCGCAGATTCGACGAATGCCTTCGACGACCGGGGCAAAGCGAGGGAGACTTTTTTTTTCGTGGGGTGCGTGAGGCGTGGGCATGGGCGTGGGCGTGGGCGTGGGCGCCAGCACAGGCGTGGGCGTGGGCGCCAGCGCGGTCGTGGGCGTGGGCGTGGGCGTGGGCGCGAGCCTGGGCGCCCAGTACGCTTACCCAGCACGCGTCACCCACCACCCAGCACGCTTACCCACACGCGTCACCCACTACCCAGCACGCTTACCCACACGCGTCACCCACCACCCAGCACGCCTACCCAGCACCCAGCTGCTCGCGCCCGCCCCCTGGCTCGCGCCCGCC
>CALHXW010000304.1 GCA_938040325.1 uncultured bacterium | reverse complement strand
GTGTTGCGGAAGTCGGTGCTTGGCCAGTTCTGCATCACCACCCACGAGCGGCCATCGGCGGCGAGCACGCCTTCGCCACAGTTGGAGGTTGTCGGGTCCCCTCGGACCCACGCGCGGGGCAGGCCGATCCACTCACCCGTCCGTTGGATGTGTCGAGTGGTGCCGAGCGACGTCGTCGTCCAGCGTCCTCCCTGGTTGGTGTGAACGTCGCTGCCCGTCTGAATCACGACGACGCCGTCGGCTCGCGCTTTTCCGACTGCAATCGGTTCTTCGAAGGTGTCAGGAGTTCCAAACGACCTCCCCCCGTCGTGCGAGATATGGGCGCGCTTTCCGTCCTTGTCGATAGCGACGACGGTCTCTCCGGCGACGTCCCACGCGTCGACACCCTTGAGCCGAGCGACGCGCTTGAACCCGCGCCGCGAGATGGCTTTGGCGATGGACGGCGCTTGCCACAGGACATCGCTGTTATCGGCGACCAGCACACTACCAGAGTCGGTTAGGCCGACGAACATGTGGCGCTTTGGCAGCACAAGCGGTCCCAGCAGCGAGCCCTTCGCGCTCACGCCCAGCCAAGCGTCTGGCCACCCGAAGTGGCCCACGGCGTGGTCTGGCGTCGCCACAACAGACGCAGGGCGCAGCGCCGGCTTTCGCGTCCTGTCGAGCCACGGTGCTTTGGTGAGATGGGTTGGCATTGTGACCCGCGCTTGCTTGTCGCTCACGGCAGTCGTCAACGCCTTCGCGGTCGGCACGATGCAGGCCCCCCATAGCGGCTTGCGGTGGGTGCAGCGGTTGCTGCCGCTCCCCATG
This sequence comes from uncultured bacterium, assembly GCA_938040325.1. Taxonomy (GTDB): domain Bacteria; phylum Myxococcota_A; class UBA9042; order PHBI01; family PHBI01; genus CALHXW01. The sequence continues at coordinate 12,158 of CALHXW010000304.1, read as the reverse complement.
GCAGCAGCAGCCAGTCCGCTGGCCGAGTTGACCGGGCCAGGGCGATAGCGCGCACAGAATGGGTCGCGTTTCTTGAGCTTTTCGCTGAGCGCCAGCGCCTTTGCCGTGTCGCCGTCTTTGAGGGCCCACGTGATGTCGGCGCGCAGGTCGTGGATACTGTCGAGCGCGCGTAGGCGCTTTCGGATCCGCTGCTGACTTTGACGCTTGCGGTTGGCGATGCATGCCGCGGAGTCCCCAAAGCCCGACACTCTCGTCGACGCCCCTCTCCGATCAAGCTCGTCGAGGCACCGCTTGAGCTCGCGTCTGGCGATCTCGACGTGGCCGCTGCCGTCCGCCGCACTTGCGGCGTTGCAGCTCGACGGCTCCAGCGGGCGCATCGCCAAGACGGCTCCGAGCCCATGCGACGACTTGGGTCTCGCCTTTGCCTTTGCCACAAGCGTGGCGTGCTCTTGGTAGAGCTTGTGAGCCTTGTGGTAGTCCCGCGCCTTTAGGGCCGCTTTAGCCTCATCGAGCAGCGCATTACGCTGATCGACGGCGTCATCACGAGCGCTGTTGCTGCCGAACAGGTCTCTCATGGCCGTCGACCTTTGCGGGTCCTTCGGCGGGGCTGCCGACACCAACGTGCCTTGCAGCCAAACGGCGGTCGTCAACGTCGCTGCGATGACGGTCGAGACTCTCACGTTGACTCCTCTTTCCCCCAGTGCGCCGACCGATAGCGGCATTCGCTGGCTCGCGCAACCTCGGGGCTCACTCCTCGCGGGACGAGGGGCCCGCGCTCGACGTGACCTGCTTCTGCATCTGGTGCACCATTCGGCGACACCCGCCTCCCTGGGAGTCACACGTGACCGAACCGAAGCTCAAGCAGCCGCTGATTGCCCGTTGGCGTGAAGTCATGGCCGAGCTCGGGGTTCCAGCCATCGACGCAAGGCGCTGGCGCGGTTCGGTCGATGGGCTCAAGGTTGCGGCAACTGCGTCGACAGACGATGAGGCGCGTCTGCGGGTGAAGCTCTCGATCGCGCTCGACGATGGGCCGAAAGGGCTCATCGTCGTGGCGTCGGAGCACGCGGCGATCTTCCCCCAGCCCGCGACCGGCGATACCCACTTCGATGGGTCCGTGGCGCTGAGCTGGAGCCGGAAGTCGGGCCTTGGTGAAGTCTACGCGTGTCTCGACGCAGACACCCGCGGGCGTCTGCTCGCGTTCGTGCCGAGGGGGCTAACCATCGAGGACGGCTGGGTCTCGGTGCCTCATCACCTGACGGCGACTGCCCAGACCACCGATGAGCTCGCGCGATTCGTTCGTGGGGCCCTCGCGATTGGAACCGCCCTGTCCAAGGACAGCAGCTCCACATGGCAGAGCCGCTTTTGCGCCATTGCGCTCGCTGACACGCTCGAGGAAGTGCGGCTGCGCTATACCGCCGGGATCGGCCAGAGCCAGCTCAAGCAGCTGGTCGCCGTCACGCGCCTCACACGCAGCCTCGCGGGAAGCGAGCTGCCTCTTCAAGCGCTTCGCCAGGCGCTTGAGAGTGACGAGGTGCGCGACGCGACGAAGGCACACCTCGTGGCCATCGCGTGTCGCGAGTTCCCGACGCGAACCCGCGCGATCTGCCGGGACCTCGCGGACGCGGTGGTTGTGCCTCTGGTCAAGAGCGAGCTGACCGACTCATCGGCAACCCGCGAAGGTGCTTACCGTGCGCTCGCATGCCACGGACCGCTGCCGCCAGCGGTTCTGAAGCAGGCGGCGGCGGGCAAGAAGAGGGCGACGTTCGCGAGCCGGCTTGAGGTTATTGCCAAGCTCGCGCAGTCGGATCTGGGCGCTAAGATCGCGATCGGACCAGCGCTCGAGTCGATCGCGATGAAGCTCTACGGGAACCTGGTGGTTCATGAGGACACGACCTCAGGCGACCGCGACCGCTACGCGTTGCTGGTCGCCAGCGTTCTGTGCCGCTCGGCGTCGGAAGCTGCCCAGAGCGCGCTCATCGGGTTTGACGATGACCCGGCGGCCGCCCTGGTCTTCGAGCTAGAGATGGACTTCGCCACCGCGACGGAGCTTATCCAAAAGCGGATCGGCGTCACGCGAGCAACGAGGCTCTTGAGCCTCTGGGAGCCAACGACCCACCGGCGAGCGTCCGTCCCCATCGTGGCGCGTGCGCTTGTCCGCGCGCTCGACGTGGCCAACGGGGACGCAGCTGCGCGTCTCGCGGTCATCGGGGCGGTAGCAAAGGCCACAGCGTGGAGCGGCGACCTGGAGTCGTGGCTCTGTAGCCACCTCGACCACGACATCGCCGTCCGTGAGGCCGCGATCAACGCCCTTGGCAAGATCGGAACCCTCGCGTCCGTCGCGCCCCTAGTGTCGCTGACCCAAGGGTTCTTCCGCGCGGGCAGCACCAAAGGACTCGCCGAGCATGCGATCAAGGCTATCCAGGAGCGCTCCGCGCGCGGCGCGGCTGGCGGGCTCAGCGTGTCAGCCGTCACGCGCGGCGACCTGAGCCTCAGCGGTGAAGACGGCTAGCAGGTCGCTAGACCTTCGCGGCAGAAGCCGGCCGTCACTCGGCATCGTCGTCGACCAGCGCGTTGGGCGTGACGCGCGGGCGCAGCGGGATCACCTTGGCGCCGGTGCTCAACGGCTGCGGGGGCTCGCAAGCGGTGCCGACCGCGAGCTCCAGCGCAACAAGCCTTTGCTCCATGGTGGAGATGGCGTTGAGAGCACCAATTGCGAGCTGCCGGCTGTCGCTCGCTTCGACGCCGAGCTGCCGGCCAAGATTGAGGGCGAAGACGTGGGCCTCTTCAAAGTACTGCCTTGGATAGCGGGCGGTGAGCTGTAGCGCGAAGAGGTAGAGCGGGCCTTCGCGAGGCTCTTTCTTCATCATCGACATCATGACCGAGAGCTCGCCACGGTTGGGCGCGCGGTGAGCCATCATGGCCTCGCCTGCCCGAAAGAACGCGTTTGAGATCGTCATCGCCTCGTCGCCGAGCAGCTCGTCGACCGTGGCAAACGCAAGAGCGAAGGGGTCGTCGTCGTGAGGGGTCAGGTCTTGGTCTAGCATCGCGCGGCCTTGGCTGAGTGGGTTCGGGGGGTGGCGCTTGGATTAGCAAGAGCTGTGCCACGCTCTCGATGGCGGAGTCATGGGGTTGAACGGCTCCCCTGACCGGTCGCGTTGGGGTCTAGAGTCACCAGTGTTGAGGTCTGCGGACCCCAGCGCCCACAGCACGAAGTCCTAAGGCGTCGCCATCGTCTGCGGCTCGACCGTGTAGTCGACCTGTAGCTCGATGAGGCCTGTTGAGAGTCTCGCGACGCCATCGCCGATGCCGTTGGGCTTGGCACTCGTCAGCGCCAGGTGAAGCGTGTTGAGCGTGTTGAACGCGCCCTGGTCTCCCGTGATTGGCTCGGACTCGTAGGCCCCCATGTCGTCCGGCCCGCCTTGGGCAGTGGTCGCCCAGTTCAGCGGTCGCCACTCCCAGAGCTGCCAGACGTTGAGTCGCACACCGGTCGTCGACGATGCGCCACCTTGGCCGCCGGTCTCGGCGCGAAGCGTGACGCTCTCGATGTGGACCTCGTCGCCGCCAACCGCGTCGCGCGGGAGCCGGATCACATGCGCTGGCCCAAAGTCGGCCGGAACCTGCCAGCTATGAAGCTCCGCCCGCGCGATGCCCGCCTCGTCGAGCTTGTCCGTGCCCAGAAGAACGAGCGCCCGCTGCTGGAAGCGGTCCCAAACGGCGCCGTCCGTGCCGGTTCCGACGGCTGCAAACCCGGAGTCGTCGCCGTAGGCAGTGTCTTCGTCCGTGAGCTGCGTCCAGCCGTCGCCTTTCCACTGCCACGGTGTTCGGCAGTGGCCGGTCGTCCACTCGCCGTCACAGATGTAGCTGTCGCTGACAAATCCACCAAAGAGCAACACGCTCTGTGCGAACTCGGCGTAGACGAGTGACGGCGACTGCCGCAGGTCCGGTTGCGGCTCATCGGGCGCAGGTACGTAAGGGGTGAAGTCGATCTGCACCGCGTTGTCAGTGGATGCCGTGAGGGTCGTGGCGTCGTTGGCAGCCGCCGATGTGCCGCCAAAGAGCACCAGCTCACTTCGTGCGGTGTCGTAGACCATCGCGGCACCGACGCGGGCCGCGGCCGATGTAAGCCTGATGCTGACGCTACTGTCGGGAAAGTCGGTGGAGGCATAGAGACTTGAGTACGCGCAGACCTCGGGGTCAGCCCAGCCGGACAGCGAGACCCCGTCCGGCCCCGCACACGGCGTCTGGTTGTCGTAGCCGCCGAAGAAGAAGGTGTTGCCGTTTGGGGCGGCCGCCGCTGCCATCGCCGCGAGACCCGGGGTCAGAGCAGGCCGCTGCAGCCACTTCTCGTCGACGAACTCCCAGGCTCGTTGGGTGTACACGTCGCCGCATGCGCACTCGCCGTCACCGTCGACGGTGCACTCGGTCACGCCGCCATCGATCAGCATGAGCCGCTGGTCTTCAGGCAGCGGGCCGTTGGGAATGGACAAGATGGTGGCGTCAAAGCCCGGCTCGGCCCGGTCGGAAGCCAGCGGCAAGAGCTGCCAGCTCAGTCCGTCCCAGATGTTTGTGCGGTTGCTGACGCTCGCTGCAGCGCATGGGTCGTCGGCATCGACAGGCCGGCCACCGAACGTGACCATCCCGCCCTCGTACGCGCCAACAGCGACCCCGCTGGCCGACGCCGGCGGCGTGCTGGTCAGTGACACCAGGGTCTTCCACTTGCTGCCGTCCCAAGACCAGAGGCCCGGGAACGCCGTCGCTGAGGTGCTCCCAGCGGGGCATCCGTTGCCAAAGCACGGCGTATAACCAGCCGAGTACACAACCTCGCCGCGAATAGGGTCGAAGACGGCGGACGCAAAGACCGAGTCGGTCGGCGTATCGTCTTCAACGAGAGGGTCGTCGGGAGGTATGATCTGCTGCCAGCCGTTGGCGTCGTGCTGCCAGACGTCGTTGTGGCAGTTGCCGAAGGGGAAGGTCAGATCGCAGCCACCGATGTGGACCAGCTGCTGGTTCGTGCGGTGGTAGGCGAGGGCTGGCCACAAGCGCGCAGGTGGCCGCTCGGCGTCGGCGGTGACCGTCCATGAGCCCGACGCCCGGTCAAAGCGCCACACGCGGTCGCAGGGCTCGAGGAGCTCCGGAGAGACGGTACCCGCGACAGCGTTGAGTGTGCCGCCACAGGTGTTGCTGAGCCCATTGCTGCCGCCCATGAACACGATCTCGCCGCTGCCCTCGTCGAACGCCGCAGCTGCACCGGGACGCGCCGCAGGGCCCAGGCCAGTCCACGGGATCGGGTGCCAGCGGTCGTCGGCACCCAGACGAAAGAGGGCGATCGGGTCGTTGTTGAGGGTGCCAGACGCGATCAACACGGGCTCGCGTCGGATCGTGTCGTAGATGAGCTTCGGGTCGTGGAGGTCCCGGGCGAACTCGGGCGTGTCTGCGCCAAGCGTCAAGAGCCGCCAGCTGCTACCGGTCCAAACCCACGTGTCCTTGTTGACGACGGCGCTGCTGGCGTCTGCAATCCAGCCCCCAAAGACGACGATACCGGCGCGCTCGGGGTCGTAGACGGCGAGCTGGCCATAGGTCGCCATCGGGTCGCCGTCGACCTCTGGGTCGGCGGCGTCGAAGTTGGTCCATACGTGTCCGTTGAAGTAGCCGGGACGCGTGTCGAGCTCCTGACAATCGAGCCCGCCGCCGGCGTCCAAGCAGCGCTGGCCTCGCCAGAGCTGTCCACGTGCGGCATCGAAGGCTAGGTAGCCGCGAATACCGATCGTCTGGTCTTCGTGCTGAGCATCCGACAGTCGCGTCCACAGCGGTGCTCCGGACGTCGTCACGCTGTGTCCGTCGCCTGGGGTTGCCAGTGCGTCGGAGTCACCCAGCTCAATGTCCTGGGAGAAGAGCAGGGGGTGCAGCGCGTGCCACTGCTCGAACTGCAGTGGGGATGGGACGTCGTTGTCGCGCGGTGACACGGTCAGCGTACCGCGCCTCACGAGCGCGGGCGGGCGCTCCCAGCCACCACCGTCGGCCGCGCGGACAGCACTCTGGTTGCCGGCCTTGTCGGTCAGCGAGAGGCAGATGAGGCTGGTTGACGACGCGAAGCGCAGCGGGTCGGCGACGCCTTGGGCGCTCCAGATCGATGACCACGGGACACTGTCGACGGGCGCAGCGTTGACGCAGTCGCTGGCGACCGTCGCCCAGATGGTGAGCGACTCGATCTCGCCGAGGCCGTCGGGTTCGTCACCGAGCGCGAGCTCAAAGCGTGGGCTGGGTCCATCGCCCGATCCCCAAGGCGCTCGCTGGTGGGTCGCGATGTCGATGACCTTCTGCACGTCCGCTGGCAGAGGCGCCACCCGGTCGCCGACCACCTCGACCGGCAGCAGACATGTCGTGGTGTTGCCGGCGAGGTCCGCCGCGGTGAGCGACACCGGTACCGCGCCGTCGCATGCGCCGCTCGCGTCGCAGTCGCAGTCGATGCCGACGGTGCTCGGTGGTGAGACGTCGCCGTCGAGGCATCCGAAGGTGATGCGCACCCGGTCCTCGGAGATCTCGATGGCGTCGCCGACGTCTGTCTGCGCAACGCCATCGAGGCTGAGCGTGACGTCGTCGGCGACGTCTTCATCAAAGTAGAAGAACGCCTGGGGCTGGTCGGTGTCGGTCACGTAGACACGCCCCTGTTGCGGCGCGGGGATGACGAGGCTGCTGACGCAGGTGGGCGGCGTACCGTCGACGACGAGCTCGTAGCGGATGGTCGGCGACTGGTAGCCGGCTTCGTCTTCGAAGCGGGCGTAAACGATGAAGACGTTCGGGTTGTCGCTGGTGTTGCCGTCGTTGAGGTCCCACGAGAGCTCGCAGGCGCTGGGGTCCTCGCCCGCGCCGCATGTGGCGACCTGTTCGGCCTGCTCGTTTTGCCCAGCGAGCTCGGTGCCTTGGGCATGAAAGCGGGTCGAGTCGGCGAACGTGGCGTTGTTGGCGAGCTCGATCCAGACCGCGTTGAGGCTACGCGTCTGGACGAGGACACTGTCGAGCTCACGTGTGGAGATGCCCTCGGCCGGTGTTCCGTCGGCGCGAGTCACGGTCAGGGTGTTGCCGGTCTCGGTCAGCGGCGCGCGCAAGCCGACGGAGACGTTAAGGGTCCCGCTGGCGTCACTGTTGAAGTTGAAGGCGGCGCTGCGGCCATAGTAGAGCACGCGTTGCTCGGACAGCGCGGACTGACGAAGCTCGGCGGTGAGCTGCAGGTCGTCGCCAAAGGGCAGCGTGAGGGGGCCAGCGGCAAGGCCGGAAGATGGGTCGAAGAGCTGGGGTGCTAGCGACGCAACGATCGGCCCGCGTGTGCCTTCGCTCGCGCCACTTCGTACCGTGAAGGTCGCCCAGAGCGCCTCGGTCGGTGGCTCCGACTCCCAGCTAAAGCTGAGGCTCAAGCGTGGGCCGCTCGAGGTCTCACAGCCGGCGACAAGCACCATGGCTGCGGCGAACATGAACGTGAAGCGTTTGTGGGGCATGTTGACCTTGAGCGGCGCCGGCACGGTGGGGAGGCAACCATACCACTGACACCTGGCCGCCGTCGGCAGCGCACGGAAAAGTTCGGCGAATCGTCCTCGTTTCGCGAGGCTTCCCCTGGTGGAGCTCTCGGTCGTGCTTTTGCGTGCCTTTTACCACGGCGACTGCGCGACTGTGGTCGGCTACGGAGGCGACGAACTCAAGACCCACCTTAAGGAGGCGACCATGTCGACACTCGCCAAGCTCACCGTCCTGACCACCGCGGCGCTCATGAGCGCGCCGGCCGTTGCCGAGCCGGCGGCGGCCGCAGGCTCCAGCAAGACCTTCGGGGCAGCCACCAAGGTCGGCGGCGTCACCGTCTGGCCAGTCTATGGAGCTGCTGATAGCGACATCGAGTACATCTCGCTGGCGGCCGCAGAGGCTGCCGGCACCGTGGAGGTCAGCGAGGTCAAGGCCGACAAGACGGCGCCTGTGGCAGACGACGAGGCGGCGTCGGCTGTACGCGCGCCTGATGCCCGGCCGCGGCCTGAGCAGGTGCAGCAGGCCGCCAACATCAACCTGCTCAACAACGTGCAGCAGCGACAGGGCTACAACGTCCAGCGCGGCGGCGGCGCTCGCGTCGACACCGTGACCATCGCCAACCTAGGTGACAAGCCGATCCTTGTGCTCGCTGGGACGGTCATCAAGGGCGGCAAGCAGGACCGTCAGATCGGGGCCGACCTCATCGTACTCGCCAAGAGCACCGTCAACGTGTCCGCATTTTGCGTCGAGCACGGGCGCTGGGACGGCAAGCGCGAGGGGAAGTCGACGGCCGGGCGCTTCCAAGCGCAGGCGGTGCTCGCCAACAAGCAGGTTCGCGACGCCGCGAACTACGACCGCGACCAGTCGAAGGTGTGGGCCAACGTCAAGCAGTTCAACGTGCAGTCAAAGTCGTCGGCCGCCAGCGACACCCTCTTGGCCACCCTCGACAACCCGACGCTTCAGGCTGAGCGTCGGCAGCTTCAGGTAGCGCTGGAGCGGGCGTTCGCGAGTGGTTCGCCGACCGGCTTTGCCTATGCCGTGGACGGCAAGCTCGCCGAGGTGCGGACCTTCGCCAACGCCGCCACGTTCGCTCACTTCAAGGAGACCATCGTCAACACGCTAGCGGTTGAGGCCCAAGTGGGTGCGGCATCGGGACAGGGCGCGAGGCCGGTCGCTGTCAATGTACAGGGGGCCTTCGCGAGCTTGCGCGCGCGGACCGGTAAGGTTGCCCCCAAGGTGATCGCCGACCTGCCAGCCAGCGCCACCAGCCACCGTGTCTCTGACGATGCCAAGCAGACCACGTGTCGCTACAAGGGGCGGGGCAACGGCGGGGTGCAGCACACGGTGACCGAAGCATGGAGCAGCTAAGGTGAAGTCGCGTCCCGCGTTGCGTGTGTCCTCGAGACGGACCTCGCAACGCGGACTCGTGACGTGAAACGCGTTGCGCGAGCCACTCGTAAGGCCTTACCGTGTGGTCAACGCCGAGCTGCGTTCGCGTGCCGCATCGGTGATGGGCACGTGCGGTTTCCAAGACAACGCGAGTCGCGTTCGGGTGGTGTGCATGGGCTCAAAAAAGAGGATGACGTTCGGCAAGCGTGTGGCTCGCCGACGGCTTAGGCATGGGCTCGTGGTGGCGCTGTTGGTCAGCGGTTGCGGTGACGACTCAGCGCCCGCGGATGTCGCCAGCGACACGGTGCTAACGGGCGACACGGTGCTAACGGACGACACCTGGGGAGCTGACGACACGTCGGTGGCCGACACGTCGGTGGCTGATGACGCGGCCGCCGATACGGCGGTGGCCGACGGCGACACGAGCAGCCCAGGGGGCGACGCCGCTCCGGACATCAGCGAGCCAGCGTTCGTCGTGCCGCCGGCTAGCTGCATGCCGGGAGACGCAGGTGCTGCTGCGCTGGTTCGGCTTGGCGAGGTCGACGTGCAAGCGAATGGACTTCACTTGCTCAACATCGTTGAAGACCCGGGGACGGGGCTGCTGTGGACGGTGGGTAAGGGCGGCTTGATTGGGCTGTCGGTGTCTGGCGACACGACGACTCAGGTGGTGCGCTTCCCCAGCGGGCAGGGCTCGCGAACGTATGAGCAAGTGGCCGTCAACGGCGCTGGCGTCGCCGCAGTCGCCAATCGCGGCGACAACACCCAAAACAATAACAACACCTTTGCGGGCGTCGCGCTTATCGACATCAGCGATCTCAGCGGCGTCACACAGCTGGCTGCCATCGACATCGATGATGCTGGTGCGATGGCCTTTCACGGGACGCTGCTCTACGTCACGCGCTACACGGGTAGCTTGGCCGTGTTTGACGTCTCGGCACCGTCAGCGCCTGTGCTGGTGACCGAGGTCGACGGCCTTGGGACGCCCTGGGATCTGCAGGTTGTGGGCGACATCGCGTACATCGCTGACAACAGCATGGGGCTTGTCACGGTCGATCTCAGCACGCCCGACGCACCGGTGATCGGACCGGCGGTACCGACCTCCGGGGGCGGGCTTGGGATCGCGGTGGACGATCTCGGCGCTGAGGGCCGCCGGGTCTACCTTGCCGCCGGTAGCGCGGGACTCGAGGTCTTCGAGCACGCGGGTGACTCGACACCTGTGCAGCTGGCCCATGTCGAGCTAGGGCAGGCGGCGGTGTCGGTCTCGGTCGACGGCGGCGTGGCGTTTGTCACAACCCAAGAGAGCGTTGCAGCTGTCGACGTGCGCGAGCCCGCGAACCCGGTGTTGCTCGGGCTCCATCCGACGCCGAGCTGGGCGATGGGCGTGCACAACCGCGCAGGTCGCGCTTGGGTGGCCGACTGGAACGACGTGCGCATCGTCGACGCTGACGTCGACGCGCGCGTTCCCTACCTCGAGACCTCGCAAGATGAGCTCTACTTCAGCAGCGATGGGACCCAGACGCTGTCTCTGACCAACCGCGGTGGTGGCGAGCTTATTATCAGCGGCATGTCGAGCGCCGACCCGCGAGTCGGGCTGCTGGTCGACACGCTCACGGTCGCGCCGGGCGAGACAGCGAGCGTTCTCGTTTCGTATGCCGAGGGGACAGGCAGCGCCGTTGACACCGCGTTGTGCATCGCCACCAACGACCCGACGCGCTCGACGCTGGCGCTGCCGATTGCGGACGCGTCCTCGGGGTCGAGCGTGCTTGTCGGCGAGACAGCGCCAGGCTTCGTGTTGCCGGATCTCAACGGCGAGTTTCATTCGCTCGCCGACCAACAGGGGCACCCTGTCGTGTTGGTCTACTTCGCCACCTGGTGACCGGTTTGTCCGTCCGAGGTCTCGGACATTCAACAGGGCATCTGGAACACGTATCAATCGCAGGGCGTGCGCGTCTGGGCGATCGGCTCACAAGACTCGCTGGCATCGCTGCAGGCATTCCGCGACCAGCTGGGCATCTCGATGACGATCCTCCATGACCAAGGCGGCGACGTTCGAGACCTCTACAACGTCGGCAAGGGCGCAACAAACTCGGTCTACCCCGAAGACTGGATCATCGGCGTCGACGGGACGGTGCGCTACGTCAACAACTCCTACGACCCCGTTGGGATGAGCGCTGTGATCGAGGCAGAGCTGGCGAAGTAGCGGGGCGGTGAGGATGCCCCTACGGCGTTGAGGCGGACCATCACCCGAGCGACTCGTCGTTGTACCGTCGCCCACGGGCTGTGGTTCAACTCGACCGACGTGGGGCGCCGAGTCTGCTCGGCGTTCGCGTGAGTCACATGGCGCGGAGGTGCCAGCTTGCGAGGTCCCAGCATGGGTCATCGTCCATGCGATAGTCGAATGTCCACGCGATATCTTTGGAGTCTGTGAGCATGACGAGCGCGGCATTTGCCACCTCGGGGTCGTGCACGCGGTAGAGCAGCTCGCAGGTACCGCGCCAACTCAACCGCCCCAAGAACAAGGCGTTGGGCTTGTCGACATCGCTCAGCATGAGCTCGGTCAGCAGCTCGCCGAAGCCGCCCGCGACCTCGGCATCGAGTCTGGCGGCGGCATCGGACGTGTCCGCCTCGTCGGTCTCGATCATCAGTGAGAGGTGCCAGCGAAAGACGTCGCGCTCTTCGAATGCCTTCAGCGCGGTATTGAGAACGCCGCAGCCCATCGAACCGTCCTGGCGAAACGTGAGGCCACGCAGCACGACGTCTGGAATGACAACCCGAACGTCTCTCATGCTCGGCTCGCCGCCGTCGCCGCGGTGCGCGTTCCCGATCGGAGCAGGCTCCTGAGCTCGTCCTCGCAGCTCTGTGCGGCTCGGGTCATGGCCACCAGGTCGACAATGGCGGTGCCTGGGACCATGCGGGCGAGGAAGACGCCATTGGGGCTGACCCACAGCCCATCGAGCTGCTTGGGGTCGACCGCGAGCATCACGTCAACGTTGGCGCGCTTGCCGACTCGGCTGTCGAGCTCGCCTGCGAGGTGCACGTGGGTCCTGCCCATGGGGCGAATGCCCTCGGCGACGATCTTGTCGACCACGCTGGCGCGCGTTCCGTGCCAGACGGGCTCATCTCGAACGACCGGCACCCACGAAGCTTCCAGCGCTTCGAGCGTGACGGGAACAGTGTGCATCGAGTGTCCTTGGGTACAGCGTATCCGTGAGCCATCGATCTGCAGCCGTTGCTTGTTGTTGTCTCGGACGACCTGG
>CALHXW010000303.1 GCA_938040325.1 uncultured bacterium | reverse complement strand
AGTTGGGCGACGCGATCGGATTGATCAAAACGAATCCGCAACCTCGCGGTTCGTCCAGACCGCGGCCCCGTTGGCGCTCGGTCAGGTCCCAGCCGCTATCGTAGGATCGGTGTGCCGCGGAACGAGACGTTTGCTGCATCGATGGCCGCGATGATGGTGTCGATGCTGACGGCGAAGGTGTAGGACTCGTCGAACATGCCGCTACGACCCCACGCCACGATGCCGATCAGATCTCCCTGGCTGGAGTAGATGCCTGAGCCGCTGGTGCCGCGCCCGAGCCGGGCGTCGAGCTGCAGGTACCTGATGGGGTCGCCGTCGTCTCCGGAGACCTGGCGAACGGCCGCGATCTTTCCGTCGGCATACGTCCACTCGAGCCCAAGTGGATTGCCAACGTTGAACACCGGCTCGCCGATCCGGGTCGGAACGTCGCGCTCGATCCAGCAGGGTTGGATGTCATTGCTGTCCTTGATGGACCCGAAGCAGATCGCGACGTCCACACGCTCGTCAGGGCAGACCCAGAGGGTCTCCGCCTTGAAGACCTCACCACCGATCGTGCGACCCTTCGGGTGGACGTACTCGTCGTCGGTGCCGTCCTTGAGGACCACATGGCGGTTCGTCAGGATGAGCACGTCATCGCCCCGGCGGTCGATGATGGTGCCGGAGGCGCCGCTGCCCTCCGTGTGCATGACCACATTCGCACGGTAGGCGCGCTGCACTTGAGGGGGCGCGTGGCTGATGTCGATCTGGGCGCGACCGACCTGCTCGTTGAAGGTCGTTGGCTCGCCGTCCCCCATCCTGACCGCAGGGACAGCCGCCGTCGGTGCGACAGGACGCGCCACGCTCGCCTTGGCCTCGGTCGCAGCCGCCGTGGGGGCCACCTGGGCAGCAGGCTGCCAGTCTGCCGCTTGCTCGCCGGTCGTTGGACAGATCGGCGCTGAGTCGTCGCTGGCGCCCCGAACGCGCGCTCGCGCCCGCGGGCAACAGGTGCAGGTCCCTAAGAACGCGTCTCCCTCGGGGATGACGTTTCCGCCTGCGTCGAGGACCCACTGGGCGCCGTCAGGTGAGCGCAGGAAGCGCCGCGATGCGCGCAACGGGCGACCGTCCGGCGTCAGGTAGCCGAGGCGAATGACCGGCGGGCTCTGGTGGGTGTCCACCATGACGGGAGGCGTCCGAAATGACATCAACGCTTGGTTCGCGAGGTCGCGGGTTTCGGGGTCGCCGGACTCACGCAGCCGAATGAGACAGGCCGCGTCGTCTTCGCCGGCAATCGCCTCGCGCAGAGCGATGAGCGCTACCGGCTCAGACGCCAGCTGGCGGCAGAACTCGACCGGCAGGGCACAGCCGCGCGGAAGACAAAAGCCCAGCAAACGCGCGGCAGCCACGGCGTCCCCGTTGATGCGTCGCTCGCTGCCGTAGAGCCAGGCGCGGGCTGCCCTCACAAGGGTCGGCCGCAGCTGCTCGGTCTCCGACATCTGCCAGATGCGGGTCAGCGGCGACGCGAGTGGCGCGAGGAGCTCCGGCTTGGCTTCGACCACCTCCACGAGGGGCGTGGCTTGTCGTGCGAGCACGGCGTCGCTCATCCGGGTGAGGCGTTTGGCGATGGTGTGGAGCTGCCCTGCGTCCGGCACACCGCTCGCGAAGCGCAGAGCGAGGGCCCCCGAGATGGCCGCGGCGCAGTCGTCGATCGCGGCCCGAGCGATGGGCTCGGGGTGTCGCACTCGCGCACTCGAGAGGGCTTCCTCGAGGCGCTGACGATCGGCGTCCGTCGGGTTGCCTGCAACCCGTGCCAGCGCCCGCGCAGCGAGTGCAATGAGTCCGCTGTCGGGGTGCTGCAGGAGCCGAACGGCCGACGGGGTCAGGGCGTGAAGCGGAAGGCGCTCCCAGGCACCCAAGAGATCGAGGCGTGCGCCGTCGCCGCGGGCGCGTCGGACGGCCTTAGCGAAGAGCTCTGCGGCGTCGTGAGGGCTTGCCGACCGGCGGGTCGCAGCGATGGCGCGCCGGCGGATGACGGGATCGTGGGAGAGCAGCGCTTGCAGCGGGTCTTGGGGGGCGATCCCCACCACGCTCGGTTCCGCCAAGGCGGCGGCAACGCGTAGCGCGAGTGCACGCTCTTGGGGGTCGTGCGCGGCGCGTGCAAGTGAGGCGACGAGCTTGGCGGCCGGGCGAAACCCGGCGGCATCGAGGGCGCGCATCACGCCCATTCGCACCCGGGCTGAGGGGGATCGGACCAGGCTGGCAATGCGCTTGAGCTGGCTGGCATCTGCGCGGCGAGCGATCGCGTTCGCCCACAGCACCTGGGCGTCATCGTCGAGCGCCTCTAGCTTTGTCGCCAGCCCATCAAGGTTCATGCTTTCCCCAAGTCCCCGCCCTCACTCCGGCCGGCTCGACAGCGTTCCCAAGCTGTGAGTAGCGGCTACGAATCAGCAGGGTATACTGACCGTCGACCGCGTCCTACGGAGGAGGCCCTTTTTGAATTTCGAGCAAGCCGAGACACTCGTCAACGCCAACGTCGAGCATTTGCTGGTCAAGGCATCAAACCCGAACGCGCTGTTGGCATCACTAGACGGCAAGATCAGCAACGAGATTGCGCGGCTCGAGGCCGTTGTGGCCGCCGGGACCGGCCTGAGCGGCTCGCCGGATGCTGAGCCTCACCGGCGGACCCTGGCGAAGCTGGACGCCATCATCGCCAAGGCCAAAGGGGACGGGCGCGCCGATCTTGCGGCGGCCGCCGGCAAGAAACGGGCGGCGACCCTAGCCGCCATCGAAGCGATCGAGACGACGGGTGCGGAGGGCGACATGGCCACGCTCACCGCCCAGTCCTACCTCGACAAGCTCCGCGACAAGCTCGTCGAGGTCCAGACTCGGCGCGCAGAAGCTGGTCTCGGTGAGCCGAGTCAAGACGGTGATCTCGGGACGTTTTCGGCCTCCGAGATCGTGGGCGACGAGACGCTCGACGCGCTAGCCACACCAGAGCCCGACTGGCGGCCTGGCGATAAGAAAAAGGGGCCTCCGAAGGCCGCAGCGGCACCTGAGAGTGCCGACGGCGTGCTCGACGATGAGTTCGCAGCGCTCTTTGCCGACATGGATCCCGCAGAGCTTGCAGCCATCGAAAAGAAGATGGCCGACAAGCACAAAAAGCCTGACGACGACGATGACGACGACGGGATGGCAGGTCTTGACCTTGTTGAGGTCGCCGACGACGAGCTGCCCGACGGCGCCGACGTCGAGTCGGACGAGCCGATCGACTTCTCAAGTCTCGACGACATCGCACCTGGCGCGAAGAAGCCCGCGCCAGCCAAAGCCAAGACCGGCAAGGCGCCCGCCAAGCCGGCCGAGGCCAAGCCTGCCGCCAAGAAGAAGGGCGACGCCAAGAAGGGCGACGCCGGCGCGGACAAGGACGCTGAGGCAGGAGGCGGCAGCAAGGCAATCTGGTACGTCGTCGCCGCCACGGGGCTGAGCGGTGCGACGGCGCTAGGCTTGTACTTCGCCGGCGTTTTTTAGGATGGTTGCCGTACCGCGAGGCGCGGCCGCTACTGGCACTTGCCCCAAGACGAGCGCTCTTTCCGGCTGCTGCTTGCGCGATACCCGCAGCGTCGGTTCGTTCGCTTCACTCACCTGAAGCGCACCGATGCACGCGTCGCCTTCGTTCAGCCGACGCCGCTGCTAAGCACCGGAGCGTTCGGCTCGCTCGAAAACAGCGCTTGCCTTGCTTTAAGAGCGGTTGGCAGCGAACCAGTCGATGGTCTCGCGCAAGCCGTCCTCGAGCGAGATCTTGGCGTCAAAGCCGAAGCGTTCGCGTGCTCGAGTGGTGTCGAGTGCCCGGCGCGGCTGGCCGTTGGGCTTGTCGGGCTGCCAGCGTAGCTCGCCGTTGAAGCCTGTTTGCTCGGCAATGAGCTCTACCAGCGCCTTGATCGTGATCTCGCGACCCGTGCCTAGGTTGACCGGAGCGGGGTCGTCGTACTGCTCGGCGGCGAGCAGGATGCCCTCCGCGGCATCGCGCGCGTGGATGAACTCACGCGAGGGCGAGCCGTCGCCCCACACGTCGATGTGGCTGAGTCCGGCGTCGCGCGCGTCGAGGCACTTCTTGATGAGCGCCGGAATCACGTGCGAGCTCTTCGGATCGAAGTTGTCGCGCGGACCGTAGAGGTTGACCGGCAAGAGGTAGACACAGTTCATGTCGTACTGCTCGCGGTAGGCTTGGCCCATGACGAGCAGCGCTTTCTTGGCGATGCCGTAGGGTGCGTTGGTCTCCTCAGGGTAGCCGATCCAGAGGTCGTCTTCTTTGAACGGAACCGGCGTGAACTTCGGGTAGGCGCAGATGGTGCCGACGGTCACGAACTTCTCGAGCCCGAAGACGCGCGCCTGCTCGATGAGCTGAGTGCCCATGATCATGTTGTCGTAGAAGAAGCGCCCGGGGTTGTCCTTGTTGGCGCCGATGCCGCCCACGACGGCCGCAAGGTGCAACACGATGTCTGGCTTCGCGTGGTCGAAGAGGCGCACAATCGCCTCTTTCTCGCGCAGGTCGAACTCCGCCGAGCGAGGGACGACGATGTGCTCACAGCCGCGCGCCCGCAGCCCGTCCAGCACGAAGCTGCCGAGAAAGCCTGCGCCGCCAGTGACAACTATTCGCTTGCCGGAGAGATCCATCGCCATCGTCGAGTCCTATGAGCGTGAGCCGTGGTGGGCGCTTCGGTGCGGTGCTGCTAAAGCGCTGCCAGCTGAGCTTCCCGCTGTGCGAGCTTCAGGTCGTGTGCAGCCATGACCTCGACCAGATCCACGAACTTGGTCTTCGGCTCCCAGCCGAGCTTTGCCTTGGCCTTGGCTGGGTCGCCGAGCAGGAGCTCGACCTCGGTGGGTCGGAAGTACTTGGGATCGACCTCGATGAGCACGCGGCCGTCCTTGTCGGAGATACCGCGCTCCTCCACGCCGTGGCCCTCCCAGCGCAGCGGCAGGCCAACGCGGTTGAACGCGTGGGTGCAGAAGTCGCGAACGGTGTGGGTCTCGCCGGTGGCGACCACGAAGTCGTCGGGCGTGTCTTGCTGCAGCATCAGCCACATCATCTCGACGAACTCAGGGGCGTAGCCCCAGTCGCGCTTGGCCGACATGTTGCCGAGGTAGAGTCGCTGCTGAAGTCCCACGGCGATGCGGCCTGCTGCGCGGGTGATCTTGCGCGTGACGAAGGTCTCTCCGCGCCGCGGCGACTCGTGGTTAAAGAGGATGCCGTTGCAGGCGAACATGTCGTACGCCTCGCGGTAGTTCACCACGAGCCAGTAGGCGTAGAGCTTGGCGCATGCGTAGGGGCTGCGGGGGTAGAAGGGCGTGGTCTCCGTCTGGGGCGTCTCGACAACCTTGCCGTAGAGCTCACTCGTGGACGCCTGGTAGAAGCGGACGTCCTTTTGAACGTCCTTGATGGCGTCGAGCAGGCGGAGGGTGCCGATCCCGTCGACCTGGGCCGTGTACTCAGGAACCTCGAAGCTGACCGCAACGTGGCTCTGGGCGCCGAGGTTGTAGATCTCGTCAGGCTCAATCTTGTCGATGAGTCGCGACAGGTTCGAGCTGTCGGTGAGGTCGCCGTAGTGCAAGTGGAGACGGCGGTCGTCGACGTGCGGGTCCTGGTAGATGTGATCGATGCGCTGGGTGTTAAACGAGCTCGCCCGACGAATCAGGCCATGGACCTCGTAGCCCTTGCCCAGGAGTAGCTCGGCCAGATAGGAACCATCTTGGCCGGTGATTCCGGTAATAAACGCAGTTTTTTTCGACATTGAGCACCTCGGCGGCAACAGCGGCCTCGTCCTTTACCCTTGTGAACAGTTTGCGCGCAACAGGAGACCGACACGTGAGTGAGCGGCATGTGACCGGGACGTGTTGGGGATGGCGGAAGTTTGGTCCTGTCTCATGGCGCCTCGACGTCGATGTTGGCGGTTTGACCCGTCGACGGACCCCGGGTGTCCCCGGCCGTCGGAACTGGATCGCGATGCAGCGAAGCTCGCGACACACGCGCGAGCTTCCGGCATCGACGACTCAGTTGCGTCTGAGCGCCGCGCTGATCAGTCGATGACGCAAGGAATCCAGCTTAGGGGCGTCAGCGCCCACTACGGCGACCGACCGATCTTGCGCGACGTGTCGCTGAGCGCGGTGCCCGGCGACCTCCTGGCGGTCCTTGGACGCAACGGAGCCGGCAAGTCGACGTTGCTCAAGATCCTCGCAGGGCTGCTCACGCCGTCGGCGGGCGAGGTTGTCGTGGACGGTGACTCG
The DNA here is from genome assembly GCA_938040325.1 of uncultured bacterium. Classification (GTDB taxonomy): domain Bacteria; phylum Myxococcota_A; class UBA9042; order PHBI01; family PHBI01; genus CALHXW01. Next base: position 3,474 of record CALHXW010000303.1, on the reverse strand, counting down.
CTCAGCAGCTTGTCGCGCCACGCCATCTCGCAGCGGATCGCGGTGGTCATGGACCCACCGGAGCCAGTCTTCGCCTGGACAGCCATCGAGCTTGTGCTCATGGGGCGGGCCCCGCGGCTACCGGCCGGGGCGCGATTCGAGGGGCCGCGCGATCGCGAGATCGCGCTGGATGCGCTGCAACGCGTTGACGCCTTGCCGCTGGCCGAGCGCGAGTTCGGGACGCTCTCTGCGGGGGAGCGCCAGCGCGTGCTGCTTGCGCGGGCGCTGGCCCAAGAGACGGACATTCTCTTGCTCGACGAGCCGACCAGTCACCTCGACCCGGCGTACGCCCTGCGCACCCTCGGGCTCTTGCGCGAGCTGGCTTCCCAGGGCCGAACTGTGGTGGCGGTTGTCCATGATCTCAACCTCGCCGGTGCCTTTGCCACCCGCTGTGCCTGGCTACACGAGGCGACCATCTTGGCGGCAGGTCCGCCAGCCGAGATGCTCACGCCAGAGCGTGTCCGGCACGTCTTTGACGTAGGCGCACGCCGCATCGACGCCGCGCTCGGCGGACCGCCGGCGCTCGTGTTTGAGCCTTGAGTCCGCCAACCAGGTCGCTGGTGGCCCAGTCGTTTTACGCGCGTGACGCCCTCGAGGTTGCGCTGGAGCTTGTCGGTAAGCGCCTCGTCCACGGCGACATTCAGCTGCTCATCACCGAGACGGAGGCGTACCGTCACCTGCCGCCGCCCGGCGACAGTGCCAACCACTGTCGGGCCGGGCGCACGGACAGAAACGCACCCATGTGGGGTCCACCTGGACGCGCGTACGTCTACCTCTGCTACGGCATCCACCAGATGCTCAACCTGGTCACCGGCCGCGAGGGCGAGGGTGCCGCCGTGTTGATTCGCGCGTGCGAGCTGGCACCAGCCATCGCTGGCTCTGGGCGGGAGCTGGTCCGTCGTCGACGCGGCGGTCGGCCCATCGCCCCGGACTTGCTGAACGGTCCGGGCAAGGTTGGCCAAGCGCTCGGGCTGGACGGTTCCTTCAACGGGCACCCGCTCTTCAAGGCGGGCGGGCTGGAGCTGCACCACGGCCTGGACGCCCCGGACGTCGTCGTCGGCCCGCGGGTCGGCATCGACTATGCAGCCGAAGCCGATCGCGAGGCCCTCTGGCGCTTTGCGCGTGCCGACAGTCGGTGGGTCAGCCACCGCAAGACGCTGCGCCCCCGTCAGGACCCGGACGGCCTCAGGCTGGCGTGACCGCTCGGCTCAGCTCGTCGAGCAGGTAGACGTTGGCGATGATCGCCTTCTTGAAGACCCCGAGGTGCAGCGACTCATTGGGGCCGTGAGCGCCTGTGAGCGGATCCATGACGCCGTTGAGGATGAGCGGAAGGTCCGAGAACCGCCGGCCGAAGAGGGCGACGAAAGGGATCGAGCCGCCGACGCCGATCTCCAGCAGCGGGCGGCCCCAGGCCTTCTGGTAGGCGCGGTCGGCTGCGGGAAACGCGGGTCCCTTCGGCGTGTAGAGCCAGCTCTCGGCCCCACCGGGCGCCATCGTGAGCGTCACCTTTACGCCGCTTGGTGCCTCCTTGAGCAACACCGCTTCGATGGCCTCTCGGACCTCGTCGTGGTTCTGACCAGGAGCCACACGAACCGACAGCGTCGCGCCGGCGCTTGCACGCAGCGCGTTCTTCTGGCGGTCGGGGGTCGGCAGCGTGGTCGAGAGTATGGTGATCGCGGGCTGACGCCACAGCCACTCGGCCGCCGGACGTCCGTCCTCCGGCAGCGGGTCGACGCCGTCGATGATGTGGGCGCTCTCGCGGATGCTGTCGGCGTCGAGGGGGATGTTGCGTGCGTCCTTGCGCCAGGCGTCTGGCCAGTCCGGCCGCAGCGCGTCGATTGCGAGGCGGCCGTTGTCGTCGACGAGGCGTGCGAGCAGCGTCACCAGCGCGGTCGACACGTCGGGGACCATGTTGCCCCAGAGCCCCGAGTGGATGTCGGAGGCGATCGCTTCGCAGGTCAGCTCGAACTCGAGGAGTCCACGCAGAGACACCGTCAGGCCTGGGATCTCGGTCGACGGGTTCTCGCAGTCGGTGAGCACCATGACATCGGACGCGAAGACCTCGGGGTAGGTGTCCATGAAGCGCTCAAGGTTCGGCGAGCCGATCTCCTCTTCGCCCTCGATGATGAGCTTCACGTTGCACGGAAGACCGCCGGCGACGTCGCGCCACGCCTCAATGGCCGCGATGTGGCTGACCCAGCCGCCCATGTCGTCGGCCGAACCGCGGGCGAAGAGACGCTCGCCGATGATGGTGGCGACGTGGGGGTCGGTGTCCCACGGCTCGCCTTTGACGGGCTGCAGGTCGAGGTGGCCGTAGATCAACACGGTGGGAGCGCTCGGGCCGGCGCCCATCATCTCAGCGGAGACGGAGGGGAGGGCACCGTCGAGCTCGAGGACGCGGACGTTGTCGTAGCCGAGCTCACTCAGGTCGCTAGCGATCTGCTTGGCCAGGCGCCGGACGTCGTCGAAGTGGTCTTCGTCGCACGAGATCGCGGGAAAGGTGAGGTAGTGGCTGAGGCGCTCGACCGTGGCGTCGAAGCGGGCTTCCGCGCGCGCTGCTACGGCGTCTGCAACGGCATCGGACTCGATGGTTGATTCGGACATGGCGAGCGTCTCCGTCGGTGCTGGTGGGCGTATGTCTGAACTGGCTACCATGAGGCGCCGCCCGCGTCACGAGCTGTCCGGGCGGCGGCGAGCACCGCGACAGGCCGTGGCGAAGACGACGAAAGGGTGGCCGGCGCGTCGCCGGTCCACCCTCAGTGGTCAGCTTGTCCGAGCGCGGCTTAGGGCATCACGTCGCCGTCGTCAGTCGGCAGTAGCGTGGCCTCCAGCTCGATGAGTCCGAACTCAGGGATGCTGTCAGCGTGCTGGTAGTAGCTCGCCGAGACTGCGACGTAGAAGCGCTTCGGGTAGCCATCGACGCCGTCGTTGGTGATGTTGATTCCCTGGTTGGCGTCGGGGTAGCTGAAGTCATGGCTGCAGTCGTGCTGGTCACAGCTGTTGCGCGTCGTCATCGACACGTAGACAGGTTGAGCCGGGTTCGCCGATGACGCCTGGACTCGAACGGTGCGGCCGGCTGGGACGTCGACGCGGTAGTAGAGGGCGAAGCCGCCGTAGTAGAAGTCGCATGGGTCGACGTGGCCACCCTCGCGGACGTCGGCGGTGACGGGCTCGTCAAGGCTGAGCGGGGCGGCGCGTCCACAGACGGAGTTGGGTGCAACGGGCAGGGTGTCAAACGTCATGGCGAAGCTCGTCGTCGCCTCGTTGCGCTGGCCGAGGTTGAGGATGACGTCGGCAGGTGCCTCCTCGGCGTTGATAAAGGTGTCCTGGCCGCTGCAGCTCACGTCGGTGTCGCAGTCGGTGGTGAACTGGGTCGTCAGGTAGGTGCCGTCGGGCGTGACGATGCGGGGAACGAGACGCGTCAGCGGCGGCACC
>CALHXW010000302.1 GCA_938040325.1 uncultured bacterium | reverse complement strand
CATCGGCGAGACTGAAAAGAAGCTCGACCGCGTGTTCGACTTGGCCGAGGCGAGCGGTAGCATCATCCTCTTCGACGAGGCCGACAGCCTGTTTGCGAAACGAGGTAGCGTCAGCTCGAGCACCGATCGCTACGCCAACATGCAGGTCAACTTCTTGCTCCAGCGCATGGAGTCCTACCGAGGCATGTCCATCCTCACAACGAACTTGCTGGAGTCGATCGACGAGGCATTTCGGCGGCGCATCCAGTTCAAGGTCAACTTTCCGAAGCCGGACTACGACCAGCGCCTGCGGCTGTGGAGCTACTTCTTGGGCAAGGTGGGCTCTCCCAAGCTTCCTGACGATCTGGTGGAGCAAGCAGCCGAGGTGTTCGAGATGACCGGCGCCCACATTCGCAACGCAGTGATCAAGGCCGCTGTGCTCGCAGAGAGCCGCGAACAGCCGATCACAGCCGCCATCATCGTCGAGGCTGGCACCGCGGAGTATCGGTCCATCGGCGGTCTCGTTCGCACGATGTCATGGGACGCGCTTGAGTAGTCCAGCGGGCTCCGACACCTCGACGTCATCTGGCGTTGTGGCGGGTGGGTGAGTCTTGCGAGCGACGGCAGCAGCCCGGCCACCTAACTGCGTCCTCACACGCAGCCACAGCTCTCGGCTGTCACCGGGTGAACGTAGGTCATGCGTGTCTCGTGTCTGTGGTCGTCCGCGCTACTCGTCGAGCGGCACCACCCAGCGCACGTCGAAGTCGACCGTGACGTCCAGCTCGGAAGCGCAGCTGCCGAAGTCGCAGCCAAACTGGCAGAAGATGGTCAGCGCCGCGCTGCCCGCGATCTCGTTGGCCTCGCGGTCGAGGCGCGTGATGTTGGCAAAGGTCGAGCCGCCGAGGCTGCAGCCGTTGCCGTTGAGCCCGACCTCCAGCAGCGACGTGAACGGCGCCGGGCCGGCATCGTCTGGCAGGCTCAGGCCGAAGCTGAGCTGGCTGCCGCTGGTGCTGAGGAAGATGAGGTTGCCTTGCTTCTCTGCTGCGACCGTGGGCGCGTTGCCGGTGGACGTCGAGGGCTCGCCGCCACCGATCGAGATCGTGATCGTGCCGCCGGAGGGGGGCTGGGTGACCGCGTCGCAGGTCGGCGAGCAGAAGTCGTCGCCCTCGGTGTTGCCGTCGTCGCAAACCTCACCGTACTCAAGCGTCTCGTTGCCGCACTCCGGCGTCTCACTTAGGCACGCTGTGCCCCACTCGTCGGCCGTCTCGACGCAGCGGTAGCCCGGACGGCAGGTCGCCTCGCACGGTCGGCTGCAGTAGGAGGCACCGAGCGGACCGTCCCAGATGCACACGCCGCCGTCACACTGGTCGCTCTCGAGCACACAGGTCGCGAGGTTGCAGCCGCCAGCACAGCCGGCTCCGAGGTCGGCGGGGTCGGCTGGTTCGTTGACTGCGGCCGTCGTGTCGCTTCCTGTGCTGTCATCGGCCACGTCGGACGACACGTCGGAAGCCGTGTCGTCATCGGCCCCGTCGTTGTCGGCGTCGGAACCGCAGGCGAGCAGCATCCACGACAGGGCGGCAACCGCGAGCCATCGACCGAGCGACGACCGCTGTGGATAGGTGCGTCGGTGAACTGAAAGCATCTCGGTTGCGTGGGTCATCGGCGTCGCCTGGTCGGTTGGGTTCGTGCGCATAGACACGTCACCGCGACGAGCGGTGCATGCGAACTGCATCGGTCACAACGCATTAGCGCATCGCGCCATCCCAAGCTGTAAAACAATGGCAAAAGCAGCCGCGCGTTGCAGCTCAGCGCCCAGTGTTGCCGTTGCCTCCTCGGTAGCGTGGCCACACCGAGTCGGCCAGCGGCGCGGAGGCCTTCATCCGAATCAGCCAGCCGCCGCAGGCACTCCACAGCCATGCGTCGTCATCGATGATCGGGTCGCTGCAGACCTCGGGTGTGGTGTAAGCCCAACGCAGGTCTCCGTTCGGCTCGAACGCGACGAGCCCTTGCGCGCCGTTGTAGAGCTCTAGCGAGACATAGGCGGAGCCATCCGCTGCGACCGTCGGCGTGCGCACGTGCCCGTCGTTGGTGAACGACTGGTCGTAGATGAGGCTGCCGGTCGCGCTCCAGCGACGGATGCGGTTGCCGTCGACGCCGTAGATGCTGCCGTCCTCGCCGACGGTGAGCTCGACGTCGTCGAAGGGGTTTGCGTCGGGCTCGAAGATCTCGTTGCCCTGGGCGTCGAGCACCAGAAAGCCCCAGGTGTCAGCCAGCATCACGCCGCCGCCAGCGCGGGCGGAGATCTGCAGGTGGGTGTCGTTTTGCAGCGTCGGGCGCTGGAGCTGCCAGAGCACCTCGCCATCGCTGACGCGAACTGCCTGCACGCGTGGCCCTTCCTGCCACTCGAACCACGCCGTGTTCGGGTCGTCGCCGTCGGGGTCGCGCCACAAAACCGGGCGATAGATGACCTCGCCGCCCTCGTCGAGGGCGAACGCACTGGCCTGCTCGAACTCGGCGTCATAGGTCGCGACGGTCGCGCCCGTGCTCGACGTGACCTCGGTCGTGTTGCCGACGCTCGTCGTCGTCCACAGCCGTGACTGCGCATCGAGCGAGGGGCGTCCCGCGCTCCAGAGCTCGCTAAAGTCGCCGCTCCACATGGTCGAGCCGTTGGCGTCGAGTCGACTGAACCCGAGGAAGCTCTGGGCGTAGACCGCGTCGTCAGCGGCGATGGCGAAGTTGCCGCCCGAGGTCCACAGGACGTTGCGGTCGGCGTCGAGGGCGATGATGCCGCCCTCGGTTGCCACGTAGAGCCGGCCGTCCGGTCCGAGCGCGGTGCCGTCTTTCTTCGCTTCGGCGCTGCCCAGCGAGTAGCCGCGCACCACATCGAAGCAGCCTGGGTAGTCGTGGGGCGCGCCCGAGCCCCACTCGATCTTGCAGTCGGCGCAGTCGGTGCTCTCGTCAACAGCGTCCGGACAGGTGTTGCAGTCGGCACCCGACCAGTGGTTGCGGCACGTGGCGCAGTCGCTGGCGGGGTCGAAGTTCACCGGGCACGTGGTGCAGTCGTTGCCGGTCCAGGCGTTTCGGCAGCTCCCGCAGTCGTCGGACTCATCGAAGTTCCCCGGGCACACCTCGCAGTCGGACCCGGTCCAGCCGTTGCGACAGGCGTTGCAGCCTTGAGCAGGGTCCCAGTTTCCCGGGCAGACATCGCAACCAGCGCCCTCCCAGTGGCCGGGGCACAAGCAGCTCGCGGTGTCGGTGCCCGCTGTGCTGGTGCCGAGCGAGCAGATCTCGTTGCCCACGCAGGTGTCTTTGACGCCGTTGCTCTGACCGCAGGTGTTCACCCACTCGGTCGCGATGGCGCTCGCGTCGCCGGCGACCACGGTCGTTGCACAGCGCTGAGATGCGTAGGCGCGGCAAGGGCAAGCTTCGTCGACGTCGCCTGTCGAGGTGAACTCACCCGCCAAGGTGATGGTCGTCGGCAAGACCTCAAGGTCTTTGGACCCGTCGGCGAGCGCTGTCGACGGGTACAAGCGCAGCTCCATCGTTGAGACGAAACAGCTGCTCGCGACGTCTTGGCCCGGAACGCGGTCGGTGCCAAAGGCGATCACGCCAAGGTTGTTACCCGTCGCGGTGTAGGGCGTGCCGGCCCTGGCGATGTAGTCGCCCTCGGTCGGGTCGGGGAATCCAGGGCACGCGGAGTTGGCGCTAAATGCCAGGGTGTTAACGATCAAGTGTCCGTCGGGGTCGGCCTCGGCCGGCGAGCCGTCGGTGCGGGCGGTGAGGGTGCAGCCTTCGCGCTCGAGACGCACCGTGACCTCGGCGATGCAGCCGTCCTCGAAGGGGTCGACGTCGCGCTTGTGCTTGACGGTCACCGTCGCCGAGTCGAAGACGACGTCCGTTAGCTCGAGACGCAGGGCGCCGTCGGGGGCGCTGTTGGTGGCAGGCGCCGTGCCGGTGCAGGACTGAACGCACTCGCCGGTGAAGCTGTCGCATGCGACGGCGGCGCCTGACGCGTCGAGGCAGGCCGTCTCGACGCCGCTGAGGCAGCCGTCCGGACCCTGGCTGCAGCTGAGCTGAGCATTGCCGAGGCAGCTAACGCCAACGGTCACGCACGGCGTTGGAGGGCAGGGCGGGCTGGTGTCTGGGGCGTCGGCAGTCGTCGTGTCTGGGGTGGCGCCGTCCGGCTGGGTCGAGTCTTCGCCGCTCGTCGTGTCCTGGCCACCGGTCGTATCCTGGGGATCGGCGTCGGCGCCCGGGCCGTCGATGTCCGGCGTCACATTGGCGTCGCTTGCCATCACCCCACCGTCGTCGCCGCCTCCGCTGCCGAAGCAAGCGGGTGAGGCCACAACGGCAAGGGAAAGCATCGTCAGCAAGCGGGCGGTGGTCGTCGGGTGGGGGCGCATCGGTGCTCCAGGGCTCGGAGCGCGCTTGTCTCAGCCGCGCGCTCAACGCGACTGACACCTACCTGCTTTGAGTGATGCAAACAATCGTTTGATTAAATTTTCTCAAGCTTGGCGAACGCGTCCACCAGAGCGTGGGGCTACTCGACCGTGATGGTGTGTGCGGTCTCGCTCTTGACCGTGCCGCGGAAGACCGTGCGGCAGGTGACCGTCGCCTCCCCTGCAGCTTTGGCCGTGAGCGTGATCAGCCCACGTCCCTTGTCGCCACCGGTGGGGCGCACGCGCTTGACCTGGGTCGTGACTTTGCCGTTGTCGTCGATGGTGCTGATGCGCTGCCCGGGGAGCTTGTCGTCCGGCACGTCGTAAGTCGTGCCGCGCTTGGTGATGTCGACAACGCTCGAGCGGCTGGTCGTGCAGCCACCGGTGAAGCCGACCGACGGATGACTCTTGTAGGAAAACGTCAGCGTGTCGCCGACGGCGACCGTGTGGCGTGAGGCGCCGAGCGGGCGGAGCGCGATGGTCTTGGGCGTTGTCGTGCCGATCGCTGGCGAGGAGGCTCCGGCTGGTGGAGACGGGGCGCTGCCAGCAGCGTCCGACCGGTCGGGCAGGGCGTGGAAGTAGCTCGCCGTTGGTGCCTTTTGCACGGCCGTCGGGATCGCGGAGTGGCCCTTGGGCGTGCCGAGCACGAGCTGCATGCCAGAGGTCCCGCCGGTCGACCAGCTGCGCTCCCAGCCGACGGTGCGGCCCGGCTTGGTGTCGCTGGCGGTCTTGAAGCCTTCGACCTTCTCGCTAAGCGGCACTGACCAGCAGCCGGGTTTGGCGTCTTTGGCAGGTGGCTTGAAGCAGGCGGTCAGCTGCTTGTGGGTCGTGACGGTGACCGAGCCGCCGGAGTTCTCAACCCGTTTGGACGCCGTCAGCTCGAAGAGGTGGACCGCTTCGACCGGCTGGTGTTCGCAGGCGCCAGGGCACATGTCGTAGAACTGCGCGGTCTTGGCGTAGTCCAGCTTGGTGGCGACCGTGCTGTTGGCGTCCGCGGCAAGCACAACGCCTGCGTCGACGAAGGTCTTCGCATTGCCCAGCACGACGCGCAGTTGGTTGACGGTGCCGCCATGGGTTGCCTTGCCGTTGAGGTGGACGAGAACGCCCGCCTCGAGGTCGACGCCAGTGCCCTTGAGCGGCCCAGGGAGCGTCTGGGTCCACGCCTCACACGTGCAGACGGCACAACCAGCGTCGCGGCGCATCTCGTTGCAGAGCCCGGCGAACCCGGGGTCGTCGGTCCAGGCCGGCGTGTCAGCGCTGGCGGCTGGGCTGAGCAGCAACGCGGCGGCAACAACAGAGACGAAGCAGAGGGCAGTGCGGAACATGGAGGCTCACTGGGTTCGGAAGGGACAGGTCCGGAGAGCATAACAACACGCTGCGGTTCTTCCATCCCTGAGATGGGTGAACGTAAGGTACGTGTAAGGCGTGATGAGTGGGGGCCACCCGCCCTCGATCGGCGTTTGGGGTCGGAGACTGAGGGCCGATCGACGCACGAGCGTGCGGGCGGTGCGGCGGCGTCGCAGAGTCTTGGCCGCCGATGTTTGGCCACTTGATTCGGGTCCGCTCGGAC
>CALHXW010000301.1 GCA_938040325.1 uncultured bacterium | reverse complement strand
TTCGGACCGAGTGGCGGTGCCGAATTCAAAGAGCGATCCCGCGAGGTGACGAAGTCGCCGATTTCTAAGGAAGAAGCATATCGGGATACGTGCCTGACGAAGAACGCGGGAGCGGTTTTGAAGGCGGTATCGCCCACGACGGGAGAATTTCAGCAGCCTGCTAGCGCGGGCGCAGCTGGGGCGTCGACCCTGGCGCGTCGCGCGGCCGAGCGCACCCTTGGCTTTGGCTACGTCCAGAGCGCTGCGTTCGGGCTGTGTCTGGGCGTCTCAGACTCGACGGAGCTCGCTGCCATCGGGTCGCGGGGCGCCCTGCTCAACCTTGGCGTGACCTTGGTCGACCGCCTTCTCGACGAGCACTCGCACTTGGCGGCGCGCTTCGTGGCGGTGCTCAAGCCTCGCCTCCTCGACGTCATGCGCGGCGACGGCGAGCTACCCGAGACCGGCCTCCCGCTGGTCGACAGCCTCAACGCGATCATCGCCCGCTTCTTCGAGCAGATGCGCGTTGCGCCAGCATTCGCGTCCGTCGCGCACCACGTGGAGTCCGCCATCTCTCTCATGTTTGCCGCTGAGACTGCCCACGCAGCGGGGGGCCGTGCCACCACGCCGGCCACCACGGACACGCTGCGGTTGCTGCGGACCAAGAGCGCGTGGCCTGTCTGGTGCATGGCGCTGTCGGCCTATGCCGAGCGTCCACACGCAGCGCGCGCCCTCAGCGATCATCACGTCTATGAAGAGGCGCATCGGTCGGCCCTCGCCGCTGGCGACGTCTGGTGGCTTGCCGACGACCTCTGCGACCTCGACGTCGACTGGCACGCCGGCGTTTGGAGCCGTCCCTGGCTAGCGCTCGCGTCTCGCCAGACCGCAGACGAGGAGGTGCTGCGAGGCCCCGCCGGGCTGCCGACCACGCTGGAGCAAAGCCACCGTCAGCTCGTCGAGACCGGCGTCCTGCGCCGACAAGCCGATGCGCTCGGCGACGCGCTGGAGGCAGCGCGTGCGTTTCCAGGCGCGCAGGCAGACGGTCCCCTGGACACGTTGTTGCGCGCCGTGGTGGAGAGCTGGCTCGCCGGCGACAACTAAAGAGTGCTCCGTGGCAGGGAGGTGACCGTGCGCCGCAGTCCGACGCGATTCAATGCGGTAGTGCGCCGGGCTGACCGCGTGCCGCCGCGCTACTCGTCTTCGAAGCTGCCGACGGTGGACTCCCAGACGTGCTCTTTGAGCTTGGCGAGGCGGTCTCTGGCTCGGTCGTAGGTCGGGTCGAGCTCCAGGGCCCTGTTGAGGACCCGGTAGGCTTCCTGGAAGCGCCCCTCGTGGGTGTGGATGACGCCGAGGTTGGTGTAGGTCACGGGGTGTTCACTGCGCTCGTTTGACACCTCATACCAGTAGACGGCCTGGTCGGACGCCCCATCGAGCGCGTACGCGCGTCCCAGCTGGAAGTCGAAGTCCATCGACTGTTGGCTATCGAGCTGGTGGCCGCGCGCCAGGTACTTCAGCGCGATCTCCTGGTGGTTGGCGTCGAGCGCGACCTCGCCGATCCGGTAGAGCACATCGAGGTTCTCAGGGTCGAGCTCGATGCAGCGCAGGAAGAAGCGCAGCGCGCGCTCGTAGTCTTTGTCAGCCTGCAGGGACTTTCCGACGTGGTGAAAGTCCAGGAGGTCGTCGGTCACCCGCGTGGTCTGGTAGTTGTCGGCGAAGAAGCGCCGAAGCCGCCCGCCGAGCGGGGTGTGAGAGAGCACAGCGGTGTGAATTGAGTTGAGCACGTCGTCGGTGCGCATGAGCTCAGCCCCGCGCAGCGCGGCATGCACGTCGAAGATCGTGAAGTTGACGTCTTGGGCGAGGCTGTTGCCGTAGATCTGCAGGCGTCGCTCGTAGTGGCCTGTGAAGCCCTCGACCCGCACGTTGCCGTAGTCGTTGGTGATGACCACGCCGCCCGGCGCCAGCAACGGCTGGACCTCGTCGAGGAAGTCCACGTAGCCATAGGGGTAGCCGAGCGTCGCGTCGTCGAGGTCGCCGATGACGCTGCGGATAAGCTCCGGGTGGTCGGTGCCGTCAAAGCGCTCGTCGAGGTCGATCGGTGACCACTCGAAGCGGCGCTCTAGGTCTTCGAGGAGGTTCTCCCGCGTCGCATCGCCCGTCAGGTCACGGACGAAGTGCTTGCGGCTGACGCCAGGCTCGAGCTCAGCGGAGATCTCCACCATCAGCTCAAACCAGTCGTCCCCACGCTTCTGAAGGTGCTTCATCGGCAGCACGCAGCAGACGTAGCTCGAGATGAAGAGCGTCAGCCGCTCGTCGAACGTGCGGCCGTCGAGAGGGTGGACCCGCATCGGTGCGCGCAGGTCGTAGAGCGCCGGGATGATGGTGCCGCGTTGGTACCACGCGTCGAGGGGGGCCCGTCCGATCGCCTCCCGGACGTTCGCCTCTGAGTAGTCGCTCAGCACGTAGCGGATGCGGTCGACCAAGCCCGTCGGCCCGTCGAGCTCGGTCAGCGCGCTGAGGAAGCACGCCGCGAACTTCCCGGTCCCACAGCCGCCCTCCAGCACGTAGACCGGATCGTGCGCCCCGAGCAGCCCGCGCGCCTGGAGGTTGACCACCAGCGTCTGAAAGAACCCTGCGTGCAGCCGTGCGGTCGCGTAGTTGGACGTCGAGAACGTTGGGACCTCCCCGCTGTCCCAAGCGGCGGCTCCCCGTTGCTTCCAGTACGCGTCGTGGAGCGCCCACTGGACGCTCTCGTCGACCGGCGTGAGCGCCTCGATCGTGACCTTGACGGGACGACCGCTCAACCCTTCTCGCAGTGCGCTTTGAGACGCTCGAGACCCCGCTGGAAGTCCGGTCCGATGAAGCGGTCCATCATCCGGCCGATGAGCCGCGCGCCTGGGTTGTTCTTGCCGTCCGACTCAAAGCGCCACGTCACCTCGACCAGCCCGTCGTCCGCGTCCTCGCCGATCTCCATCCACGCCGTCGCGAGCCCCCGGCCCGTGAACGCCAGCAGCGTCTTCACGGAGCGGTTGTCGACGCTCTCGAGGATCGTCATGGCCCCGCGTCCGACCTTCTTGGGGTGCCCATGCCACTCGTAGACGGCGCCGACGCCCTCTGGCACGTCGGGCATGAACTTCACTTTCATGTCCGGGTCACGCTCGGTCCACGGCGACCAGTTGTAGACGAAGTTCTGGAGGTTATTGAGCTGCGGAAAGACCTGCTCAGGCGTTGACTTGATCAGCACTGAGCGACTCACCCGCGCATAGCGTGGGGAGGTGAAGCCGAGGATGAGGAAGAGCACCAGAAAGGCGGTGATGACGATGACAGCAGTCCACATGGCCGCGAGTCTAAAGCCGCCCGCTGGCGTTGCAAAGGAGTTAGCGAGGCGGCTGGTGGAGACGGGGCCTGATGGGCTGTGCGTCCGCGGGTGTTCGCTGCTCAGCGCTGCTGCGTGATGGTGAGAGCAGGGCTGCGTGCGCGCCACAACGTCGAAGAGGCGGGGTTAACATGGCTGGTGTGATTGAGTTTTCAGGTGATCGTGTTAATCGCAGCGAACCACATCAGTCCAAGGCATCGTATGTTCAAGCACCGCTCCAAGCCTAAACCGTCATACGCCGTCGCTGCCGATATCGCCCCGGGCCGCAATACCCACAAGACTCAGCTCAAGCAGAGTCTAGTCGGCATGACGTACCCTCAACAGGAGGCAGCGCTGCGACCGGGGACGAGTGTCCAGCGAAAGGCATCCGGACACGACGACAAAGATGCCCAGCCATCTGCGGCCGGTCAATTCTCAACTGTCTATCGCAACAAGCACGGGCCCAAGGCCGGAAAAGTGACGGCTGATCGAGGCCGCCAGCTCGACTACGATAGCTACAAAGACCGTCTGGGTCCGATAAAGGCTTCGAGCGAAACGGTCGACAACTTGTTGCCGTATCAACGTAAGTCGCGTTCAGCAGCGCAGATTGTTTGCCCTTTAAGCGAAGACGACTTTTTTGAGATCTTCGACCACAATTACGGCGCCAACAGCATGGCCACGACGGATGAAGACCGCACGCATCTACGTGAACTCTTTCCCGAAGTGAATCGTGCGTTTCGCATCATGAAGTTAGACACGGTCGGCGCCCAAGCGGCTTACCTCGCGAATGCCTATTGGGAGTCTGCCAAGTTCAAGTACATGACCGAGACAGAAGGCTCGATGAAGGGGCCTGGTTACGAAAAAGATCCGCACCGAACCAAGCTCAACAGCACATACCTAGACAACGCTGCCGCCGGTAAAGAGAAGGTCGGCGAGTTCAAGGTGAAGGGCTACAAACTCGGCGGCTCGATCAACAAGAAGGCAGGGGATTGGAGTCAGTCCTTCATTGGCCGCGGTCCAGTTCAGGTGACCCATGACTACGGCTACGTGCAGACCTTGGCAGTGCTTGAGAAACGTTGGGAGGAGCTCAAGGATGCACAGGACGGCAGTCAGGAAGCAGACGACCGAGCGCTGTGTGAGGAGGCGCTTGTAGCCATCAAGGCGGATCCGAGCCAGGCGGCCAATCCGAAGTACGCGTTTTTGTTTGCTGCTGCCTACATGAAGCGGCCGACCAGCAACGATCTGAGGTCTCGTCCAGGAGACCAACTTGCTAGCGGCGGAAGTTCGGCTGGCTTCATGGGTAAGCAGCCGAAGGAGCGCGGTGCTGAGAAGGCTGCCGTCTTCAGGAAGGCCGTCGAAGTACTCACTGTCAGACAGGAGTCGTGGCGGATCGCGCACGAAGACAGCGATGACGTTGAGTAGTCGAGTCGCACCGAATACCTGCTAGGGCTTTCGGTCCATTTCTCGAATTGCTCGCCGACTGTTGTGTGAAGCGTAGGCTGCTTTCCCTGACCCTGCGCTTCCTGCTAAGCCGAGATGCTCGCGAGGAGGCTGACCTGCAGGGCGTTCGCCTCAGCGATCGATCGGAAGCTGGCGGAGATGCGGGAGTCGGTGGCGACCTGTTGCCAGAAGGCCTCAGCGAGGCTGCACGCGTTTGCCCACACCCTCCGCGTCTGGGTCGTCGGTGGTGTGGGGCTAAAGTGGGTGTCGATCAGCTCGCCGGCTCGCGGCGCGTACGCCATGGGCAGCATGTCGTAAGCGGGGGTGATGCTGCAGATGCGGGCCCCCTCGACGAAGAACGAGAGATTGCCAGCATGCATGTCGGTGTTGGCGATGAGCTTGCCGAAGGCGGATAGCGTCGCGCTTGTCCTCGCGCTCTCGGCGTCGATGAGCTGCAGGTCGCG
>CALHXW010000300.1 GCA_938040325.1 uncultured bacterium | reverse complement strand
TTTTCGGGACGAAGTGAGGCGTGCTGCTGGGGCAGCGAACGAGAGGAAACCTCAGCGCGGGTTGCAGGGGCGCAGCTCCTGAGTGATCTCGAGATCGTTGGTCCAGTGGTGCGCATCACGAAGTCATCGGGAATTGCATTTGCCCGAACGCTGCTAGCCGTCGTGCTGATGGCATGCGGCAGTACGCAGCAGGGCACGACGCCACCGGAGACACCTGAGCCGATGCAGGCGTCCGGTGCAGCAACCGCCAGCGAGGGCTCGTTGAAGCACACCCCACCCGAACTCAGCCCCGAGGCCGCTCTAAAGGCCGCACTCGACGGCCGCCTGGACTTTGCCGCCGCGTTCTACCAGCAGGTCCGGAGCACACAGGGCAACCTCTTCGTCTCGCCGCTGTCGGTGTCGGAGGCGCTGGAGATGACCTGGCTGGGCGCGCGAGGCGAGACCGCCGACGCCATGGCCACGGCGCTCAAGACCGGCGTGACTCAGGACATGGCGATCGCGACCCAGAAGGCGATCGGCGCAGCACTGGAGCCGAAGCGCTTCGGCGCGGACGGCACCAACTACACCCTCCGTCGCGCCAATCGGGTCTGGGTCGACAAGGGAACGACGCTCAAGGGAGGCTACGTCGACGACATCCGAGAGGCGTTTGGCGCAGGGCCCGAGTCGGTGGACTTTGTGGGCGCAAGCGATGCGTCGCGCACCGCGATCAACGCATGGGTGGGTGAGCAAACACGCGACAAGATCAGCGAGCTGCTGCCCGCGGGCTCTATCACGTCATCCACACGCCTCGTGCTCACAAACGCCGTGTACTTCAAGGCTGGCTGGCTCAACGCGTTCAGCAAGACCACGACAAAGGACGCACCGTTTGCGATCGATGGCGGCGCCCAGGTGGACGTCCCAACGATGACGGTCGTCGCGCGCCTGCCCTTTCATCAGTCCGATGACATGACGGTCGTCACGCTTGCCTATGAAGGGGCTGCGGCCGAGATGGTCATCATGCTCCCAGAGGCGGGCAAGCTCGATGCTGTCGAGGCGACACTCACCTCCGATCGACTGAGCGAGCTGATGGCTCTGCCGAAGACGGCCGGCAAGGTGAAGCTCATGATGCCCAAGTTCGAGTTCCGCTCGAAGATGAGCGCAGCAAACGCCCTCCGGGGCCTCGGCATGGGCCAGGCGTTTGGCGACACAGCAGACTTCAGCGGCATGACCGACAGCGGCAAGGAACTGTCGATCAGCGACGTCTTCCATGAGGCGTTTATCGCCGTCGACGAAGAAGGCACCGAGGCGGCCGCCGCGACCGCAGTGGTCATGCGCACAAGCGCGATGATGAACCCACGACCGCCGACGCCAATCGCCCTTGACCGGCCGTTCATATTCGTGATTCGCGACCGCGGCACGGGCACCGTCATGTTCATGGGGCGCGTGAGCGACCCGCGCTGAGCGGCGGCACACGCACCGGTCAGACGACCTCAGTGACTCCCACAAGGGCGACGGCGTCATGCATGGTCGGGGCGCTGACCACGGCGCCGTCGTCATCGAACGTGAAGCGCGCCGCCACGGCTCGAAAGTCTTCGTGGCCGATCCGCAGGGTGTCCGTCAGGCCCTGGTCGCCAAAGCGTGCGGGATAGGAGCAGCGGTAGGCGTTGAAGTCGACGCACGAACGCGGGCGCTCATCGCTGCCAAAGAGTCCGCAGTCGTTGGTCGCCGTGAGGTGGCTGCAGCGCGTGCGAATGGCGACGATCCACTCGCTGTCGTCGCGAACGCCGATCTCGATGCCCGGGAACTGGCTGAGGTAGACGAGCCGGTCGAGGGCCGTGATCGTCTCCGGTCGCTTCACCTTGAGCACATAGCGGGTGCAGCAGTAGGCCGCACACCCGGCGCAGGGGTTGGCCGAGGCCTGGTCCCAGCTGAGGTCGGTCTTGAGGGCACGCTCGGGACGTTGCCAGGGAAACGTGTGCTCCATGGCGACTGGCGCGTCTGAGACGGCGGGCGGCGCAGACCGGTCGTAGCGCCGAACCTCGTGCCGCAGCTCGTCCCAGCTGGGTCGCTCCGTCACCGCGCGTTTGGTGTCGAAGCGATAGAGCTCTGCCACGTGGCGCATGCGGGCCTCATCGAGCCGAATGAAGCGATTGGTGGCGTTCGGGACATGGCTCTTGTGCCAGCAGTCATGGGCGTCGACGCTGCGGCACACCAGCGGCATCTCGGGCTTGCCCCAAACGCCACAGGCGCCGCTCGCCTGCAGGTACGTGCAGGGGGCGCGATAGAAGATGGTGAAGCGCCCGTTGTCGTGAGCCCCGATCTCAAGCCGGGCAAAGCCAGACGCAAAGATGAGGCGATCGAGATCGACGTAGTGGGTGACCTCGATGGTCTCAAGCGACACGTACCAGCAACACGGCTTGGTCGCGCAGTGGGTGCACGGGCTCGTGGTCGCGGCGGCGCCGGTGATGGTCTCTGGCAGCGTCAGTGCGGCGCCAGCGTCTCTGTGCGCGTGCGCAGCCAGCGCCTGCGCGTCGTCTTGGTCGCCTGTGGTCGGCTCGCGCTCGCTCATGGCAGGTCGTTCTTCGCAAGGTGCTCGGAGCAGTCACTGCGCGAAGGCCACCCCAGCGCCGAGCCTCCCCGACTGAGCGGGATGATGTCGCGGACCGCCTCGAACTGCCGTGACGTGAGCGAGAGAAAGTGACTCGTGGGGTCGCCAGAGAAGAGCTTTCGGAACTCGCACGCCCACGGGCTGTAGGTCCGACAGAAGCCGGGACGCTCAGGCTGGCCATAGACGCCGCAGCGCCGAGTGTCGGCATCAAAGTGGGTGCAGCGGGTCTCAGCGGTCAGCGCCCACGCGCCATCGTCTGAGACGCCAACGCTCAGCCCCGGGGTCTCGAGCAGGCTGCTAACGGCGTCGAGCGCGGCGCGCCCGCTGGGTCGGGTCAACGGCACGACGATGTGGTCACAGCAAGGAGCCGCGCAGCCGTCGCAGGGACTGTCGAGGTGCGAGCGTGGTGGCGTGTTGGCGCCAGTAGCAGGCGCTCGCGGCGCGTGCACCGGGTCAGCGCTCGGTAGCGAGAGCGGGATCCCGGCGACCGCCGCCTGCGCCTCGGCAAAGCTCGGCGACCGCCGAAGGCGCCCACGGTGGTCGACGCGAGCGAGGTCCAACCACGCCGAGAACCGAGCAGCGTCCAGCGTGATGTGCGGTCCTGCGGTGGTGAGCGCGCCACCGTCAGCCGTTAGGTACACCAGCGACCACGGCGCGCCCTCCTCGACGACCACGCATAAGCGGTCAAAGCCGAGCCAGTATCGGACCCGGTCAAGCTGCTCGACGCTCGACGGCGAGAAGCGATGGACAACCGTGCCGGAGAGGGTCACGACGCGACCTCCTGGCTGGGCTCACTCAGCTCGATGCGACCAGCAGGCGTGGCGGGTAGGATAAAGCGCGGGCGGCTCAGCGGAGCGGCCGGGCTCACTGGCCTACCGAGGCGCTCTCGCACACGGGCGACGCTCGGCGCGTCGACGACCTTTCGGGTCTCATCGAACGTAAAGCAGCTCGCGAACGCCTCGAAGTCGCTGTAGGTGAGCTTGACGATGCCGCCCGCGGTCGCTTCGTCCCAAGCGCGATAGCTGCATGATGCGGCGTCAAAGGTCCGGCAGACGTCTGGGCGGTCGGGCATGCCAAAGACGCCGCAGCTGCGCGCCTCAGCGTCCAGGTGGCGACAGCGGCTGCGCAGGAGGATCCAGTTCCGCTCGGTGCCGGTGTAGACATAGCCAATACCGACAAAGCCGAGCATGTAGCGGAGGAAGTCGAGCGCCATGAAGCGGTCGGGCTTGCCCGCAGGGATGGCGATCGTGTCGCAGCAGGACGCTGCGCACCCCTGGCACGCGGCGAGCCGAGTGTCGGGCCCTCGGTCAGCTCCAAGGCTCACCGGTGGAAGCTCGGTCTCGTCGCGAGGTGCCGGCCCGTCCAGAGCGAGTCGCCCATCACGGGCTGCTTCCCGAGCCGCGCGAATGTCGGCGTCGACCACCTCCCGGATCCGCAGCCAGCTTGGCCGCTCCAGGAGCTGCTGCTTGTCGTCGATGACGAAGTCGGACCGTAGCGCTTCAAAGCAGTGTCGATCGACACGCGCGAAGCTCTCACGGCGCTGGGCACCGACCGCGTCACGGTACCAGCAGGTGTGGGCCCGGTAGGCGATGCATGTCCGTGGTTGCTGCGGTGTCGTGTGGATGCCGCACCCAAAGCTCTCGCGGTCAAGATGGCGACACGGCGAGCGGAGATAGACGCCTACCTCACCGCGCTCGCGGTAGCCCTTGTCGCGCGAGAAGCCGAGCTCGACCCGGTCGAAGTTCAGGAGGTAGCCGAGGTAGTCGACGTCGCTCGGCGTCGCGACCGTGACCTTCGTGAGCGCCAACATGGAGCAGCAGTAGGATGCACCGCAGCTGTTGCAGCTCTGCGCGTGAGCCTCGCGATAGCTGAGGTCGTCGCGTCGGTTCTGCCACAGCGTCGAGGCACGTACGTGCGACCATGGTTTGGGCGGCATCTCCTCACCAGCCCTTGGCGGCGCGCAACGACCTGCGGCCGGC
>CALHXW010000299.1 GCA_938040325.1 uncultured bacterium | reverse complement strand
GCCGACGACGCGAATGCTGACGACGACGCGGTAGTCGACGACGAAGCGTATGCCAACGACCAGGGGCATGCCGACGATGACGCGGAAGTCGACGACGAAGCGTATGCCAACGACGCCGCGGAAGTCGATGACGCGCAGGCTGACGACGACGAGCTCCTCTTTGAAGACAGCGGACCTGACGCCGATACTCCTGACGGTTCGGCTGCTGGAGGACACTCCGGTCACTCGCCAGCGCAGGCCTTCACGGACGCGTTTGCCTTTGGTGACACGCTTGGCAACAACGAAGGTCGTGCCGTCGTCGTTGTGGGGACCCGGTCGGCCGCTGTGGTCAGCTCGCCGACCGGAGCTCGGCTCTCCGATGGGCCGCTCGCGACCGCAGGTCCGGATGGTTCGCGCGAGCCAGGCCGGTGGTTCACCGGTTCGGGTAAGGTCTCGCTGGGCGCTGACGGACCGGCGCGTAGCAATTCCCCGTCTGGATCGCAGTACAGCGACCGGCACAAGCGCGGGCTTGCCGAGACGATGGAGATCGATAGCGATGCGGCCAGGCGGGCCGTCGCTGCTCGACGGTCAGTCGTTGTTGAGACAGCGGCGAAGCCGGAGCCCATCGCTGCTGCTGTAGAGCCGAAGCCACGCGTTGTTGCAGCGCCCGCCGCTGCCGAGGTGATCGCGGCAGGACCTGAGGTGGCTCCCCCTGCGGCGGAGGTCCCAGCGGCCAAGGTTGAGGGGCCGACCGTTGAGGGGCCGGTCGTTGAGGGGCCGGTCGTTGAGGGGCCGATCACCGACTCGACCGTTCGACCGGCACCCTACGCCGACACCGCAACGGCCTGGACGATCGAAGCACGCGCGGAAGACGCTGCTGAAGCGCGCAGCAAAGACATCGTCCACGCTGACAGCGCCAGCGGCAACAACGCGGAGCTTACGGCCAAGCTCAACCACGTTCGGTTTGGCGACTATCACTCGGTGCTTGAGGTTGAGCCCGACGCGTCGGCCTACGCTGTCCGCGAGCAATACAAGCGGCTGACAAAGCTTTACGGCGTTCAGGGTTGGCCGACAAAGCTCAACCGGGCCGAACTTGGCATGCTCAATGAGATCGGTCGTGGACTCAGTGACGCGTGGTTGATACTCGGAGATGCAGAGCTAAGGGCTCGATACGAGCGCGCCGTGTCCGGCGCGAGGAGATAGGCGACATGTCAAAGCTCCCATTGGTGATTTACCCCGATGAGATTCTGAAGACGCGCTGCTCGGATGTGGCGGCGATCGATCAGGACATCTTCGACTTCGTCACGGCGATGGCGGAGACCATGTACGGCTCGAACGGCATTGGTCTTGCGGCCCCGCAGGTGGCACGCAACATTCGCATCATGACGGTTGACGTGGAGCAGGAAGACGGCCGAAAGGCCCTGCTGAACCTCATCAATCCCGTGATCGTCGAGGCTCACGGCCGCACGACGTACGAAGAAGGATGCCTGTCGTTTCCGGGGCTCTCCGCTGAGATCAAGCGGCGCAAGCAGATCCACGTGCAGGCCTACAACCTCGCTGGAGACCTCGTCGACTTCGACGCTGACGGCCTCCTCTCCATTTGCATCCAGCATGAGATGGATCACCTCAACGGCGTGACCTTCGTCGATCGTCTCAACCCTGTGCAGCGTAAGCTGGTGGTCCGCGACTACCTCAAGCAGCGCACATGGGATGAGGAGGACGAGCGTCTGGACGCGATCCGTGCGGTACACGAGTCGACGTGATCACGTCGAATGCTCCGTCGCTGCGGGTTGTCTTCATGGGAACCCCAGAGCTGGCGGCTGTGTCACTGCGCGCCTTGCTCCAGTGTCACCACGAGGTCGTCGCGGTTGTGTCGCAGCCGGACCGGCGCTCAGGGCGTGGTAAGCGCATGCAGGCGCCGCCTGTTGCAGCGTTAGCGCGCGAGCACGACCTGCCGCTGCTTCAAGTCACAACAGCCAAGACGGTCGCGTTTCGTCGCTGGGTCGCCAGTCACGCTCCCGACATCGCGGTCGTTGCGGCGTTTGGCCACATCCTTGGCCCAAAGGCCCTCGCGATGCCTCGGCTCGGCTGCATCAATGTGCACACGAGCCTTCTGCCACGCTGGCGCGGAGCAAGCCCGATCCAAGCGGCCATTGCGGCTGGTGACGAGCGGTCCGGAGTCACCATCATGCAGATGGACGCCGGCATGGACACGGGACCGATGCTACGGCAGGTCGAGACTGAGATTACCGACGACGACACGGGCTCGACGCTCCACGATCGGCTCGCAGCTTTGGGTGCGCGTGCCGTTGTCGAGACCCTCGACGCGATCGCCTACGGAACAAGCCGCCCCACGCCCCAACCCAGCGACGGGATGACCTACGCGGGGCTCCTCTCGAGAAGCGACAGCGTCATTGACTGGACGAAACCTGCGGTCGACGTGTGGCAGCGCATTCGAGCCTACCATCCGTGGCCAGGCGCTCGCACGACGCTCGGTGAGGACGTGATCCGGTTTGAGCCGCCAGTGTCCGTCCGTGCGCTCGCTGCAGCTCCGGCCGCTGGCGCGACGCCACCGGCTCCAGGGGAAGTGGTCTCCGCCTCTGGTCAGGGCGTGGTTGTGGCCACCGGCGAGGGCGCAGTCGTGTTTCAGCGACTGCAGCGACCCGGCAAGAAGATGCTCGACGCAGCCGCCTTTCTCGCGGGCTATTCGCTCACGCCTGGAATGCGCTTCGGCGGTGACACGTCGAGAGGTTGATGATGTGTGTCAGACTTTTCGTCCTGGCGGTCGCCTTGCTTGCCGTTGGTGCATGTGGCGAGGCCATCCAACCTTCGGGTGAGCACACCCTCGAAGCCGCGCTAGCCTCGGCCGGCGGAAAGATCGCGAGCGTCGAGCGTTTGGTGACACCCTTCAAGGACGCCAGCCCTCACCGACTCGAGATCGCCGTGACGCTTGAGCTCAAGCCTCAAGACGGGCCGCGAACGCTGCTGATCGAACGTATTGTCGACCGCGGGCCTGCGGGGGCTTTCGTCCTCAAAGCACGCAACACGCTCACGTCGTCGACGGCCCACCAAGGCCGCTACAGCGACGGTCGGGATGTCATCTTCGACGGTGCGCTGCTGGCGTCCAGGCGAGCCCACGGTCCCTGGGCGACGCGTGAGATCTTTGAGCAAGATGAAGCGAGGCTGCTGGCACGGGCCTACGATGCATCGACCGAGGTCGTCGCAGCGTTTGCGCCCTACCTCGAGTTCAAGCGCGATCCAAGCGCCGACGAGGTGATCGCGGGCGTTCCGGTGAGCTGGTCGGTCGTGGCACTGCGCCCAGGTGCGTCCCCGAGGCCCATGTCAAAGGCCGAGCTGGACGCGTTGCGCGATCACGAAGATCAGTGGCAGAGCTTCTTTGCAGCCACGCATCATCCCAAGACAGCAACAGGCGCGATCGCGCGTGGGCCGACGGGACGTATCCTCACAGGGACACTCAAGGTCGCCGGAACTGCCACGGTTGATGGTGTCCGACTGCCGTTCAAGCTGGAGTGGAGCGCGAAGGTCAGTCCGTCACCGGCCGGCGTCAGCTTTGAGATCCCCTCGAACGCGCTGAGCGCAGTTCGACCTCGGCTCTGGCGGGTCATCGGTAAGGTGGTCGGTGATGAGCTGCTGCCGGAGTGGCGTGCCCGCTGAGTTGCTATGGGTGGCGGCTGCCTGGAGACCGGTTCTCGCGAAGAATTCTCGGGCGAGGGTGAGGGCACGGCTTCGGGACGGAGGCGGCTACGGCTTAACTCGGCCAGGCGCGCGCGAGGTCGCCAGCGACCTCAGGTGTGCCCGTTACCGCCGACCATTTTTCTTTTCGGTTTTCCAGAGGCGACGTGTCGAAGAAGGCATAGGGGCGTTACCTCATGACACGTGGGAGCTAGTTCAACATCAACGTACGTTTCGCGCACGACCTGTATCACCGTCCAGCAGCGTTGCCGGGAAATGCAAATCTGATGACCTTGTGATGGGCTCAACGCGGGTCCCACAGGCGCAGCCCCTGATGATCTCAAGATCACTCAGCGACAGCGTTCCTGCAAACCGCGTCGAGGTTTCCCCCGGTTCTTCACCACAGCGGGATACCTCGCTTCATCTCAGACTCCGCATTTCCCCGAACGCAGCTAGATACAGCGCGCGCCTCGCCACTTCAGGCGAGGACATGCTCCTGGCGGTGTCACGATGAGTGACTCGCCGGCGGAGCAGGTCGATGTTGGCGCATTGTATCGGCAGTATGCGCCGATGGTCTTGCGCCGCGTACGCCAGTTCGTGGGGACCGCCGATGCGGAAGAAGCAACGCACGATGTGTTCCTGCGAGCCCTTGAGCGCTCGTCGAGCTTCAGGGCTGAGAGTTCGCCAGCTACCTGGCTGTACCGCCTCGCAACCAACTACTGCATCAACAGGATTCGCGATCAAAAACGGCGCCGAGAGTTACTGGCAGAGCACGGACCGATGGTTTTCGGCCGCCCCGAGCGGGCGTCCAACCAAGAGGCGAGTGTGTTTCTGTCCGAGCTCTGGAGCGCGCTGGATCCGGAGCTCGCGTTGATCGGGACCCTCTACTACGTCGACGGCATGACGACCCAGGAGATCGGGCGCGTTGTCGGCTGCTCGGATCGAACCGTCGCCAATCGACTCAAGACGCTCGCTGCGAAAGCGCGTGAGGCAGCAGGGGGGGCATCGTGAAGCCTCCGTTGACGTCAGAGGTGTTCGGCCGCGACGGTCACCTGCTGGAGCTGGCGGTGAGCCGTTCCCTCTGTGAGCCGGTTTCGGCCGCGTTTCGCCGACAGATCGACGCGCACGTGGCCGAGTGCTCGGCCTGTCGGGAGGTCTTCGAGGCGATCGAGGAGGCGGACGCAGCGGTGACGCTGGAGCCGCCTGCATGGCTGCTCAAGGCGGCTGAAGGGGATGGACCGGCGCCCGCGACCGCAGACCGCAGCGGTGGCCAGGTGATCGAGCTCGCCGAGGGTCGTCGTCGTCGACGGTGGGTGGCTGCTGCGGCGTCGCTCGCTGTTGCGGCGACTGCGCTCTTTGTGCTGGTTCCGCGCGGCGGTGCTCCGACGCCTGAAGACGCCGATCAGCTTCGCCGTAAGAGCAGTGCCCTCGACCTTGAGGTCTACGTTCACGACGGCGAGCGAGCTCGCTTAGCGGCCGACGGCACCATCGTGCATGAGGGCGATCGGGCAGGCTTTAGGATCTGGCCCCGGCGCGATGGACACCTCATGATCGTGGGTGTCGACGCACGTCAGGACGTCTACCTCTGCTATCCCCAGCGCGCGAAGGGGCAGTCGACAACCATCAAGGCAACCGCCTCCCCGATCGTGGTCAACGAGGCGGTGAGGTTCGACGACCAGCTCGGCGCGGAGCATCTCTTTGCGCTCATTTGCGACGAGCCCTTCACCCTCGCGGACCTAGCACCGCAATTGCGTCGAGCCGCGTCGGGCGCCACAATCCAGGAGGACGCCCCCGCGCTTCGTGCTGGATGCGTTCAGAAGCGACTTGTGCTCGACAAGCGCGCGACAGGAGGTGAGCGGTGAGCGCGGCGCGGTTTCAGGCAACTCGATGCCGAGATCGAAAGGCTGTGGTGACCTCACGGGGCCCCAGCGTCGACGCGATCGATCCGCCAGACGCCGCGGAGCTTCGTCCGCGCGACGTACCCGCCCATCATCAGTTGGCAGGCGTGCGCCGGCTTGTGGCGGTCGTTCTTGCGCTTGCCTTTGTGCTCGTCGGTACGACCGGGTCATGGGCTGCCGAACGCTACGCTCTGGTGGTGGGTGCCAACTACGGGATTGCCGGCGACGAGCCGCTGCTCTACGCCGAGCGCGACGCCAGTCGGGTTGCAGACGTGCTCACACGGCTCGGTGACGTTCCGCCACAAAACCTGCTCGTGCTCAAGGGCACCCAGTCCCAGTCAGTTCTCGACGCGCTGACCGCCCTGGAGCGGCGGATCGCTGCCGACGTGGCCACGGGCGAACGCCCGATGCTGATGCTCTACTACAGTGGCCATGCCGACAGCCAAGCGCTGCACATGCACGGTACGGTGCTGCGATTCGACGACCTGAAGGCGCGTATACGCGCGGTCGGGGCCGACGTCAGTGTTCTCGTGATCGACGCGTGCCGGTCCGGCGGGCTCACGCGGGTGAAGGGGGCGACGCCAGCCGAGCCGTTCGAGATCACGCCCGAAGATCGTCTCACCAGCGAAGGGCTCGCCATCATCACGAGCTCGGCGGAAGGTGAGGATGCGCAGGAGTCCGACCGCCTCAAAGGCGGGGTGTTCACCCACCACTTCGTCAACGGACTGCTCGGCGCGGCAGATGTCTCCAAAGACCGTCGCGTGACGTTGAGCGAAGCGTACAACTATGCGTTTAACCAGACGCTTCGCGCCACAACGCGCACGCGCTTCATCCAGCACCCGACCTATTCGTTTAAGATGAAGGGGCGCCAGGACGTTGTGTTGACCCGCACCGTCAACGACATCGGCCTTGGCAAGCTGCGGCTCCTGATGCCAGGCGAGTACGTCGTCATCGAGGCGTTCGGAGGCGGAGAAGTTGCAGCCGAAGTGCACGCCGAGGCCGGCACAGAAGTCCTGCTGGCACCCGGCGACTACGTGGTTCGCCGAAGGGGGACATCAGCGCTTCACGAAGCGAACGTGAAGGTCTCGCCGGGCGCCGACATCGATGTCGCAAACGCAGACATGGAGCGGATCCCGTATCGTCAAACAGTGCGGCGCGGCTACACCAATAGCATCCGGTCGGCACTGAGCTTTGGGGTCGCGTTCGAGATGAGTGGCCCGATTCAATCGAACACAGGCGTGGGACTCTTTGGCGCCCTTCAAGGTCAGCTCGACCTTGCCGACTTGGCGCTGCAGGCTCGATTCCGCTACGGTCGAACAGAGGGCGACAACTCGACCCTCAGTGTGGTGCAGACGCTCTATGGCCTTGATCTTGGAATCTTCAAGCTCTTCGACTTCGAAGACACGGACTTCGCGGCCGGCCTTGGCCTCCGGGGAGGCGTAGAGTGGCTTTTCCAGCGTTTCGATACGCGCGGCGTCGCGCCGACACGAGACCAGGCGGTCGGCAGGATCGCGCCTGCGCTGCGACTCGAGTACGCGCCGACAGCAGCGATGGCACTCCAGCTCGACTGCGGCGCCGACATCTACGTGATGGAGGTGGAGCGCGAGAGTGGTCGTCGAGTTGTCGAGACGCCAGTCGCTCCGTTCTGTTCGTTCGGGTTCGGCGCGTATCTGCCCTAACAACGTTAAGGGGTCTCGGCGTTTGGACCACGACCTCATCGGCTCTGACGCTTCCGGGCGGCGCCGGCAGAGGGGCCCCGAGCACCCACGCAATGCGTCGGCAAGGCCGGTGAGAGGGCATCGAGTCGGTGGCTTCATCGCGGCGCTTATGCTCGCGCTGTTGCCGAGCGCCTGCGAGCCGCTCGTCGACGGCAACCACCTGGGCGATCCCATCTTTGCTGTAGAGGGCATCGTCAGCGGGCGAGTTGCGGAGGGGACGCCTCACGTCGCGCTCTTCTGGGCGATGCCGAACGAGGCGGGGGCATGGCGGGCGATCGGCCAAGACGTCTTGGGCGTGACCCAGACGCTGCTTCGGTACAGGCTCGAGCTCTTCTTGCCACCGACTCGGGGCTACATGCAGACGCTCGCGGACGGCGAGACCATCACTGGCAGCAGTCCGCGGATTGGGCTGGCGCTGGTCCAGGCTTATCTCGACCTCGATGGCGACGAGCTCTGGACCCCACAGACGGAGGTCCGCTCCGGTGCGTCGCCAGAGTACGTTGTTGCGTACCTTCCCGAGTTCACCACTGCACCGCTGCTCGGTGACGAGCCTGTCACGGCAGGGCTGCACCGGATGCGCGTGGAGAGTCCGCTGGTCGCGTGCGATCTTTGGGGGGAGATGCGCCTGGTGCCTGATGACTGGGACGACCTGGACCACCGGTTGACCCAGCGTAGCTTTCCTCAGGTGCTGCCGCTGGACTTCAGCTGCACAGACATCACAAAGCGCTTCGACAGCTGCGTCTCGTTCGGTCGCGTCCGAGACGTTTGCGAGCTGCGCGCGACGCCGCCCGAGGCGTATTGTGTCGAGTGCGAGGCCATGCTCTCGCCTGAGAGCGGCCTCGCAAATCGGGATCGTTGCGACGAGTGGTTGCTTGGGTGCCTCCCTTGGGTCCGGGCTCGCGAGTGTCAGTGGGAGTGGTCAGCATGTCTCGGAGACGACCCAAGGGCGGACGAATATGGCGCCTGCGGGGATGACCTCGCCTGCATCTGTAAAGAGCAAGCTGCCCGCTGCGACATGGAAGACCGCAGAGGTTGTGATCAGCGACAGCGCCGCTGTGACGCGATCGAGACACCAGCGCGCTAACGGTGTGCGCTGGGCTGCGAACGCGCCAGACGGGACACTAGCCCCAAAACAAGCGCTCTTTCCGGCTGCGGCTTCCGCGATGCCCCCGCCAGCAGCGTCGGTTCGCTCGCTGCGCTCACCCGAACTCGACGATGCTCGCAGGGCCTTCATTCGGCCGACGCCGCTGGCAAGCACCGGAGCGTTCGTCTCGCTCGAAAATAGCGCTTGTTTTGGGACTAGCTCCGACTCCGTTTGGGGCCGCGGGTGTGAGTGG
>CALHXW010000298.1 GCA_938040325.1 uncultured bacterium | reverse complement strand
GCTTGATGCGAGAACGCGGCCCGACTGCCGCGTCGCGCCAACGCATGACGCGTCACGCCAACGCATGACGCGTCACGCGCACCCATCACGCGTCACGCGCGCCACGCGTACCGCGTCACGCGTACCCATCACGCGTCACGCGTACCCATCACGCGCCACGCGTACCCATCACGCGCCACGCGTACCCATCTCCCACCACGCGTACCCATCACGCGTAGGTCCGCGCCTGCACCCGGGCTCCGACAGACCCGGCGTGCTTCAGGCTCGCGGTTGCGCCGGCGCTCGCTGCTCATTGGATGGGTGTGCGTGGGCGCAGGCGTATGCGTTTGCGTGGGCGTAGGCATATGCGTGGGCGTGGGCGCAGGCGTATGCGCGCGCGCCTGGGTATCGCGTCTGGGTAGGGCCTCGTGGCGGCATGCGGCTGTGCTTGCTGCTACAGTCCTGCGTTTACTGCGCCTGACTTGCCACCACGGTTGGAGAGGTGGTGCTGATGCTTGGGCGTGCGTCGCATGCGGGGACGGTGCGCTCGGCGCCGAGGCCCCAGACGGCTTCGTTGAAGAGCGAGAGCACCACCGGGGCGCCGGTCTCGCAGTAGAGGTGGCGCTCGAGGTCGGCGGTCGAGGCGGGCCGGTGCATGTAGCTCTGTGCGAAGCTGCTCATGAGCGTGTTGAGCTTGGCCTCGCCCAGCTGGCCGGCGAGCTTGGTGAAGAACGTCGCGCCGTAGGAGTAGGCTTCTGGCCAGGTCTGTCTAATCCACGGGTCGCGATCGAAGAGCGGCCGGTCGTCGCCGAAGTCTTTGCGATCAAAGGCGTCGGAGTAGGCGACCCAGGCCTCGTCCCACCAGGCGTCGCGTGGTTGGGCCGGGGTCACGCCGCGGCCGAACCAGCTGTGCATGACTTCGTGCTCGGCGGTGTCGGCGTCAGGCGAGTCGAAGGTCGCGCCGCCAGCGTACTCCATGGCGCCTCGGCGCGTGTTGGTGAGGACGGCTGTGAACCGGTCGCCCTGGGGATAGGGTCCGAAGCGATCGATGGTCTTGTTGATCGACGCCCGGACGTCGGCGGCGAAGTCCTCAAGGCGGTCGAGGTTGGTGATGTAGTCGGACACCACCTCGATCGTGGGCGACGCGCTGTCGTCGATGTGGGTGTAGTAGCGGGACTCGCCGATGATCTCGATCATCGGCGCCGTCGGCATGTGGGTGCTGTCGAGGCGCAGCAGCCAGTGGTTGTTAGCGAGCGTGGTGACGTCGCCATTGGACACGAGCCGATGCGCCGCGTCGGAGTTGGTGATCAGCAGGTCGAGCGCCACGTCGTAGCCGTCCGACCATGGCACCGTGGGCAGCCACATCTCGGCGTAGCGGCCGGGCGACAGGTCACTGGTCGGGAAGAACCACCGGACCTCGCCTTTGCGGAAGCTGAGCGGGGCGTGAAGGCTGGCGATGTGCTCGGCGGTGCCGTCGATCGAGCTCGGCGTCGTCAGGGTGTAGCGGAACCGCAGGGTGTGGATGCTGCACGGCTTAAGCGTGGTGGTCAGGACCAGCACGCCGCCTGTGTCTTGGGCCTCGGCGAAGTCGACGCGGCGCAAGACCTTGCTCGCGTCAACGGCGACACCGTCGAGCTCGAGGTGGTCGACGGACTGCCGCAGGTCAAAGACGGGCCAACCGCCGTCATCGCCGACCTGAAAGCGCATCTCAATATCGGCGGTCGCGGTCTTGGCGTGTACGTCGAAGCGGATACCGCCGCGGACGGACGTGACGTCAACTGGGACGGCCTGATGACTGTTCGGCAGCTCAACAACGGGCTGCGCGTAGCTCGTAAAGCCGCAGGTCGACGCCCAGTGGTCCTCGGCAGCACTGTCACAGGCGGACAGCGCAGCGAAGAGTCCAGCAAGCGCAAGCAGCGCTTTGGGTGTTGGGCGTGGACGGGTCACGAAAGCCAGATTAGCCCGTGTTGGGCGGAAGGTACAGAGATATGAACGATGTATCCAAAGTGGGTGACCACCCAGGTTGTTGTTGATTAAAGTGGGCGGCTGCCCATATTGTGTCCGCCAAGACGACAACCGCGAGGTGCACCATGGACGGACTGAGAGAACGCGTTGCCGACATCGACGGCATCAAGCTTCGCTACTTTGACGGAGGGGAGGGGCCAGCGCTGCTCTTGCTTCATGGCTGGCCGACCCATGCAGGGTTGTGGCGCAACGTTGCGCCTGCGCTGACGGCTCAGCGGCGGGTCATCGTGCTGGACCTTCCGGGCTTCGGTGCCTCGGACAAGCCGACCGACGCGAGCTACAGCTTTCGCTTCTTCGATCGTCTGCTCGACGGCTTCCTCGCGTCGCTGGGTATCGACAAGATCGGGCTGGTGGTCCATGACCTTGGCGGGCCGATCGGCCTGCACTGGGCGGTGGGCCGACCTGAGCGTCTGACCGAGATCGCGCTCCTCAACACCCTTGTGTTCCCCGAGTTTTCGCGACCGGTGAAGATCTTTGTCGCGCTCTGCAAGACTGCTGGCGTGCGCCGGTTGCTCACGACCCAGTTCGCGCTGCGAAAGACCATCGAGCTCGGCGTTCACCGCAGCCGTCGCACCGCTGAGGTCACCGACCGCTATCTGGCGCCCTACCACACGCGCGGCGCGCGCCTCGCGCTGGCGAAAGCTGGCTGTAGCTTGCACCCGTCGGGGTTTGCGACGATCGCGAAGGGCCTGGCGTCCCTCGATGTGCCGCGCACCATCATCTACGGCACCCACGACAAGATTCTCGCCGACGTCGGCGAGACCATGGCGCGGGTGCAAGCGGCCTGGCCGGACGCGCGCACAGTCACGCTCGACGCCGGGCACTTCCTCCAAGAAGACGCGCCTGAGCAGGTCGTCGAGCACCTCCTGACCTGGCTTGCCCGGGCGAAGGCGGCGTGAGCGCCCGTCTCAACGCTGCTCAGCGACGAGAGGTCAGGCGCTCGCTCTTGGTGAGTGCGGCCAACCACTTCGCCACCCACGGTGTGGCGCGCGCCAACATCAACACCATCTCGGTCGATGCCGGCTACGCGCGCGGCACGGTCTACAACTACTTCGAGAGCAAAGATGCGCTCTTTGCTGCGGTGCTCAACCAGGGTGTCGAGCAGGTCGTGACCGACTACCGCGAGGCCGTCAAAGGGCGCGATCTAGGAGCTCGGGAGCACTTGCTGACGCTCATCGAGGCCGATGTGGCACTCGTGCAGGCCCATGACGCCTTCATGCGGTCAACGCTCGCTGAGATCTTCAGCCCGCGTCCGGAGACACAAGCGGCCATCGACGCGGCGATGCGGCCCTTCGTCACCGTGCTGATGGAGATCTTTGCACGCGGACAAGCTGCTGGCGATGTCCGCAGCGACCTGACGGCGCCACAGCTCGCGCTCTTCACAATGGGGCAGCTGACAGCGGTCTACGCTATGCAGTTCCGCGCGCCCGCGGGCTCGCGTGACTGGGGCGCGGTGCCTGAGCTGCTGGTGACGCTCGTGGTCGATGGCGCCGGTCACCGCTAGCCCCGACGCCGCTGTGGTGCGTAGATCGGAAGCCGCAGCCGAAACTAGCGCTTGCTTTAGGGCTAGCGGTCAGATGCATTTTTCGGCAACGCTGCTAGCGCGGGATCAGTCGAGCTCTTCGCGTGCCTGCTCAATCAGCATCTCGGCTTCTTGCTTGGGCGCGTTGTGGCCTTGGTCGACGGCTAGGCGTCGACCCTCTTCGAGTGCCGTGATGGCTTCCTCAAAGCGCTCCTCTTCGATGAGCGCGCTGCCGAGGTGCACAAAGGCGATGCAGTAGTCCGGCTTGATCTTGACCAGGTCCTGAAACTCCGTGATGGCCTCGTCGTAGCGGCCGGCTTCGGCCAGCGACGTGGCGAGGCTCCAGCGGGGCATCTCGCTGTCTGGGAACTGCGCTTTGAGGGCCTGGAACTTGGCGATACGGGCGTCGGACATCAGCGCTGCTCAGTGTCTTGAGGAAGATCGGGGAGCCCCCATGGCTCGCGCAGGCGATGGTAGGCCCCGATCGGGAGCTGGACAACGCGTGTTCGTACACCGTCGAGCTGAGCGAGCAGGGCATCCATGAGCGGGCGAGCGAAGGCCGTGCAGCCGGCGGTGGCGTGGGTGCCGTCGTGAAGAAAGATGCAGCTGCCGCCACCGGGGACGCGCGCGGCGTTGTGGTTGACGACGACGGCGACGCGGTAGTCGGTCATATCCTCGGCGCTCGACCAAGGAGGTGCGTCACGTCGCTGCCAGCGAACGAGGGTGTTGTAAGCGGGTGCTGTAGCGTCATCGACGCAGTAGAGGCCGTCGGCTGCTGGACGCGTGACCACGTCCGTCGCTTCGAAGATCCCGGCGGGTGCGCGTCCGTCGCCTTCGCGTTTGGTGGGCTCGCCAGGCAGTGCGTCGCGCTTGGTGTCGTGCTGACCGATCCCCCAGCCGAGGCCTGAGCGACCGACGCGGACAGGCACGGGGCCGAGTCTCACTAAGCCGTCACGGACCAGATAGGCCGTCCCATGGGTCGCTGACCAGGAAGGCGTGGTGACCACAAGGGTCTGGTCTGCACCGTGGTCATGAGCGGCAACGTGCAGCGACAGCGAGAGAGCAAGTGTGAGCGCGATCATGCTCATGGTTGTCGTCGACACACGGGCGGCTGGCAAAATTTCGGTACGCGCCAAACACCCGACCGCACCACGCCTCACCGGAACGCCTCACGCCAAACACCCGACCGCATCACGCCTCACCCGGACGCACCACGCCTCACCCGACCGCACCACGCCTCACCCGACCGCACCTCGCCTCACCCATCACGCCACCCCTGCAAACCGCCGCCTGGCTCCCCGCGACCGGCGCTCGTTGACCTGGGTGGCTCCATGACAGACGATTCGGCCGACGGAGGTGGCGGCATGCAGCGATGGACCGTAGTAGCGTTGGCAGCGTGGGTGGGACTTGTGGCCTGCGGTGACGCGGATGACGACCCAGCAGACGTGTCGGCGAGCGACACGGTCGTCGATGTTAGCGACTCGGGCGTCACCAACGACACCAACGAGCTCGACACGGCGGCCACGACCGACACGGCGCCTGCGACCGACACGGCGCCTGCGACCGACACGGCGCCCGCGACCGACACGGCGGCCACGACCGACACGGCGCCCGCGACAGACTATCCGCTCCCGGGATTCGGCGCGATCAGCGGCGACTGCGACCAGCTCGACACCGAGCTGACGGACGCGGCGCCGAGCTACTTCGTCAACCGCATCGACTTTGGGACCGACCCTTACGACGAGGCCGACCTCAGCCAGCTGACTGCGGGCGGTCAGGCGATCATCGCCGCAGGCGGTCTCAACACGGGCTCGTTGCTCAGCGAGGTCTTCGCCTACGAGGTACTCGCTCGGTGTGAGGCAGCGACGCTGCTCGAGACAGAAGCCACTATCAGCTACACGATCGACGGCAAGAAGACCGACTTGCTGGTCGAGTTGGATGGCGACAAGATCGGCGTCAGCGTCACGCGTGCGCTCGCCTTTCCCTTCGATGACCCATACACGGTCGACCAGGCGACGGACTTGCTCGAGGGCAAGCTCGCGGATGTGCTGGTCAGCTCGGCCAACGTGGCGCCTGAGGATGCTTGGCAGAAGCAGATCTTGCACGTCATTGCGTACGCTGAGGGCCACGCGACGTCGCTTGAGACCGCGTGGCAGGCTCTCCCGGCGGGCGCAAAGGCCGACACCATCGTCATTGTGACCGTGACCAACGGCGACGACGGCTTCCTCTATTAGCTCCGGCCTGCGACGAGGTGACGCTTGCGACGATTCTTTGAGGCTCTGGAGGCGGTTGCCGTTGCGGGCAAGCCCGATGCTGCGCGTCAGTGGGTCTATGTTCCCTACGACCAGCTGACCGACGCCCTGGGACCGCTGTCGCGCGCGCCCGCCGCGGACCTCGGCGTTGTGCTCGTCGAGACGACAGACAAGGGGCGCCGTCGCCCCTACCACAAGCAGAAGCTCGCCATCCTGCTGACGAACCAGCGCCACTTTGCGCTCGAACAGGCAGCTCGTGGCGTTGCGGTGCGCTACCTGGTCGGGAGCAAGAGCTACGCGGCGCTGTTGGGCGAGTTCATTACCGAGGTCGGTCCGCTGGTCGCGATGACGCCTGCCGAGCGCGAGCTTCGAAACGAGCTGGCACCGCTTGTGGCCGCGGGTCGGCTCACTCTGAGCGCGCATGAAGGTTGGCTGACGACCCCCGAGGACTTCGCGGGGGCGCGGCTCAAAGACGGCAGCGGCTGGCGGATGGATGCGTTTTACCGTCGCGTGCGGCAGCGCACTGGTGTCCTGATGGACGAGCGCAACAAGCCCGTGGGTGGCCGGTACAGCTTTGACGGCGACAACCGCAAGCGCTGGACCGCTGGCAAGGACCCGGCGCCACCGGCGGTGCCGACGTTCGAGCCTGACGCCATCACCCAGGAGGTCTGTGAGCTGGTGGCCGAGCACTTCGCCGACCACCCGGGGCGGCTGACGCCCAGCGCGCTGCCCGCCAGTGCTGCCGATGCCGAGCGGCTTTGGGCGTGGGCTCAGCGCGAGTGCATGACCCACTTCGGAGCCTACGAAGACGCGATGAGCACCCAGCACGGGACGCTCTTTCATACGCTCATCTCGTCGCTGATGAACCTCCATCGCCTTGTCCCTGCGCGGGTGCTCAGCGACGTGTTGGCTCTCAACATCCCCCTCAACAGCCAAGAGGGCTTCGTCCGCCAGCTCATCGGCTGGCGCGAGTACGTCAAGCATGTCCACGACGCGACGGACGGCCTTCGTGTCTTGCCTGGGGCTGGTGGAGACGGGCCAGCCGGCGACGAGAGCACATCGCGTGCTCAGCACCTCAACGCCACGGTGGACCTGCCAGCGGCCTTCTGGGGCACGCCCTCGGGCCTGGCCTGTCTCGACCACGTGGTCGCTGAGGTCGTCGACGATGGCTACACCCACCACATCAACCGCCTAATGGTGCTGGCGAACTGGTCGACCCTGCTCGGTGTCGACCCAGAGCAGCTCAACCACTGGTTCTGGGTAATGTTCACCGACGCTTATGACTGGGTCGTCGAGCCGAACGTCCTCGGGATGGGCACCTTCGGCGTCGGCCCGGTGATGACGACCAAGCCTTACGTCTCCGGCAGCGCCTACATCAATAAGATGGGCGACTACTGCCAGAGCTGCGCGTTCCACCCGAAGAAGACCTGCCCGATGACGTCACTCTACTGGGACTTCCTCGCCCGCAACGAGCCAACTCTCCGCGGTAACCAGCGGATGAAGCTGGTGATGGCATCACTGCGCAAGCGTAGCGAAGACAAACGAGCCACGGACCAAGCGACAGCGAACCAGGTGCGCAACACGCTTGCGAACGGTGAGCGGCTGACGGTGACCAGCCCGGCGCAGTCGAAGCTCTTCTAACCGCGCAGCGGCGTGGCCTACCGACCGCAGAATCAGGGGCTCGAGAGCAGCCCGGGGGCATGCTCTCGCGGCCGAGTTTTGGCGGCGACGCGCGGGGTTCCGCGGTCGCGTTTCGCGCTCGTTGTCGCCTTGTGCCCTCGGAGAAGCACCTGCGGCCGGTCAAAAAGTCGACGCGGGCGGTGCTTAGTTACACCGCTGCGCTGCCGGCGGTTCGCCAGCAGCGCAGCGTGCGGCGCACGCTATTGGGCGTCGTCAGCTGGCGAGGGCCGCGATCTGGACGTTGTGGTCTCGGCGCATCTTGTAGGTGCCGTCGGGGAACTCGACGTCGCGGTTGCCAGCGCGGAACTCGAGCCACGCTTTGCGGTACTCGGCTCGAAAGATCGCTCGGGCGTTGAGCCTAGCTTTTCGCTCGTCGCGCGTGCCGCCTGCGACGCGTGGGATGAAGTGACGCGCGCCTGGCTTTGGCTTGTCGTCGCTCAGCGCGTCCGGCTGCTCTCTCGGTGGTGTGTATTGGGGCGAGACCGCGAGCGTTCTTGCCAAGCTTGGTCGCGGGATGCCCTTCTCGCTCCGCGTCCGCAACGCCCGAGAGACGTGACGAAGGCTGCGTGCGTAGAGCGTCTGCAGCAGCTCCTTTCGACGCGCCGGCCCTTCCCATCCCGCAGGCGGCGTGTAGCGAAGAGTGACCTCGCTCGGGTAGCGGGTCCGACTGAACTTTGCGGTGAGGCATGCCGGGAGCTTGATCGTGAGGGTCTTGCCGAGCATCGCCGGCGTGGTCCGGTAGAACGGGCTGGTGTCGAGCTCCGACCGGTCTGCAACGAGGTGGTGGTGGATCGGCTGCGTCATTAGATAGGCCATCTTGTCGACCATTGTGAATGTGTCGAGGACCTCGGTTTCCTCGGGTCCGTTGCGCGAGAACACGCTGCCCGTCAGCCCGTGAAGCTCGGCGATTCCCTGCCGGATCGCCGCGTTGCGTAGCGTGTCGAACTTGGGTCGTAGCCCATTCGGGTCTGTTAGCGTCGTGTGGCCGTGTGTCATCACCCACCCGTCAGCATGCAGTTGCACGCCGGTAGCGCCCTGTGCGTACCCAGTCGCGAACATCATGAGCTGGAGAAACTCGGCCTGGGTCGCAGCATCAACCCCGGGGTGAATCAAGCACCGCCGGCCATCGGCGCGGTAGGTCATCAAGTACATCGTGTTGCGCAGCGTCGGCGTCGGCTCGCTCATCGTGGCTCCTCGACTCGCGCAGACTCGCGCGAGCTCAGAGGGCGCCACTGCGAGCGGCGTGCCAAAGGCGATCCTCATCAAATCAGCCACTTACAGGTCTCGACGGGACACCTGACGAGACACACCTGTCCCACACCCAGTGCCTACGCGTGTCACATCGCTGTGTCAGGTGTGTCAGAGCCGCCGAGCTCCTCAGCGCCGGCGAGCTCCCGAGCCGATCTGCCGGACCTTCTTGAAAAAGCGGGAGAAGCTATCGCACCGCTCGTCAGGCGCGGTGAAGAGCCACTCGCGTTCGTCGACGTCCCCCGGCCAAGCATTCGTCGCTGGATACTCCCGCCGCACGACCTCCGCACCCGACAGCGCCGTCTTGAGCTCTGCGACGGTCCCTTGCTCGAGCGCGATGTCCTTCCGCCCAAGCTTCCCAAGCTCTTGGACCCAGTGCTCCACGAAGCGCCAGCGGTTGGGCGACATCGGCCAGCGCTCATGCAGCTCGGTATCGACGAACACCACGTGGTTCGCGTCCTCACGACGCCACGCCGGGTCGAGGTTCCAGATCGAGCGCAAGGCGACCGCGCCAGCTCTGGCTTGGATCGTGTTGCCAGGCGGGTTGCTTGGCAGCTCCAGTGAGCCGCGCTCACGCAGCTCCGGCGGTGTCGGGAGGGTCTCAAGCGCTTCATACGTCACATCGAGCCAGCTACCCGGCTGACTGCGACCGCTGTACTTGTCGATGTTCTCTTGATTCGCCAGGTAGCGCTTGTGCGAGAACGCCCCCGCCACCCACTGCCAGCTAAGCGTGTTGCTCGCGAGGTCGCCGTCGAGTAGGTGGTAGTGCAGCCAGCGCGCAGGTTCGCGCCAGTCGGTGTGGGCGATGTTGGTCGCCAGTGACGCCACCCACATCCGAGCGTGGTTGTGCATGGTGCCGTGGTTGAACAGGTCGTGCAGGCAGTCGTCAATGACCTCAATGCCGGTCGTCGCGTTCAGCAGCCCGCTCGGCAGCTCGGAGCTGACCACGCCTGGTTGCTCAGCCCGGAGGTCATCGGTCAAGACAGCCGCACCCCGGTCCTGCCACGTCCGGTGGAAGAACTCGCGCCACGCCAGCTCATAGATGAGCTTGGTGCACTGCTTGGCGCTGTGGCGGGCAAGCACAGCGTCGGCGACCTGCCGGGTGCTGATGATGCCGTGCGTCAAGAACGGGCTCAGCCACGTCACATGGCCGTCGAGGTGGTTGCGCGTGCTCGGATAGAGTGTCGCGTTGATCGCATCAAGCCGGTCCAGCAACTCGTCGTAGCTGCACAAAAACCACTCCAGCGGGCGCGAGAACGTCGGGGCGGGCGGTGAGTCAGTTGCGGTGTCTTGCATCGCTGGAGGCTATCAGCCGCAGCAGCCTTTGGGCGATTTGATGTGTGAACAGAAAAAATATGTTCAAACGCGCTCAAGGATCGCCGATACTCAATGCGTCGGCAGCGAACGCTGACAACACATCCCCGAGGAGCATCTATGCAGCCCGCTGAAAACAACGCCGATCGCTTTGAGGTTTTCTATGACGGCGACTGCCCTCTCTGCGTACGAGAGATTCGCTTTCTTGAGAAACGCGATCGGAAACGCGGTCGAATTCTGTTCACCGATATCGCTGCCGCAGACTTTGATGCCGAAGCCGTCGTCGGCGTGGATCACAAGACGCTCATGGGTTCGATCCATGGCCGCATGCCCGATGGCTCGCTGGTAAAGGGCGTCGAGGTTTTCCGGCAACTCTACAGCGCGATTGGCCTCAAGCCCGTTGTGTTGCTCACGCGCCTGCCGGTTCTCTCTCAGCTGCTTGACCTCGGCTACTGGGGCTTTGCCAAAAACCGCCTCCGCATGACCGGGCGCAGCGGCTGCGAGACCGGCACCTGCGCAGTGCCGAGCACGTCGCCTTCTCAGACGGTCTGAGCACCCGCGCGCGAGGCTACTTCTTGTCGAGCTCGCCGACCCGAGACAACGCCAAGTCCATCAGCTTCGGAAGGGCTTCTTTGTCGCACGCAGCGCGCTTCATCCCTGTCTTCAGCTCGATCGCGTAGCTCCCAGCCGACCCTGAGAGCGCATAGAGGTTGAGTCCCTTCTGCTCCTTCACGTCGGCCACCTTGGCCCCGGCTTGCGCGACCTTCGCCGAAGCGTGCTTGGTCACGAGCATGAGGAAGTTCGTCTTGTAGCCACTGGACCTGTTGCACGGGCTGCCGGGCATCCCCTCGGCGAACGAAGGCTCGAGCGTGAGCTCTTTGCCGCAGACGTTGTTGAAGTCAGCCGGCGTCAGCAGCTTGGCGCAGCCTGGGTTGACCTTGGGAGCTTTCGGATCGACCGGCAGCCGGCTCTGAACCAGCTCGGCGATCGTCGCCAGCGCCTTATCGTCGCACTTGAACCCGTGGTTGGAGCCATGCTGCTTGCGGGTCGTCGCCGTCACTTTGAACGGCCACTGCCCAGCGGTCGCCTCCTTCCGAGCGGGACCAAAGTCTCTGACCTTCGCCTTGGAGCCATACTTCGACTTCAGCGGCCCGCGCGCACGGTGACGGTGCACGGTCACCATGAGGTTGTAGCGATTCTTCTGCTCATGATCGATCTTGAAGACGCAGCCGCCTCCGTCGATAGACGACGCGTCGCTGATCTCAAGCGACGTCCCGCACGCGCTGGCAATGTCGGCAGCCGTCAGGAGCGTCGCGCACTCGAGCTTGGACTCCGGAGCCTTCTTCGCCTTCGCCGGAGCTGCTGGCTTCGCCTTGTCGCTTGGTGCCGTCGACGTGGCCTTTGGCGTTGCTACAGCGGTGGTTGCGCTAGGATCCTTGGCGGGCTTGTCCTCGCAGCCTGTCGTCAACAAACACAACGATGCGATAGCGATCCACTTCATCTCGATCTCCCGGGTGACGGCGCTGGTGGTTGAAACGTGCGCGGCACGCCTTGCCCTGTCAACCGGCCAACGTCTTGGCTCCATGCCGCAAACTGCGTGTCGGTCTCGCTGTCTACAGCACGCCCCCGTGATCGACGCTACTCGCCGAAAACGGATCGCCGTCGCGCGGTCGAGCGCCAGAAGAGCAGCGTGACAGCGACGAGCCACGGGAGCGGCAGGCTGGTCCCGCCTGCGCAGAGAGTGTCACCGGAAGAGTCGCCTCCCGTCGGTGTCGGGCCGCCAGCTTGATCCCCCTTCGGATCGGTGTCGCTGGGCATGCCTGTGTCCATGGGCAGCGATGTGTCCGAGGGTCCAGACGTATCAGCCGGCGGGCTTGTATCCTGCGGCGGGCTTGTATCCTGCGGCGGGCTCGTATCCTGCGGTGGGCTCGTATCCTGCGGCGGGTTGGTGTCCTGCGGCGGGTTGGTGTCCTGCGGCGGGTTGGTGTCTTGCGGCGGGTTGGTGTCTTGCGGCGGGCTTGTATCCTGCGGCGGGTTGGTGTCTTGCGGCGGGTTGGTGTCCTGCGGCGGGTTGGTGTCTTGCGGCGGGCTGGTGTCTGTGTCGGTCGTGCCTGCGTCACCATCACCGGTTCCGC
Organism: uncultured bacterium; assembly: GCA_938040325.1. Taxonomy (GTDB): domain Bacteria; phylum Myxococcota_A; class UBA9042; order PHBI01; family PHBI01; genus CALHXW01. The sequence continues at coordinate 25,696 of CALHXW010000298.1, read as the reverse complement.
CGTCTACCTGGCGCTCGAACGCACCCAGATCTGGCGCTAGGCCAACCGCGCGCGGCTGCCCCAGGTTGTCGCTGATAAGCCACGTCGTCACGCCGGCATCCACCGCGCTGGACGTCGGAAGCAGGGCAAAGTCTCCACCAGCCGCATCGACGAAGTGCGGGTAGGGGTCGTCGGTCTCGAGGTTGTGGTCTGCCGCCGAAGCGTTCGCTTGCAGCGTGATCGGCGCCGAGATGTTGTTTCGAATCGTGACGTTGGTCGACGGTGAGCCGTTCTTATGTGCCTTGACCATGATCCACGGAGGGCCTTGGCCGACTCCCGGCGCGATGTCCCAGACCGTGTTGTGCAGGACGAACGCATCGGTCGCGCCGAGCACGGTAATCCCGTGGTAGTGATTGGTGACGACGAGGTTGTTGGTGATGACCACGTCCTCAAAGAAGCCGTCAAAGAGCCCGATGCCCTGCATGCCGAGCACAAACGGCTGGTTCGGGTCGGTCCAGTTCTCGATCGTGTTGGATAGGATGCGTGCCCCACGGTTGATGCCCGTTCCGGGGCCACCGGGACCGAGTGCCCAGCCCTGGACGCCATCGGAGTGGATGTTGTCGGGCACGGGCGGACCTGCGCCTGCCCACGAGTTGCGGATGTGATTGCGCTCGATCACGACGTTGTCGCCGGCGAAGCGGACGCCATCCTCCACAAAGTCCCGCACATCGGAGTCGCGCAGCACGCCACCCTCGCCGAGGAGCTGCACGCCATAGCGGATGTTGTGGATGTCGCAGCTGTCCACGACGACATTGGTGCCTGTGATGTAGACGCCGGTCGACGTGTCGTTGAGCAACGACGCCGCATCCCACGGATAGAAGTTGTTCGCGTCAAAGATCTCGCAGTCGACCAGCTCGATGTCTCGCGCAGGCCCTTGGAACGGGTGGTCGACGACCGCGACGATGCGGTCGCCTGGGCTGTTGGGCGTGTAGGCAGGGCTGACCTTGAGGCCCTCGAGACGCCAGCCACCGGCTCCGCGAATCAAGATGCGGCCGATGGTCGGGCTGTGGCCGGGCGCTGGTGCGATGGTGATCGCGACGTCGTTGTACGCCTGCGAGATGGTCCACTCGCCGTGGTTGCCGGTCATCAGGAGCAGCCTGTCGCCTGCCTGGACAGGCCTTGACGTGTCCGGCGGCAAGAGCTGAGTGCTGTCGTTCGGTGGGAGCTGAGCCCAGGTCCGGACGCCGATGTGGCCGGCAGCCAAGACCTCGTTGAGGCTCTTCCAAGGGGCGCCGATCGAGCCGTTACCGCCGGCGCTTCCGTTGACCGGATCGATGTAGAAATCAGCGGCGTGCGCGCCCGCCGATACCCCGGTGACGAGCATCGCCGCTACGCACGCCTGTACCAAGACACGCTGGCTTCGCGCGCGCCATGACCTCAGCGGTGTTTCCTTCTCTCGTGTTCGCTGCATCTCGCCCCCCTGACGTCGGGGACCTTATCATGCGCGCTATCGCTGCCCAACGGTATCGACATTGAAAGTGAACATGCTCACGCGTAGCCTGTCCCCGTGGGAGCTTACACGCCAAGAAAGGGAGTCGCCGTGCAGCTTAACTCGATGCGGATCCGTCGCTCGCCGAACCAGGCGAACCCTCTTCACCTGGCGATGCTGCTGGTCTTAGGGGGCGCCCTCATCGGTTGCGGCGATGACCCGGCGAACTACGCGCTACCTGCCCCGTTGGCCGATGGCGACCGCGTCCTCGTCGACATTCGCCTGCCCGAAGGCGCCGGCGCTGGCTTGGAGGCTGCCCGCACCGACCTCTGGGCCGCCATGGCAGCGATCACGGGCGCGACTGCACCGACCGCCACGGTCGCGGAACCGGCGGCGCGCGTGGTTGTGGAGCTGGATGCCACCTCAGCAGCGTTCGGAAGCCAGGGGTACTCGCTCAACTTTGCGGCTGGAGCAGCCCCGCCGACCCTAACGGTCACCGCCTCGACCGACGTCGGCGCGATGTACGGACTCTACGCGCTCGCTGGCGACCTCGGCGCGCGCTACTACCACCCGGAAGAGACCTTCCTGCCGCGAGACGCCGCAGCGACGCTGCCGATGGCCTATGACGGCACGGTCTCCACGCCCCACTTTGAGCTCCGCGGCTTCCACGAGCACACGCAGCACCCCATCCCCATGAGCGACTACTGGCTTCGCCCAAGCGACGCGCACCGAGCCTACGTCGAGCGCTACATCACGTGGATGGCCCGAAACCGGCAAAATGTGGCGTCGTTTCACCTCCTGCAAACGGTCGACTTCGACGCGTGGGTCCCCTACCTCAAGGGGCTTGCCGACGATGCGCGCCCCCTTGGCGTCAAGGTCGGGATGGTCACGAGCTTTGCCGATGAGCAGCAGAACAACTTCAAGCTGCTGGTGGCGGGCGCGACCGACGCCGACAGCGGCGAGCCCCTGACCGAGCAGCAGCAGATCCACCGTGGGCTCGACATGATCGCCGAAGCTGGCGTCGAGGTCCTGACCCTTCAGATCGGCACCAGCGAGTTCACAAAGCCCGCCGACGTCGACGTCATCCGCTGGCTCGACACCGCGGCCGCCCACTTGGTCGCCAACCACCCGCAGATCGAGCTCTTCGCCTGGATTCACCCTCCGTGCGAGCTCGAGAGCGACGACGGTGGCTACTTCTTCCACGTGCCGCTGCAGGCCGATCCCTTCGTTGGCGCCTACGTCCACACGACGATGTTCTACGACCTCGAGCACCCGGCCCCGGTCTACGGGTGCGAGGACTTCACCCATCACCAAGAGTTCCTCAGCGCCGCCGACGGCGAGCGCCGGCAGGTCTACTTCCCCGAGACAGCGTGGTGGCTTGGGTTCGACAACAACATGCCGCTGGTCTTGCCCATCACGGGCTGGACCCGACAGAACGACATCCAAAACAGCCTGGCGGGCCACGACGTCATCGGCCACGTCACGTTCACGACAGGGCGCGAGTGGACCTACTGGCAGTACGACCACTACCTCACCCAGGTCACGTGGGACGCGTCACTGAGCTGGAGCGACTACCTCACATGGCTGAGCCCGGCCTACGGAGACGACGGACCGGCCGTTGCCAACGCGCTCGGTGCCTGGACGGAGCTGCAGCGACAGCACTTCTTTGACGACGACCCGCTCGTCTACTTCTACCTCGCGGGGGAGCTCGCTCAGGACGAGATCGGCGAGCTGGCGGGCGTGCTCGCGCGCCGACCGAAGCTCTCGTTTAAGACCGTGCTTGAGTACGACGACGCCGCGTTTGAGGCCTGGCGTGATGGTGACCTCGCGCTGCTTCAGCGGCTCAAGGTCGACTTCGACGCCATCGACCTCGGCGCCCTTGGTGAGAGCAGCAACCCGCTCACCCGTGAGGTCTATGACGCCCTCTGGGTCTATCGCCAGCGCATCGACCACACGATCGCACTCTATGAAGGCGTCGCCGCCGCTCGCGAACACTTCGTGGCGACCGATCCATCCGACGACGACAAAGCAGCAGCCCGCGCCGCAGCCGAGGCGAAGCTGGCCTCAGCCGTCGAAGTCAGCAGCGAGGTCGCGACGGTGCTCGCAGCCGCGGAGTCCCGTTACCGCTACCCCATCGACATCTTGGCGCGCCCGAAGCCAGAGAGCCTCACGTCCTATAAGTTCGGCTACCTCGAAGAGACGAGCCGCGCGTTCTTCTGGACGCGCCGCGACGCGCAGCTTGAAGCGATCATCACGCGGGTCTTTGACGGCGAGGCGGAGGCTTGGGAGACGGCCCCGGATGTTGTCTACGCGACCGACCCCGAACAGGTGGTCATGCTCGAGCCTGAGAGCCCCTTCGCAGCGAGCATCATCGCCGGGTTCATTCCGCGCTTTCTCTACGGCCTGAGCGGTTTTGACAGCAGCAGCGGTGACCTCAGCGTGACGATCGGTCAAGACGTGGACGCGTCCAACCTTCCCGACAGCAGCGGCCAGGTCCTGGTCGAAGGCCGCATCGTCGACGACGTGTGGACTGGCGCCAACAGCCTTCACGTGATGACGATCTACGATGGCGCCGGGGTGGAGCTTGGCGCGCTGGTGCTCGAGGATCTGACCTACACCCTCGACGTGGAGACCGACAGCAGCGACATCACCAACGTCACCAGCGGAACCTTCGGCGGCGCTATCAACGTCGCGAGCTTTCTCAGCATCGTCACGACCATTGACGGGGTTGATGAGGTCGCGGCTTCGAGCCTGATTGCGCAGGCCTATGGGCTGCCGGCTGGCCAGCCGTTGCCGCCGACGCTGCCGATCAAGTTTGCGCTTGGGTTTTCGCTCGTCGAATGAGGGCCGCGGGGCGCTGAGACTGGGTGTTGGCTTGAGACTGGGAGCTGGCTTGAGACTGGGAGCGGGTGCTGGGCGTCGGCGTGGGCTCAGGCGTGGGCGGCGAGGCTGGGCGCGGGGCTGGGCGTGGGGCTGGGCGTGGGCGCGAGGCTGGGCGTGGGCGAGGGCCTGGGCGCGAGGCTGAGCGTGGGGGTGTGCGTGGGCGCGAGGCTGGGCGCGGGCGGTTGCGTGCGCGTGGCCGAGCCCGAGCACGCTTGCGGAACGTGGCTGGGGCAGGCTTTGCTAGAAGTTGTAGGAGAGTCCGCCGAAGAGGGCCTGCTCGCCGAGGAACGAGACCTCCACGTTTGCGCTGACGCCAAACCCGATGTTGATGGTGCTTCCGAGCGCCGTCTGCAGGTGGGTTGGGTCTTGGCCGGTCACGTCGAGTCCCTCGAACTGCCAGAGCACCGGCCCACCAAAGAGGCGCAGGCTGAAGTAGGGCGTCCAGTGGCGGAAGAACGTCCGCGAGACCGTGGCCGAGGCGCGCAGGTCAAAGGCTGTGTAGTCGACGTCGATGTCGGTGTTCACTTCGCGTGTGCTCGTGAAGCCGGCGGCGAATGCGAGGCCAAGGGTGAGCGACACCGGCGACTCGGGCGCACTCAGCAGGCGGTAGCTGGCGTTGATCGACGCGACAAAGCCTGGGTTGAAGTCGAACGTGATGCGTCGGGCCTCGAGCTCGCCGTCGAAGACGCCACCGATGCCGCCGCCAATCGAGAGGCGGTCGGTCAGCTGATAGGACACGCCAACGACGACCATCGACTGGGTCATCTCCGCGTCGAAGCCATCGTCGAAGCTTAGGCACGAGCGGAACGCACCGGCGGTCAGGGACACAGACCAGGGTCGCTCGAGATCGGTATTATCGGAGCCCGTCGGACCGACGGGCGCTCCGCAGCCTCAGGCAAAGGCCTCAGGGACGTCAGCTGACCACCACGCGGTGAGCGTGACCAAGCAGAGCGCGAGAGAGGTGAGGACGTTTCGCATGGTCCGGAGGTACCGCAGCGCATGGCCCGGGCGCAAGGCGGAATCGCCCACGCAGAACGCCCCGACGACGGCTCGTCGGGGCGCGCGATGCGTTCGTCCTAGCGAACGCCCTTCTCGAGGGCGCGCTGGCTGAAGTCGCTGTCTTTGACGCTGGCGTCGTTGTACTTGAACGACTTCCACGACAGCACCGTCGTCGACAGGGTCTCCTTCTTCTTTTTGGTCCAGACCTTGAGTTTATGCGGCGTCCAGATGCCATCGATCTGCTTGATGTTGCTGAACTTCATCAGCTTTATCTTCTTGCCTTCGATGATCCAGTTCTTGATCTGCAGCGGCATGAGCTTCGACTTCGAGACCCAGAGCTTGCTCTTGAGGTAGCCGGTCTCGTCTTTGGCCTTCTTCGTCTTGGGCCGCGACTCGATGACCCAGACCTCTTCGTCGCCAACCTTCGCCGACTGCTCGAGGATCTTGTACTCGTAGTCGTCGAGGTCGCGCGACGTCATGTCGGCAAAGGTCAGGTCACTGCCCAAGAAGGCGCCGGACTTGTCGGAGCCAGAGATGCGCGTCGACTTGTTGAGGCTTGGCAGGTAGAGCCACTGGTCGTCGTCTTTGGCACCGTCGTCGTAGTCGATGGAGAGAAGGCCGGTGTTGCGAACGTCGGCGGGACCCTCAAAGAGCAAGATACTCTTCGAGCCTGCCTTGAAGTCCATCGAGCGAGACTGGACGCTGCGCTTGCGCTCGCGGCCGTCTTTGTCTTTGAGGACCATCGTCATGCGAGAGACCGTCTTGTCGCCGTCCTCGCGGTCTTCGACGGCCTGCATGATAGCGCGGGCGTCGGTCTCGTCAGGCGACACGGCCAGGGCCGCGCCGGGCGCTGCGAGTCCGATCAGCGCCAAGCTCGTGAGCAACCGCTGAGTGAGGGTTTTTCGGGACGTCATGCTGGGCTCCTTTCTTGGGCGCGGGGTGCCTTGTCGCGATACACGATGCGCATCAGCGCCGGGGCGAAGATCAAATCGATCAACAACGCAAAGACCACGGTCATGCTCACCAAGAGTCCAAAACGCTGCAGATTATTCATTTGGGAGATCACGTAGACGAGAAATCCTGCAACCAGGATGACGCTCGTCGAGGCCATGGCCCGGCCGCTGTGCTCGAAGGCATGGGCGATGGCGTTGTCGACGTCGCCATAGGCCGTGTAGTGGGCTTTGTACTGAAAGAGCAGGTGGATCGTGTCGTCCACGGCGATCCCGATCGCGATGGACGCGATGAGGAGGTTGTTCATGTCAATCGGGATGCCCGTGAAGCCCATGACCCCTGCACAGAGAGCGATGGGAAAGAGGTTGGGCACCATCGCCACCAACCCGAGCTTCAGGTCGCCGAGCAGCACAATCATCATCAGCGTGATGACCAAAAACGCCATGCCGAAGCTCTTGAGGAGGTCGCCCAGCAGCGAGTTGACGATGGTCACGAGGTTGTGGACGGTGCCCGTGATCTTCACGTCCGCCTTGTCGCCAATGTGGGTTGCGAGGCCCTCTTCGATGTGGTCGACCAGCGGGTTGTAAGCGTACGCGTCGAGCCACTTCACGCGCATCATGATGACCGACTGCTTCATGTCGACGGTCGCCAAGCGCTTGAGGTCCTCAGGACCGCTGGTCTCAAACATCGTCACCATATCGACGACGCCCCGGTCGGGGTTGTCCGGGGTGCCGCTGGGGACCACGTAGTAGCTCGGGTCGTCCTCGTTCATGGCACGCCAGCTCTCGCGCACAATGTCCGCAAGGCTCGTGGTGTTGCCGACAATCTCGCTGCCGTCGTCGGGTGACCGGTACGCCAGCACATGGTCCTGGAGGTCGGCGACTCCTTGCATCAGGGCTTTCTGCTTGAGGTTCTCGCCCTCGTTCGCCTTCATCAGGATCGCGATGTTGGACGTGCCGCCAACGTTTTCGCCGAGGCTCTCAATCGCCAGCCTGGGCTTGGAGTCTTCGGGCATCCACGAGACCGGGTCGTGGTAAAAGCCGATGTTTGACGCGCCGACGACCGCAACAATCACCAGCAGTGCGCCCGCTCCGATGGTCTTCCAGCTGCGGTTCCGCCGCGTCGGTAGGTCGTGGCCGCGCGAGAGGCTGTTGCACCAGTCGAGGAACCGATCGATCCGGGTGGTCTTGCCACCGCTGCGACGACCCAACAGGCTCTTCTTGTTGAAGGTGAGGGCGACCGGCAGAAACACGAGCGTGTGCAGCAGCGCATAAGTCACGCCGATGGCGCCGAATGTGCCCATGTCCTGGATGGCGCTGAGGCTCGCAAACCGGAAGCTGAGAAGGCCGACGAACGTGGTCATGGTGGTGTAGAGGATGGGCTTGCCCGTTGAAGCAACGGCCATGATGATGGCCTCTTCATTGGCAATGCCGTCCGCGCGCGCGTCTCGGTAGACGCTCTGAATATGGACCGACGCGCCGATGCCGACGCAGATGAGGAAGGCTGGCAGGATGTTGGTCATCATCGTCATCGACACGCCCAGCAGCGCCATCGTCCCGACCACGTAGATCATCGAGAACACCACGACGACAAGAGGCGCCAGCACCCCGATCGGGTGGCGGAAGATGAAGCCCAGGATGAGCAGCATCAGCAGGATGGCCGACATGAACATCATGCCGAGGTCTTCGAGCATCATCCGGTTGAGTGCAGCGTTCATGGCCGGTGAGCCGCCAACGAGGATCTTGAAGTCGTCACTCTCGTACTTGGCAGTAATCTCGAGGACTTTGTCGTAGACGAGCCCGGAGTCTTCCTCGCTCATGAAGTCGGTGCGCACCACAATGGCCGAGTGCTTGCCAGCCTTGCCGACAACCTGTCCGACCAGGGTGCGATCGGCGAGGACTCGGGCCTTCAGCGCGGGCAGCTCGGCCGCCGTGGGTGGATCTTCGAGCAGCCCCTCAACCTTGAGTCCACCGCCCTCCCAGCGCGTGTCGCGGACGTTGATGAGCGAGATGACTTCTTCGACAATCGAGCCGCCCTTCTCGCCAGCCCAGTCGTCGTCGCCGCCGCCGTCCTCGAAGTCGTCGTCGCCGCTATCTTCGAAGTCGTCGCCGCCAGCCGGGGCCGCTGTTGGAGCCGCTTTGGCCGCGGGCTCTGGAGGTTTCTTCGTGCTGGCGCCGCCGCGACGGTCGCGACGTCGTTGGCCGAGCGACGCGATCTCCAAGTCGATGGCGCCAACCTCTTCGTGCAGCGCTCGCAGCTTGGTCAGGTAAGGCAGCGAGAAGACGTCGCCCTCGGCCAAGATCAAAAACACGTCGTCGCGGCCAAAGAGGTCGCGCAGCTCTTCCAACGCGCCGCTGGCTTCTGAGTCGTCCGACAGGAACGCCTCGACCGAGTTGTCGACCTTGATGTCGGCGGCCGACTTCGCCATGAACGCCGTTAGGGCCAGCGTCATTAACAGAAAGACCCAGCGATACCTGACGACAAGCGTCGCCCACGACCTGAAGATCGCGCTCTCGGGTGCGTCCTGATGGCTCGATGTGGACATGTTCGCCTCGCCCTGACCTGAGTCGGCGCGACGCTACCCGCGTGTTCGGCGTCGGGCAACCGAATTTGCCGGTTGTCAGTTTTCGCCATCAGCCGATAGCCATTGTGAACAGGTTCTGCCGTTCACGGCGCGTCGGCGCGCGCTCTATTGGCGAGCCATTGTCCCGCTATTTCGCGAGCTTCAGCGTGGTCAGGAAGGGACGCATTGTCGCTAGCCAGTCGGCGCGCTCCGCCTGGTAGAGGACCGCGGCCATGACGGCTTCGCGCTCGCCACGCAAGATGATGCGGGCCTCGCCAAGCACCTGGATTGCCGGCTTTGCCGCGTGCCCTTTGAACGTGAAGATCCGCGCCGGAAAACCATCGATCGTCGTCCTCTTGTCGGTCACGAGTGTGCCGTTGAGTGACTTGAGTGCACGATCGCGGCCGCCTTCGAGGGCTCTGTCCACATCGAAGTCTGCGTTCTTTGGTATCGGCAAGACCATGAAGCCCACCATCGCCGCACCCGGCGCGCCTGGCGGTGCCACCATGTAGAAGCGTGACTTCATCACGCCAAACTCGGTCGCCACGTCCTGTTCTTCGAGCACAGGCTTGCTCGGCACGCCGACGCTGAAGCGGTCCGATGCGCTCTCGTAGCGCGTCCAACCTGCCGGCAGCCCGTCGACCGTAGGCTTGACGGCTGCGGCTTTGGCCCTCGCATGGTCCGCTGCGACGGCTTTCGTCACCGCCTCCTTGTCGAATGCGAAGCTCTCGACGAAGGCCTTGCCGCGTGCCGCAAAGCGGACGTTGCCCCGGGTGAAGAGCGCACCGACTTGGTAGATGCGGAGCTGGTCGCCTTCACCGACCAAGATCGCCTTCATCTCACCGCTCATCGGTCCAAGGGTCGGGTGGTGAGCTTGAAAGCTGAAACGTCGCGCAGGGAAGCCTTGCACGTTGATGCGGACATCCGTGTCGAGGGTGCCGTTGAACTTGGCGACAGCACCGTCACGGCCCATCTCCAGCGCGCGCTCGATGTTGGCATCAATGCCGGGCAGTGTTGGGTACTTGCCGACCGACACCATCAGCGCGCCAGACGCCGTTGGCTCTGCGTAGAGGTAGGTCGTCGTGGGTGCCGGCCCGAACTCGGTCGCGACGTCGACGGTCTTGCTGGTCCCGAAGGTCGGTGCCATCACGCGGAAGTGGTGCTTCCTGTTGACGACCTCGCGCAGGTCGCCGTCGCGGGGGCTGATCGCCCGGCGCGTCGCGTCGCTGGTGGCGGCTTCACCAAGGGGTTGCTCGACCGTGGCTGGCTCGGCGTGGTTGGGCATCGGCTCGCCAGCGCTCTTGTCGTCACACCCAGCCAACGCCGCGACGGCAAGACCCCAGAGGACCACGAGCCCTGGCGCCAAGAGCGCGCGAGCAGGAGCCGCACAGGACGCTGGTTTCGGTGCCGGTCCGATGAGTCGAGTCCTCATCCCTCAGCCTCTGTCCGCGCGGTCGGGACTCGGGCGTTCGAGGGTTTGCAGTTGGCGTGCAGAGTCAGCGCCTTGGTCGAGTGTGTCACGATTGCAATAGGTCGAGCATATGGGCGGCCCTCCATACAGCGACTCGCAGGTGGCCATCCCGGATCAAGCTCGACACGCCCGTCAGTTTGTCCAGCCGCGTCCAAATCAACGGACGCACCACACTGTTTCCGCCTGACACCAATCCATCGACTCGCGTAACTGCGGCAGCTGCAGGATAGACGACCTCGGGGGTTGCGCCCGCAGACGGGTGGTAGTGACCTCCAAGAGGCGTCACATCGAGACAGCGGACACCGTGCTCAACAGCGAGTCGCTCGCGCGCCCAGCTGACCGCGGCGCGCCAGGTCGTGACCGCATGCGGAAGTCGCCAGGCGGGCACGGTCAACAGCTGGCTGTTGCCAACGAAGCACTGGGCTGCCGGCAGATCATCATCTTCGAGGCCGACGTAGACATGCGTGTCGTGCCGAAGCAGGGGCAGCAGCGAGATCGTGTTCGTGGACATCGTTGAGGGGACAACGAACTCGAGCTCTTTGCTGCCGACGACCGCTCCGTGGCGGTCGTGCTCGTCGAAGCGGGCGGCATGAATCGCCATGAACCCGTTCGAGGACTGCACCGTTGCTGGCTCAAAGCGTCGTCGCGGCGGCCGAGCGCTGAGCTGCTCGGTGCTCTGCACGAGGCTCGGCGCTAGCGGAACCTCGTGAAGCTGCAGCGTTGCTCCGATCCACGCGCCGACGCCACGATGGTGCCGCGCAAGGAGCTCGTAGACGTTAAGCTCGAGGCGCGCATCCGGTAGGCCGCCGACTTGCGCCGCACGCAGCAGCTGCCGTGTCTCAAGCGCGCGCACCACGCCGGCGCTCGAGAACCCCGTGTAGTTCTTGGGCTGGTCGAGCACGCTGGTCTTGGCGATCTCGACGAAGACCGAACGGACCTCTTCCTGGAGGCCTCCCGGCGACGGGTAATAGGTCGCGCCGTCCGAAAACGAGTGGATGCGCTCGTGCCGAATCCCGACGCGCGCGAGGAGTCGCTCGACGGTCTCGCCGATCGGACGGTCGCCGCGCTGCACGTTGAGGGGTTCGCTGGCATAGCCGACGCGGGCTGCACCGGTGAGAGTCGCCGACCCTCGGGGCTTGGCGGCCAGGATCGGTCGCGGGTAGCTGCGGCGCGCGAGAATGAAGAGCGCGCCGTCGCTTTCGAAGTGAGGCACGACGTCGATCGTCAGGCCAGGGCGTCGGATCAGGTCAAACACGACGCCGTCGCTGGTGCGCCGATAGTGGGCGGGCTTGAGGTACTGCAGGGGCGCACATACTGCGGACTCGACCATCCTCACGCCAGTGCCGCCAGCGACTGACGGCACACGCTGCCCAACGATGACGAAGTTGGTGGCCGGCCACGGCAGGAGCTCGCCATCGGGCTGTCGGAGTCGAAACTGACCGACGAAGCGGTTATCCAGGATCCACGGGTTGTGGAGCGGCGTCGACGCGAGCGTGCGCAGCCCAAGGCCTGCGAAGACCTCCTCGAACTCGCGCTGCGTCCAGTAGGTGTATTCCTCTTGGACCTCGGCAACCCAGTCGCGCCGGTAATCTTTGCGCAAGACGAACTCGACGGCATGTCGGTGGTCGCACGCGAAGCGCCGCCAGCCATCGTCGCACGGTTCGAGCTCCTTCCATGAGAAGCCTAGCGTGGGGCCGAGCGAGCGGAACTCGGAGGCAAAGCGGATAAAGAGCTCGGCGGTCGAACACGACAGAAGCCACGCCACGTCATCGTCGACCCCTTTGAGGGCCTCCGCAGACGGCGAGCGGTGGTCGTCGGCCGGCAGCTCAAGCCAGACCGGGCCCGGTTCAGGCGCCACGAAGTCTCGCACGACCAGGACGCCCCCTGGCGCGATGGCTTCCAGCTGAACCGCCAGGGCACGCTTCGCGGCAGCATAAGAGTAGCCGCCAAATGACGTGACGTGGTGGAGCACCGAGGAGTTCAAGACGGCCTCGTAAGCTCCCGTCTCGAGGCAGGGCTGGGCAATGTCGCCGTCGATGAAGCGCAGGTTTGGAAGCTGGTACTTGTCGGCGGCGATGGCGACCATCGCTGGGTTGACGTCGACACCAACGACGTCGAGCTCTGGATAGAGTGAGGCGAGGGCGAAGCTGCCGGCGCCGCTGCCCATCCCCATGTCAGCGAGGTCGCCGGTGCAGAGCAAGTGCGCTGCCGTGAGCGCGACCTTCTGGCGCATCGACGCGTCCATGCCTGCTAGGTAGCGATCGTAGTCGCTGCGCTCACCGCGCTCCTGCTCGCTGTAGTTCACCATGCCCGGAGGATAGTGCCGTTGGCTGCCGAAAGCTCTGCAATTGTTGCAACAAAAAGGCGGCCCCCGTCCAACGCGGGCCGCTCTCGTTGGCTATTTGCAGACGGCGTAGGCGAATGCGTTGCTCTGGCGGCTCGCGCCGTTGGCGCAGAGGGTCGCACAGCTCGGCAGCTCTGGAGCGGCACCGTCGAGGTCACAGATGTCGGAGCAGGTGTCGTTGCGGCAGGCAAGACCAGGTGCACAGTGGTTCGTTGCCGCGCACGTGCCGCCCGCCTTGACCGCGCCTTCCCACTTGCAGAGGTACTGGCCGTTGAAGGGGTAGCAGCCTCGTCCGGCGCCGCACGCGCCGACGTCGTTGATGTCGCACTGCTCGGTCTCGGTCTGGAACGTCCACTGCTCGGTGAAGTCGACACCGGCCTGCTTGCCGCGGATGGTGACCCGGTACTCCATGTCGTGGAGCAATGGGCGGTTGGGAATGACGGCGACCTGCCCGGGCGCCAGGTAGCGGTCGTTGGCAGACGTGAGAATCGTGACGGCGGCGTAGAGGCTGTTGCTGTCGCTGACGCTAGCGGTGATGTTCGTGAGCGCGCCGCGGCTCGTCGACAGCGTGATCACCGGCCCCGAGGGGTACATGTCCCCAGCCTTTCCTTCCAACACCGGCTGCGGTGACTCACGGCCCGCCCAGCTTGGGTCCACCAGCGCGCCGGGGCCTGGGTACGCGATGCGGGTGTCGGTGCCGAGCTCCGGCTTGGACTGGCCCATCTCGATGACGTGGGTGCGCTCGAGTCCGTCGACCGACTCGCCGATCCCGATGCAGTCGACCGAGTCGCTGATGAGCGGAAGCCGGTGGTAGAGCGAGTGCATGAAGGCGGAGACCGTTGCGGCGGGTGTGCCCTGGTAGCCGATGACCTCGCCGGCCGGTAGGCCAGCGAACCCGCTTCTCTTGACGCGCTCGGTCGCGGTCTCACCGAGGTAGCCGGACAGGGACTTCACCTGCACGTGCGGGCTCACGAGATGCTCGGAGTAGTACGCGTCATGCAGCTCAATGAAGTCCGCATGGGCGCGGGCTGCGCCAATCAGATCGCCATCGAGCTCAACCGGCTCTAGCCCAAGCTCCGCCCGCGCGTCATTCACATCCTTGATTGCGGTCGCCGTCGTCGCCTGAACAACCTTCAGCGAGTCGTCGACGGTCGGCCCATCAAGGTTCCAGACCCCCCACAGGCCCTGAGCGGTGGAGCCTCCGCCGCTGCTCTCTGCAGACAGCTGGTCGCAACCACTCGTCATCGCCAGCATCGCCGTTGCGGTGATAACTGCCGAGCGTACCAGGAAAAAGCGGGTGGCTGGCTTGGCGTGATTGAGGCGTGGCTGGTCGAGGCGTACCGATCGCATGGTGAGTCCTTCACGTTGACTTGGCGCGTACCGGCGGACCGGTCGCTCTGGCTGGCTGACTGTGGCGTCTGTCTGCTGATGCTGTACCAGTCTCAACGACAGGTTCACGTTTTGTCTTGAGCCGAAATCGACCGGAGGCCCTTTAAAACATGGGCCTCACGGCTTAGGCTCCGTGGTTTGCGCGGGGAGGTTCGTAACTTGTTCGCGTTGGCGTCACGATCCCAACGCCCACCGTGATCCACTCGGACCCGGGCGAGCTTGTCGGCTCTCGCCCCAAGCGGCCGTCAAGAGGCGTCACGCGTCTGCGCCACTCGGTGTTCCATTGTTTCGGCAGGTTACGTGGCGTTCGGGACCGGCGAACGCCCGATCTTCAGCGACATTCACCAATGTGCAACAGGCGCGCTGGTCGGGCGCGCACGTAGCGTCTATAGTCCGCGCGCCGTGCAGAGGGACCTCTGCACCGGCCAAACCCGTGTAACGATGAGGCGAGATTGGCTGAGCTACTCGGCATCGACCTAAACAGCTGGCCTATCTGGGCCAACGGTCTGCTCGTGTTCGGTGCGGTCTTGCTCACGGCCTTCGGCGCCCGCTGGGTCGTGGATGGCGCCAGCGCACTCGGCAAGCGGCTTGGCATCTCCGAGCTTGTTCTTGGCCTGACCGTTGTGGCGCTTGGGACCTCGGCTCCCGAGTTCGCGGTCACGTTGACCGCAGCGTTTCAGGGCCAGGGCGACATCTCTGTCAGCAACGTCATCGGCTCAAACATCTTCAACCTAGGGTTCATCCTAGGCGGTTGCGCGCTCGTGACGGCGCTCCCGACGCAGCGCGAGATGGTCTTTCGCGATGGCATCGTGCTCTTCGGCGGCACCTTGCTGCTCTATGCGTTGGTCGGGTTTGACCTGACCCTCGACCGGTTCGACGGCATCGTCTTCTTCAGCATCCTCATCATCTACTTGGTCACGCTCATCTGGATCGGCCAGCGCAACCGCGAAGCGGTGATCGTCGAGGCCGTTGATGGCGAGCCGCTCAAGCACTGGGGCTTTGAGGTCATGATGCTGCTCTTTGGCCTCGGGCTGGTGATCGGGGGCTCGAAGTTCCTGGTCGACGGCGCGACGGTCGTTGCGCGGGCCTACGGCATGACGGACTGGGAGATCGGGGTCACGGTGGTGGCGGCCGGGACGTCTGCCCCAGAGCTCGCGACGAGTCTCGCGGCTGCGCTCAAAGGCCGCTTCGGTCTAGGCGTGGGCGCGCTGATCGGCAGCGATATCTTCAACCTATTCGGCGTGCTTGGTCTCGCGGGAATCGTGCAGCCAGTCGCCATCGGCGCGACCGCTCAGTCCTCGATGCTCGCATTCATTCTCATGGTCGCCATTGTCCTCGTCGTGATGCGGTCCGGATGGCGAATCTCTCGAGGGGAAGGGATGATTCTGCTCGTGATCGGCGCCGTTCGCTGGGGACTCGACCTCTCGTCGTCGGGCGGCTGACCCTCCTTCTAATGTCGGCAAGGTTTGCAGAGGCTGCGCTGTGGCAACAACATCTTCGACTCGATCTTGGTGGACTGGACTGGCCGTGCTCCTGGCGCTGCTGACGGCCGCTCCTGGCTGTGGCCAAGGAAACGCTGAGCACGACGTCGAGCTGGCGGTCCTCATGCTTCGAATGCAGGTCCACACCGGCAAGCTGCACTTCGCCCTAAAGGCCCAGAACTGGGAGCTTGCTGACTTCTACGACCACGAACTCCACGAGACCTACGATGAGGTCTTCGCGGCTCGTCTCACGGAAGACGGCGTCGACGTCAGCGCGTCACTTGAGCGGTTTATGAAGCCAGCCCTCGGGCAGCTGGGCAACGCGATCGATGGTCGCGACTCCACAGCAGCAACGGCTGCCTACGACCGGCTGATCACAGGCTGCAATGGTTGTCACACCGAGACCAAGCACGACTTCATCGTGATCCAACGGCCCACGGCGCCGATGTGGACCAACCAGGTCTTCTCACCGAAGTAGCCTTGCGCATGGCGAAAGCCAGCGCCTCTTGATCGCAGGTGCGAAAAAAAATTCGCAGGTGGGTTACGGACTTCGCACCCCAACGAAAGTCCGCTGTTTCCGCAGGTCGGCGATGTACGTACCTTGTAAGGCCCGACAACGGATGCAGCGACACGAGGCGCGAGTGACAGCAACAACCCAAAGTGGATTTGAGCTTCCAAAGGTCACGCTCGACGTGCTGACCCTCAACACGTGGGGGTTCCGCTGGCCGCTGGCAAAACACCGCAAGCGCCGTTTCAAGCGAATCTCGCGCCACCTCGATGAGTCGCAGTACGACATCGTCGCGCTCCAAGAGCTGTGGGCCGGCGCACCCGAAGCGCTGCTCAACGAGACCCTTCAGTGGGCGTTGCCGGCGGACACACGGCGCGCCAACAACGCGCGGATGGTGGACTCCGGGCTTGGCGTCCAGTTGCCCGACCGTCTGCGTCGCGGGGCGAAGCTGCTAGGGGACTCGCTGCGACGCTTCAGTCGCGCGGCAAGCTGGGACCGGCTCAAGACGAAGGGGCTGCTCGCTGTCGAAGTACCCGTCGAGACCGGCCCTGTCGCCGTGCTCAACACGCACCTGCAAGCTGGGCTCAAGCATGCGCCTGTGCGCCGCAGCCAGCTCGACCAGATCTTGGAGGCCGCCGAGTCCATCTCGGCCCCCGTGCTGCTGATGGGCGACTTCAACTTCCACGGCAACAGCGCCGAAGACGTCGCTGCCCATCGTGCGCTGCGGGCCCACGGGTTCCGCGATGCCAGCGAAGAGCTAGACCGCCCCGACGCGACCTACCGGCCAGACAACCCCTACGTTCCAAACAGCGAGTGTGAGCGCTTCGACCGGCTCTACGTTCGCGATGGCGCTCATGTCTCGGTGGCTCCGCTTGCGGCGAACGTGATCGTTGACCAAGCAGCGCCGATGTCTGACCACGAAGCTCTCCACGTCCGCCTGGGCCTGCGACGCCGCTAGAGCGCGGCCGGTGTCTCTGCGCAGGTGCCCGTCACGGTCGTTGTGACTGGTGGCTCTGGGAACGCCGCAACGGCGAGGGCCGTCGCAAACTGACGGGCACGTTGGGCGTCAGCGGGTGGAAGGGACAGCGTGACCTTGCCGTCGCGGATGAACTCCATCATGCGTGGAGCCGCAAAGAGCGCGCCGTCGATGATGACCAGCAATGGGCTACCGTCAGCCTCTCCAGTAGCACGTCTCAGCCATGCGGCACCGTCATCGTCGAAGCGCAGCACGACGTTGCTGGTGTCTTCGACGGTTGCGGAGTTGAGCCGCCGTCCGTCGAGTCCAGAGTCTTTGCAGATGAAGAGGTTGGTCGCCCCGTCCGGTGCTTGCTCGCTGAAGATGTGGGTGGTCTCGTTTCTTAGCTCTTCGAGGTGGCCGGCGAGCTCTGCCGCACCAACGCCAACGACCTGGATGGTGTTTTTGGACTTCACGCTGCTGATCGTGACGCCCGGCCGCTCGACCTTGAAGAGTCGCTTTCTCAGCGCGTCGGCCACCTCGCGGGTAGCCAACTTGCTCGGCTCACGCAGCTCGAAGTGCGAGCCAGGCAGCTCGATGCGGGCCTTGATAGCGGCAACAATTCCCTCGTAGGCGTCTGCGGTGCAGGGAGCCGGGACGCGGAGGTTGCCGCTGGCCATCAGCTTGGTGCCGTCCACCCGAATATCGAGGCCGATCTCAGGACTCTTGGCGCCGAGCGCCGTCGACCGGATCCGACTCGCAAGGATCGAGGCTGCGTGGGCCATGTCGATGCCGTCGGCGAACGCCAGCTCGATGCTGATACGGGCACGAGCGACCTGTGAGTCATTCGACGTTCGGCAACCGGTCGTCATCGTGAGCGGAACGAGCGCAGCAAGCGCGAGCAATGAGGTGGCGGTGTTCGTCTTCATGCTTTCTCGAGGAGGGCGACGCACTCCACATGCGGTGTGTGGGGAAACTGGTCGACAGGAGTGACCGCGCCAACAGGGCGGTACCCGTGGGTCGCAAGCTCGGCAAGGTTGGTCGCCAGCGTGCGCGGATTGCACGAAACGTACACGATATGGTGTGGCGCGAGCGCTACGAGCTGGTCCAACGCTTTGGGCGACAGACCTGCGCGCGGTGGGTCGACAACGACCAGCTCGGCGCCTTTGAGGCTGGGTGCGACCTGGGGATCGGCCAGCAGCGCGGCCACGTCACCCGCAACGAACGTCGCGTTGTCGACCCCGTTGATCGCTGCGTTGCGCGTTGCCGCCTCCACGGCCGCCGGCACCAGCTCGAGGCCCGAGACACGCCGCGCATGAGGAGCGAGGACCATCGCCCACATCCCCGTGCCGCAGTAGAGGTCCACGATGTGGTCGACGCGTTCGCCGCCCGTTGCCTCGGCAGCTCGCTGAAGGACAAGGTCGGCAAGCACGCTGGCTTGGCGCGGATTCGGCTGAAAGAACGCTCGCGGCTTGATCGACAGCTGCAGCTTGCGCCCGTCCGACAGAGGCAGCACCTCATCGATGGCGTCGCGGCCCACGAGCACGCGTGAGTCGAACCGTGTCGGCGTGCCCCGGACTGCGCGGTGCACTGTCCACACGACGGTCGTCAGCGGCAGAGCGGCGGCCGCTTCCTTGGCGAAGCGCTCGACGACTTGCTCGGCGGGTGTCGGTTGGCCGTCAAAGTCGATGACGTCCAGCGGACTGGTCACCAGGTCGAGCAAGCGGTCATCGGTGCCGAACGCTCTGCGCCACACGAGCTGCCGCAGGAAGCCTTCGTTCGCACGGGGTTTGTAGGCGGCGACCCCATGCTCGGCGCACCAGTCGCGGACCCACGTGAGCGCGTCGGTGCCGTCTGTCGAGACGAGGTGGCACTCGCGGAGAGGCACGACTTCGTTTCGCCAGCCTGTTGGGTAGAGACCGAGCGCAAAGCGACGCTCTCGGTCGTCGCCGAAGCTGAACTCCATCTTGTTGCGGTAACGCCACGGGTCGGCAGCCCCAACGACCGGGTCGATCGGCATCGTCGGCAGCTCGGCCGCGCTAAAGGCGGCTTGGATGAGGGCGTGCTTCGCGTCGAGCTGGGCGGGGTAGGCGAGGGCTTGGAGTGTGCAGCCACCGCACCCCTTGCCGAACTCCTCACGCGCGCCGAAGTGCGAGCACCGAGCGTTCACGCGATGTGGCGAGGGCTCGCGGATCGTCTCGATCCGCGCGTCGACTCGGTTCCGACGGCGCCCTTCGACGACCACATCGACGAGGTCTCCGACCATCGCTTTGCGGACGTGCACCGTGAACGCGCGCGGCGTCTTCTGGGGTCCCACCAGCGCGTCGATCGAGGTGGCGCCAGCGCCCTTGGTTGAGATCCGCTCGATCCGCAATGTCAGGCGGTCACCGTAGCGGGGGGCGTGCCCGAGCTCGATCGCGCTCACGATGCGAGCCGCTGGGTCAAGAGACTCTGGAAGACGCGGTCGGCTACCCACCGTGTGCGACTCGGCCGCGGCTTGCCGTCGATCCGAGCGAGGGCTTCGCGATACGCGGGGAGATAGCGCGCCTGGGCAGGCAAGCGCTGGTAGATGGGCCGAAGCGACCGCACGGATGCTTGATACACGCGGGCCTCGCTGGGTCCGTACGTCAGATCGAAGTGGCCGCGTGTCTCAGCGGGCACAAGTCCGGCGCTAAAGGTCCGATACCAGCGCCACAGGGGGGTCACGCGCCGTCGCGGTGGCGTCATCAAGAATCGAGACAGGGTGCGTGTGGCGGCGCCGCGTCCGAGCATGTCTGAGCCCACCATGCCGTCGAAGTAAGCGCGGAAAGCCGCCCAGTCGCGTGGCACGACGGACTCCGGGAGCCCGAAGAGGGTAGAGAATCGCTTGGTGTCCCGATAGAAATCTTCGACCTCGTTGTTGGTAAGCGGCCCGAGCATCAGTTCGTAGAGCTTGACCGAGGTATCCGTCAACGTCGCTTGGACCCAGAGCATCGCTTCGGCGTCGTTTGCGTTGTAACGGTCGCTAGTGGTGAAGCGGCCGGCGGGCTCGGAGAAGCGTCCGTTGATCTGTCGATGGACACGGTGGATGCGTCGAGCCGAGGTCAGCGCGGTGTCGACATCGCCGAAGACGAGCTGGAACATCGCGTCGAAGGTTCGCTGGAAGCGGCCGGCGAGGTCGTCCGGGGTTGCCGACTGCGCACGAATGGCCTCGGCAACGTAGGGATGGGCCAGCTGCAGAAGCGCAGCGCGACCACCGCCGAGAAACACGGCTCCCTCGCGCGAGATGTTCCACATCGCAGACCCCGGCCCGAACAGCCCAGCCTTTCGATCGGTGGCTGACGCTTCGAGTCGCGTCAGCGCGCGCTCGTGAGCGTCGTCGCCTATGATCATGCGCCGAGTATCACTGAGGTTGACCGCGGAGTCCAAAGTTGCTGGCTCGCGCTCGACACCCTCACGAGAGTCGCTCTCAGCTGGCCCGAAGGTGCAGACGCCACTCTCGGTTGCCCAAGAGTGGCGTCGCGATTCGCTGTTCCCCACACGCAGTATGCATTACTGCCGTCGTGCGATCCACTCATGGATCGCGCTTTTGTTGCTTCGCAGCACACTTGTTCGGGCGCACCCGAGGGCGATGAGGAAAATTATCCACCCGGTCGGCGCTGGGTTGGAACCTCCGAAGGCGCTGCAGCCCGTCCCGCTGACACGCGGGAGCAACGACACGTCATCATCGGGCCACAGCGGGTCGCCTTCGCCGTCGTCCAAGCGGCCGTTGTGGTCGAGATCTTCGGCTCCATCGGCGATTCCGCCGCCATCCGAGTCAGCCATTAGCGGGTTGGTGGTCGTCTTCGGGTCGGCGTCGGCCACGAACGCTGCGAGGTCTGTGTCGACGCCAGCCTGGGTGACGCCGAGCTCCGTGCCGTCGAGCAGCCCATCGCCGTCGGTGTCCGCGGTGCTCGCGTCGGTCTCGAGGCCCTCAGCCATCCCATCCCGGTTGAGGTCTTCAACGCCATCGGAGAGCCCGTCGTCGTCGCTGTCGGTGTCGATCGGAGACGTCGTTGTGGCGGGGTCTGCATCCGGCTCAAAGCCATCCGCCGTGCCTCGGTAGGGGATGCCGGCGTTGTCGCTTGTGCCTCCCACAGTCGGCGCTTGAACCCCAGCCTCGACACCATCGGAGATCCCGTCGCTGTCCGTGTCGAAGAGGGTCGGTGCGCTCCCTAGTGCCACCTCGTCGCCGTCACTGAGCCCGTCGTCGTCGGTGTCAGCATCGAGGGGGTCGCTCGCTGGGCTCAAGCGCGTCTCGGCACCGTCCAGCAGTCCGTCGTTATCGGTGTCTCGGTCGGCAGGATCGGTGCCCAACGCCAGCTCGTCGGCGTCGCTGAGCCGGTCACCGTCGGCGTCGTCGGGCGTGATGTCATCGTCTGGGTCCAGGGGATCGGTGCCAGCGACTGCCTCGGCGCCGTCGGGTGCCCCGCCATCGTCGGTGTCGGCGTCGACGGCGCTCGTGCCGTCGAGGACCTCTTGGCCATCGAGAACGCCGTCGCCGTCGGTGTCGGCGACGCTTGCATCGGTCTCGCCAGCCCCGACAGTACCGGTGTCTCCAAGGACCAACCCGGTCGCCGCGCCGTCGGCGTCGAGATCCTCTTCCCCGTCGTCGAGTCCGTCTTCGTCGCTGTCTCGTTGGGTGGGGTCAGTGGTCGTCGACGGGTCAGCGTCGGGCTGCCAGCTCGGGGCAAGAACGTCGGTCCCGGCGAACAGAGAAGGCGTCGGCCCCTCGGACTGTCCGCCCGCCACCGGCCGGTCCACACCAAGCTCGAGTCCGTCGCTCAGGCCGTCATCGTCGCTGTCGGCGTCGATCGGCGAGCTGTCGATCTCGCTGCCATCAGCGAGTCCATCGTCATCGCTGTCGGCATCGAGCGGGTCGGTGTCGTCCGCGTCGAGGACGCCGGGGACGCCGCTCGACAGCTCCTCGCCGTCGCTGAGTCCATCGTCGTCGCTGTCGTTGTCGAAGGGGTCTGTGCCAAGCACGGCCTCTTCGGCTTCGGTTAGGCCATCGTCGTCGCCGTCATCGTCGGTTGCGTCGAGCGGGTCTTGTTCGCCAGCGTCGACGCGTCCGTTGTGGTTGAGGTCCTCCACACCGTCAGGCACGCCACCGTCGTCGGTGTCGACGTCGAGCGGATCGGTCACGGTCGAGGGGTCTTGGTCGGGCACGAAGTCGAGCGTCGACGCATCAACCGGTGACACGACGCCGAGCTCGACACCGTCTCGGACCCCGTCGTTGTCGCTGTCGGCGTCTGCTGGATCGGTCTCGCCGGTGCCCGAGGTCCCGGTTGCTCCGATCGTGGCGTCCTGCCGTCCGTTGCCGTCGGCGTCTTCGACGCCGTCTGCTAGGCCGTCGTCGTCGCTGTCCATGTCGCCAGGATCGGTCGTGGACTCGGGATCCAAGTCCGGCCGGAACACAGTGCTGTCTGTGCCGCTGAACGCGACTTGGTTCGGACCGTCGCTGACGCCCCCCGGTAGCTCGGCGACGACTCCCAGCTCGACCCCATCCGTGAGGCCGTCGCCATCGCTGTCGCGGTCGACCGGGGATGTGGTGTAGCCCGTGACGGGCCCCTGGCTCTGGCGCTCGGCACCGTCCGCGAGTCCGTCGTCGTCGGTGTCGGCATCCAGCGGGTCGGTGTCGAGTCCGAGGTCGTAGGCAAGCGGGTCGCCCGCGACGATCTCAAGTGCATCGGCGAGTCCGTCATTGTCGGTGTCGGCGTCGAGCGGGTCGGTCCCCAGCTCAAGCTCAACGCTGTCTTCTAGCCCGTCGTCGTCGCTGTCGGGCTGGGTGACGACGATGGTCACCTGCGCTGTATCCATGCCGTTTGCGTCGGTGAGCTCATAGGGGACGACAACCGCGCCCGTGAAGCCTGGGGCCGGCGTAAACTCGAACGTCCCGTTGGTGGCGACCACTAGCGTTCCCTTGGTGGAGCTCGGGAGCCCGCCGCTCGGTACCGTCACGGACGCGGTCGCAGCATCTGCGAAGTCGTTCGCGAGCAGGCCGTCGTCAACGTTGTTGACCGCGAGCACGGTGTTGGCGATGGCGTTGTAGACGTCATCGACCGCGAGGGTTCCGCTCGGACCATCCGGGGTGACGAAGATCTCGATCTCAGCGAGTGCGCACACGGCCGGGGTGTTCGCAGGCAGCTCGTCGCACGTCTGCAGGAAGCAGCGGTGCACGCCGGCGGTCGTCGGTGCCGTGACGACAACGTCCGCGCCGTCGAGCACGCAGCTTCCATCAACCCCGAGCGCAGCGGAGGATGCGAAGGGGCCTGCCACTGTCGTTCCCAGCGTGGGCGGCACCAAGCCGTCGATGTCGCCGTCGAAGGGGTCGTCTGCGCGCACAATCCCAGGACCAAGCACGAGCTCATTCACCGGGATCCGGCGCAGCGATCCGGCGACAAGCGTTGCGTTTGTGGACGCGACAGCGGGTGGGTCGTTGACCACGATCTGCACGACCGCATCGTCTTGGTTGCCGAGTCCGTCCTTAAGTAGGTATGCGAAGCCGACCGTCCCGACGAAGCCCGGGACAGGGACAAAGGCGAGTGTCCCATCTGCGCTTATGATCGTTGTACCTTGAGTGATGGGGTTGGGGAGCTGTGCGTTGTCGACCACGACGTTCGGTGCGCCTCCACTGACGACGAAGTCGTTGCCGAGCAGCCCCAGATCAGGGTCGGCGACGCTCAACACCGTGTTGACTGCGACGATGTAGCGATCGTCGACCGCGACGGTCTCGTCCACTGCCACGACCACGATGACCTGGCCGACGCTGCAGACGGCGGGGGAGGTGGCCGGAAGCTCCTCGCAGACCTCAACCCAGCAGGTCGAGGTGCCTCCGGTGGTGGGCGCCGTGATCGCCAAGTTGCCTTGGGCGTCAAACGTGCACACGCCGTCCGCAGCAAGCGTGGCCGTGCTGCCAAAGGGGCCTGTCGTTGCGTCGGCAACTCGAATCGACCGGATACCGTCAGTGTCGCCGTCGCTCGGATCATCGACCGTGACGAGGCCAAGGTTCTGCACCAAGATGGGTCGCGCGACCTGGACCAGCTCGCCGGGGCCAGTCAGGTAGCCCAGCTCGATGGGTCCGGGAGGGTCGTTGACCGTGATCGTCAGCGCGCCTTCGTCTACGCCGCCGAGACCGTCGGTCAGGACGTACGGGACGGTGAACACGCCCGCGTAGCCGGGCACGGGGGTAAACGAAAACGTGCCATCGGCGGCGACCATGAGCGTGCCGACGGTCGAGGGACTCGGCAGGTCCGAGCCAGCGATACTCACGCTCGGAGCACCACCGACCGCCACCGTGTCGTTGGCGGCGCAACCGGTCGCAGGAGATGCCCTCACGAGGGTCTCGCCGACCCCGATCAGGTACGCGTCATCTTCGGCGACCGTCTGGCCAGCCACGACGCACGACTCGCCAAAGCAGACCTCCGAGGCTTGGCAGTCTGCGTCCGTCGCGCACTCGACGCAGGTCGTACTAGGGCCGATCCCCGAGCAAATCGGCGTGAGGTTGCCGCAGCCGGCATCCTGGCCGCCAGGGCTCGAGGTCGTGTCCAGACAGCTGGAGCAGATCGACGTGTAGATGAGGTCGACGCAAAACGGAGCAAGCACGCCACAGCCGAGGTCGGTGGATGCGCCCGGCATGTTGTCGAGGCACTGGACGCAGACAACGCCGTCGCAGGCCATGCTCGCGCAATCGTCTGCGTTGCCGCAGAGCCGTCCGATCGCGCACGGTGCGCAGGCGCCACCGCAGTCCACGTCGGACTCGTCGCTGTTCATGACGCCATCGCCGCAAGATGCCTGCACGCAGGTTCCGCCGACGCACACGCCGCTGGCGCAGTCGGACGCGCCACCACAGAGCTTGCCGCTGTCGCACGGGACCGGGCACTGCCCGCCGCAGTCGACATCGGACTCGTCGCCGTTCATCACGCCGTCGCTGCACGTTGTGATGGGATCAAAGGTGAAGTCGCTCCACAAGACGGTGCCGGCGTTCGCACCCACCAGCCCACCTGGGCCATGGGTGAAGACAACCTCTGAGACAACCCCGTCAAAGAAGACGTCCGCTGAGCCTTCTGTCACCGGCCAGCAACACTGAGGGCTCCAGCCATCCAGCGCGATGTTGATGTTCGTCCCGGTGATCGAGGGCGAGCCGCTGATGTGCATTGCATCGTCCCAGCGGAACTCGAGGGTCGAGCTTGCTTGGTCGATGTCGCCAAACGTGAAGTTCAGGTTTGTGACCGGTGGATCGAACGCGACCGTGACAATCCCCTGGACCCCCTCAGCGCCCCCGTCGTTGATCCCCGAGTACACCTCGGTTGGCAGGATCCAAAACGAGGCGTTTTCGACCGTGATGGTGACGTTAACGCCGGAGTCATCGACGTTTAGGAAGAGGCCACCGGACGTCAGAGCCGGGTCGACGTTCGTCCAGTCAAACGACGCGCCGTTGGCAGGTTCGGGCGCCCCAAACGCCGCGACGATCAGGGCCGAAAACAACCCTGTCGCAGCGCGTACGGAATGGTGAGGCAGCCAGGGGCGCGAAGTCATGCTCACACGCTACCAGAATCACAAAGCGATGACGCCGCCGAATCCAGAGCAACCCTCACTCTTCGCAACCGACGACTCGATCCGAGTCATTTCTTATTCGCGTTCGAAGTGTGCGCCCGCACAGAAAA
>CALHXW010000297.1 GCA_938040325.1 uncultured bacterium | reverse complement strand
GACCACATCCATCCCTTTGCACTCGGCGGAGAGCACTCGGCATCGAATCTCCGTGTGCTTTGCCAGCATCACAACAATCGGCGTATCCCCCCGCGGTACCGGCATCGGACGAGCAATCCGTTCTCGTCGACTCGTTCATGGCCCACGCCTCGGCCAAAAAGAGAGAGTGCACCTAGAGACAGCGAAGCCTCCGATTCTCGAAATGGCTAACGTCGAGTCTAGCAGCGTTGCTGGGAAATGCGGATTCTGGGACGTAGCGAGGTGTGCCGCTGGTCCTCTGAACGAGAGGAAACCACAGCGCGCAGGGGCGCAACTCCTGAGTGATCTTGAGATCAACAGGGGCTGCGGCCCTGGGACCCGCGATGAGCGCATTGCAAAGTCATCAGATTTCGCATTTCCCGGCAACGCTGCTAGGCAATCGACGCGCGAGGGTGAAGGACTGGCGGGTGTTGGCTGACGTCGTGCCGTCATCGTCGTCGAACACAGACACGAGCCGCCGACACAACGGCCTCGAAGCGGCTGGGGCGGACCACGACGCAGGCCATGAGACGCAGCCCCTTTCGAGCATCTAGCCCCATGACCGCCGCGGCCGCATGTCGATGGGCGCATCAAGGCGGCGCTCGGCGGAAGAGCGTGCCAAGCGACATCCGATTCCGATCGAGCTGATCGAGTTCTTGGTCGGAACCTGTTCGCCGTGTCTAGCCTTCGCGGGTGGAGAACTAGATCTCTGCCTGAGTCTGTCTAGATTGCCGTCAGTCAAGATAAGTCATTTGATGTCGGTGTCTTGAGCATCGTCCCTGGCGTCGTTTCTCGACAGGTCTCGTCACGCTTGCCTAGGCTCTGTCTAGATTTGTTCTTGCGAGGTCCAGGTTTTGTCCTGTACTCCGAAGAAGAACACTGTCCAGGAGTACCACCGTGAACGGATTCACCCTCTCTGGGGCGCGACGCGCGCTCCATCTCGCCGTTGGGCTGGCCATCGGCCTGCCGGCGCTCGCGTGGGCGCAAGATGCCCAAGCGGCATGTGGCGACGGCTTCGTCGAGGCGCACGAAGCCTGCGACGACGGCAACCACCACAGCGGCGACGGGTGCTCGTCCACGTGCCAGGTCGAGGACGGTTTCACCTGCTCGACGGAGACGCCGCTGCCGGCGATGTCGGGTGCCGGCGACGGCTCAGCCGAGCACGACTGGTTTGTGTCTGCGACCGCACTCGGGCCCTACCACCCGGCCACGAGCTGCTCGGCGGGTCACCCATTTGCCGCCGGACAGCCGATCGTGTCCGCAGGCGTGTCCGACAGCGGCACGTCGTGCGAGCTCGGTCCGACCGGCTGGTTCCTAGTCGACTTCGATCTCGACCGGGAGCAAACGATCACGCTGCACATCACCGTCAGCGACAAGGCGACGCAGGTCTGGCTCAACTGGAACCAGCTCAGCTTGCCAGTCCTCACAGAGGGGACGTGGACGCTCACAATTCCGTGGCACGCGGGACTCAAGCACGGTGAGAACCGGATGGTCTTCAAGGTCGCAGGCGACGGCGACGATGGTCATGCACCGGGCGGTCTCTCCATCGCGTCGGCGTCGTCGAGCAAGTGCGAAGCCGTGGACACCTGTGACGCAGGGACCATCGTTGACGTGGCATCCGCCGCTGGATTCAACACGTTGGTGACAGCACTCAGCACGACGGGCCTGACGTCCGCCCTCGAAGGCGACGGTCCCTTCACGGTGTTCGCGCCGACCGACGCGGCCTTCGCGGCGCTGCCACCGGGCGCGCTCGAGGCATTGCTGGGCGACCCGGCCACGCTCTCCAACATCCTCACCTACCACGTGATCGCTGGCGACATCCGCGCAGCCGACGTGCCCTTCGGTGGCACCGCAACGGCCCTCAACGGCGAGAGCCTGAGCTTCACCCAGAGCGCCGCCGGCATCTTCGTCAACGACAGCGCCATCACCGCGACGGACATCGTCACCTGCAACGGCGTCATCCACGTCATCGATGCGGTGCTCATCCCGACGCCGGAGCCGACCTGCGACGACGGCACCCAAAACGGCGACGAGAGCGACGTCGACTGCGGCGGTAGCTGCGGCGACTGCGCGATCGGCGGACAGTGCCAGGCCGACAGCGACTGCGGCAGCTGCTGTGGCGACGCGGGCGCATGCCTGGGCGACATCGTCGAGACCGCGACCGGCGCTGGCTTCTCAACGCTGCTAGCAGCACTCAACGCCACGGGCCTCACGTCCGCCCTTCAAGGCGACGGCCCCTTCACGGTGTTCGCGCCGACCGACGCTGCGTTCGCGGCGCTGCCTGCGGGCGCGCTCGAGGCCTTGCTCGCCGACCCGGCGGCGCTCGCCAACATCCTGACCTACCACGTGATCGCTGGCGACATTCGCGCGGCCGACGTGCCCTTCGGGGGCTCGGCGAGCGCGCTCAACGGCGAGAGCTTGAGCTTCACCCAGAGTGCCGCGGGCATCTTCGTCAACGACAGCGCCATCACCGCGACCGACATCGTCACCTGCAACGGCGTCATCCACGTCATCGACGCGGTGCTCATCCCGACGCCGGAGCCGACCTGCGACGACGGCGTCAAAAACGGCGACGAGAGCGACGTCGACTGCGGCGGTAGCTGCGGCAGCTGCTCGCCAGGCAACCAGTGCACGGCCGACAGCGACTGCATCAAGTGCTGCGGCGACGCCGGTGCTTGCCTCGCTGACATCGTCGGGACTGCGTCCGCGGGCGGGTTTTCGACGCTCGTGGCG
>CALHXW010000296.1 GCA_938040325.1 uncultured bacterium | reverse complement strand
TTTGGGACTAGCACTTCGGGGCGCCCGGGCTCGGTTCGCATTCTCGGACCGGCGGCCGCGCGGACGCGACTCGCGCAGTGGTACCGCGTCGTTGACGGTGGCTCGCGCCTCGGAACATCCCGCGCAGATTGCCGTGTGTGGCGTCGAATGCCGGCCGGGCGATTGTCGCCGCGGGTCGGTTGTGATTAGGTCGAGGCGTCATCGAATCCCAATAGAAGGAAACGCCACATGAAGCTCACCAACGTGCTGCTCTCCGGGTCCCTACTCTGCCTTGCGGCGACCCTCACAATCGGAACCGCAGTCGCCGAAGACGGCACCAAGCGTGCCGACAAGGTCGTCAAAGCAGCTCCTGACCACGAAACTGCGCTCTTGGAAGGGCTGAAGCTCATCAAGGCGGGTGACTTCGACGGCTGGATCAGCAACTGGTGCAGCACTGAGAAGCTCTGCTACACCGACACAGCCAAGAAGGGGATCCTTCGCTACAACCTGCCGGCGCTCAAGCGCATCGTAGGCCACTGCATCAAGGACGGCGACACGCTCAAGGTGACCAAGACTCAGGGCAAGGTCGACGAGGGCAAGCTCAAGGTCTTCATCGAGTGCAACCCCA
Source organism: uncultured bacterium (assembly GCA_938040325.1). GTDB lineage: Bacteria > Myxococcota_A > UBA9042 > PHBI01 > PHBI01 > CALHXW01. The sequence continues at coordinate 32,806 of CALHXW010000296.1, read as the reverse complement.
AGGGAATGCCGCGTCCCTTCCACCTGACCAAAGACAAGGCCGGCTGGCGTTTCGCCAAGATCTAGCAGGCTGCGGTCATCGCGACGTTAACAGCGTCGGTGTGTTCGCTGCGCTCGAAAGAGAACGCCAGATGAAGGCCTAGCAAAGTGAGTCGTTGATGGCGTCTTTTCTGTTGTTTCGTAGGTCTCTAGTCACCCTCGCCGCTGGCCTGATGGCTGCAGGTTGCAGCAGCACCGATGAGCGGAGCGCTGCGAAGAAGTCCGGCATCGGGCCACCGCAAGCCTGGGAGACGATGACCCATGCGGCCAAGAAGACCTACATGCAGACGGTGGTTCTGCCGGAGATGAAAAAGGTCTTCATGGCGTGGGATCCCGACTCCTTTGCCGACTTCAGCTGCGAGACCTGCCACGGGCTGGACGCGGTTGAGACCAAGTTCAGCATGCCAAACCCCGATCTCTTCGGGCTCTACCCGACCGGCCACCCGGAGCAAAAACGCCTCGTCAAAGAGGAGCGGGAGATCTTGACGTTCATGTTCAGCAAGGTCGTGCCCAAGATGCAGGCGCTGCTGGGCGCCGACACGTACGATCCGGTCACGAAGAAAGGCTTTAGCTGCTTTAGCTGCCACCCGGCGGGCGAGTAGCACGGCGAGCGTGGCCGGGCTCAGTCCGTGCCGTACCTCAGAATCTTCTGAAGGAAGAGGACCTGCCGATCACCGGTCCATGAGGGCGTCGCACCCTCGTTGAGGACGCGCGCGCCGAACGGTAGGGCAACGAGCAATGACACGGCCAGGGCGGCGACCACCAAGCGCGGTGCGAGCTCGCGCTTGAGGTGAATGCAGAGGCGCCAGCCGACCGCGCCGACGATGAGCCACAGCGGCACGAGAGACCACGTTCCCTCGAGGCCTAGGAGCGTGTTGCCCAGGTTGGGTGCGTGCAGTCCGTTCGCAGCCATCGGCGCGACGGCATCGATGAGCGGGTTGAGTGCGGTCTGCGGAAGCTCCGGGAAGAAGGCCGTCACGAGCTGGTAGCTGACGACGCCCACCGCCGTGAGGCCAAGCAGCAATCCGCGGCCCCAAGGGTAGAGCCAGAGCTGCCGCGCTCCCTCGGCCACCGCAATGAACGCCAGCGGTAGCGCGGGCACAAGCAATCGCGGGCCGTAGCTCCAACCGGCGTACCAGGCGGAGGCACAGAAGATGAAGAGGAGAAAGAGCGCGAGCGTGACGGTGAGAAAGACCCCGAACGCCCTGTCGCCCTGCCAGAAGAGCCGGTGGAGACCGTAGAAGGCCACAACGACAATGGGGGAGGTGGCGAAGAGCCCGCGGTGCAGACTCCAAGTGGCCCCGAGCGTCGCCTCAAGCGTCGGCGGCCAGCTGACGCCGCCTACTCCCTTGGCGTGTAGCGCTTGAATCTTCGACGACACCAGGTGGTCGTAGCTCAGCTCCAGCGGCCCACCGAACGCGAGGGCATGATAGCCCAGAAAGAGCACCAAAAAGGGCGCTGCGCCGAGCGCGAACGCACCCACCGCAAGCCGGTCTCGACGACCGAAGCGATAGAGCGCGTAGCACGCAAAGAGCACCACAGGGATGGCGGCTTGGTACTCGGTGAGCCCCGCAAACCCAGCCGCCGCGCCAGCCACCGCCAAGTAGATACGACGTGGCCGGGCAGCCTCGGCTCGCTGTGCCCGGTCGAGAGCCCAGAGGCCCGCGAGCAGAAACACCGCCACGATGTGGTGGCCATAGAAGGCCGTCGAGTAGTGAAACGCTGCGGAGCCCAGCATCCAACCGACGCTCGCTAGGTCGACCACCGCCTCCGGGTGCCCGCGTCCGCGTAAGAGCGACCGGAAGAGGAGAAAGCCGAGCAGGGCGAGGGGCAGCATGACGAAGCGCCGCATCATGTCGACGAGCGCCTGAATCGACCACGACCGACTGCTCGAAACGAGCCGCGCCACGCCGTAGGGAATGGCGGCCAGCAGGCTCGAGCCGGGGGCCTTGTCGGTGTAGTAGCGGCCGTCGTAGCGGGCCCAGTCGTTGATCGCGCCGAAGCGCTTCACCGGACCATCGATCGACAGTGACCCGCTGTCGACCAGCGCGACCGCCAGGTAGATGCGCGTCCGCTCGTTGGGGACGCTGAGATCGTCGAAGCTCCAGCTGTAGCTCAGCGCGAGACCGACCAACACGGTCAGCAGCAGCTCCCGTTTGCGGGACAACCGGCTGTTGGAATCATCAACCACGGCGCTGACTACCACGGGTGAGAGCCTCTTCCCACACGATTGGGCTACCAGGCATAGAGAATCAGCCCAACGAGGGTCGATACCGCGTTCGCCAGCAGCGCGAGGGCGAAGCACTTCGACCAAGGTGCCGACGTCGCAACGCGCACGCCGGCCGTCTCGACGGCGATGACGAGCGACTCCATCACCAGCAGCCACAGCGCGTAGGGCTCGAAGCGCGGCGCCACAAACCAGAGCGCGGGATGCGTGCTGACCTGCAGCGCGACAGCGACGAGCACACAACCCCACCAGGGCGAGAGCCCGAGGCGGCGAAGACCGTAGACGTAGATCGGGGCCTCGATCGCGACGGTCAGTCCAAACGCGACGGCCCACTCAGCCACGGACACCGTCATGAGCGCGGCTCGAGGCCGCGGGCGGCGGCCAGCAAGCCACCCGCAACCGCGAGCTCGATCCAGCCGTGAAAGAGCGCTGCGGTGAGGTAGGCGTGCCGGGACGCGACAGCGTCAAAGAGCGCGGCGACCACAAAGGACAGGGTGAGTGCAGCAAGCCCAAGCAGCGCGGGCGTTCCAAGGTCTCGGCGCCAACCCTCAAGGGTCCGCCGCCACGTTGGAGGGGGCTGCCGACCGCTCATGCGTTGGGGCATCAGACGGATCCAGACGGCATAGTGGACCGCCTGAGCGAACGCGAACGCCGCCACCCAGCGAAGCGCGACCACAGGCTCGGCGAACGGCGCCATCGTCAACGCCATGGTCTGAGCGTCAAGCCCAGCCGCTGGCTCACTAAACCCTGCCGTGAGGGTCGCATCCAAGGCGCCCGACAGCAGCGCCACGATGGCCACAGCGACTGCCAGGCCAAATGTCCACGCATGGTGCCCCGGCCCGCCGCGGGCTGCGAGCCAGCACCACAGGCCGACGGCAACGAGGTTGTGGAGGTGGGCAAAGCCAAGCAGCGCAGCGTCGGGAGCCGACAGCGCCCAAGCGATCGTGGCGGTCAGCACAAGCGCCAGCCCGATCCGCCATGAACGCCGGGCGTTCGTCAGCCAGATCACGGTCAAGATCGCCGCCCCGCCGAGGGCAAGCTCAGCCTCCGGCAGGTAGGGGCCGCCGAGGGTCGCACTGAGCCGCAGCACCGTCATGGCGGCGAGTGGCCAGAGCGCGTAGGTGATGACTCGGCGCGTCAGCGGCGCTGGCGGGCGAGCCACGAGGAACCGAAGGTCGCTGGCGATGTGAGGTACGCCAAGCACCAGCGGCCCGAGGAGCAACAGCCAGAGCGGAAAGACCAGGGTCAAGGCGAAGGCGACCGCGACATGAGCGAGGGCCAATGCCCAGAGCCGAAAGCCACGGTCTGTCAGCGCACGACGCCCAAGCTCGGTCTTCGCTCCGAGCTGCCAGGCCACACGCCGGAGACCGTCCGCGGCGGTGATCAGTCGGTCTGATGCGGTGTGTCGATGGCTCAAGGTACGTCACAATCGCATCGTTTCCCCCGTGTGGCCATACGGTTGTGGCGCGCGTCACGACATCACGCGACGTGCGGGTGGATTGGTGCTGCTCGGCAACGCATACTGCCCGGCGGAGGAACACAGCGATGGCGAAGGCAGAACACAACGCGGGCGCTCTTGTGGAGCCTACGAAGACACAGACCGGCGGCACACGCACAGCCGGCTTGCTTGGCATGGCGGCGCTTGTCGGAGCCGCACTCGTGCCGCTGAGCGCCCAGGCGAGCGGCGAGCATGCTTCGCTTCCAGACGCGACCGAGGTCGTCGCCGAAGCGTGGCGGGACGCTGGACTCGACGGACGCCGTCACCTCGACGTGTACCTCAAGCTTCCGCCGATGGCCGGTGACCGCCTCGACGACAGCTGGCACGAGCTGGTCGAGGGGTGGACACGCAAGAAGCTCGATGCCCTCGATGCCGCCAACATTCCTACAACAGGCGTCACACCGTGGGCCGTCCCGCCTGACGCGCCCGATAGCGGATGGGTGCCACTGATCGAGCTGCTGCCCCCGATCGCGCCGGTCGCCACCAAGGCCGGCGAGGTTCCAGCCTACGACCCGGCGCGCCAAGCTGCACGGCGCGCGCTGGTCGCTGTCGACGCACCAGGCAAGGTCCAGGGGCCGCTGACCGGCAAAGTGGTCTACGTCTCCGCTGGCCACGGCTTCGTCTGGACGCCGGTTTTGGGGCGGTGGGCGACCCAGCGCGGCAACACCAACGACATCGTCGAGGACTTCGTCAGCGCCGAGACGGCCAACCAATACCTCATCCGCTACCTCACAAACGCCGGTGCTCAGGTCTTCACGGTCCGTGAGCGCGACATGAACCCCGAGATGGTCATCGTGGATGCCGAGCTTGGAGGGGCCTCGCAGAGCGAGGGGGGCGGCAGCTACACCGAGACTGGCGCAGGATGGGTGGACTCGTCGTCCTTTGGCTTCAAGACCGGGCTTGCGCCCTATGTCGGCGCGGTCAACCCACACCAAGAGGGCGGCACGCGAGCGGTGCTGACCACAACGGGCGCGCCAACAGCAACCGCGACGTGGACCCCAGACGTCCCAAGCGACGGCCTCTACCGCGTCTACGTGACGTACGCCGCGGGCGACAACCGTGCCTACGACGCGCACTTTCAGGTCCGACATGCCGGCGGGCAGACCGACATCCGGGTCAACCAAGAGCGCCACGGACGCACCTGGGTCGATCTCGGCGAGTTCTACTTCAACTCCGGCCAGAGCCCCTCGCAGGGCTCTATCGTGCTGCTCAACGACTCGGAGGAACCCGGCAGCTACGTCTCGGCCGACGCCGTTCGCTTGGGTGGCGGCATGGGCGACCTATCGCGCGGTGACGGCAGCGGCGTCGCCAACAGCCCCACGTCGAACCGCCCGCGCTGGGAAGAAGCGTCGCGCTACTACCTTCAGTTCACCGGCGCACCGGCGAGCGTCTACAACGCCAGCAGCGAAGACAAGAACGACGACATCAGCGCCCGCTCGCGCTACGCCGCATGGGAAAACGAGCCGGGCGAGGACGCTGTCTACGTGGCCTGGCACACCAACGCGCCGAACCCCGCTCGAGGAACGGTCACCTACGTCTACGGCTCCAATCCTCCGAACGGCAGCTACAACTTCAGCGGCGTGGCAGGCGGCGATGCCCTAGCGACGGCGATCCAAACCGCACTCATCAGCGACATCCGCGCCGAGTTCGATCCTACATGGCAGGACCGGGGCGTGCGCTCGGCGTACTTCGGCGAGGTCAACCCGAGCCACAATCCTGAGACCCCGTCGTGCTTGGTGGAGGTCGCCTTCCACGACACCGCTGCGGATGCCGACTGGCTCAAGGAGCCACACTTTCGCCGCACCGCAGCCCGAGCCTTCTACAAGGGGATCGCGAGCTACTTCGCCAACAAGGACGGCCAACCGCTGCGTCTCTTGCCCGAGCCGCCAGAGCAGGTCGCCGTCCGAGCTGCGTCGGAGACCACCGCGGTGCTGAGCTGGGCGCCCGCTACCGACAGCGCAGGAACTGGCGGCGATCCCGCCACAGGATATCGCGTCTACCGCAGCAACGATGGCTATGCATTCGACAACGGCGTTGCGGTCACCGGCACTTCCACCACTGTCGACGGGCTGGCCGCAGGTGTGCCCACCTTCTTCCGGGTGACCGCGACAAACGCCGGCGGTGAGTCCTTCGCGTCGCCGACGGTCGCTGTGTCGCCGCCTTGCACAGGCGAGCCGACGCCTGCCCTCGTCGTGCACGCGTTCACCCGGCTCGACCGCTGGTCGTTGCCGCGCGAAGAGCTTCAACCCTGGGCGCTGGGGACCGTCTGGCGCGGACGCCAGGCCGAGGTCAACACGTTCGCGTACGTTGTGGAGCACGCCTGGGCGTTGGCGGCCGCCAACGTGGCCTTCGACTCAGCGGAAGCGACGGCCGTCGGCACAAGCGCTCCGCTCAACGCGTACTCAGCCCTGCTCTGGGCGCTCGGCGAGGAGTCCACCGGCGAAGAAACGTTCAGTGACGCCGAGCAGGCCGCCATCTCGAGCTGGCTCGGAAGCGGCGGCGGTAAGCTGCTCTTTGCTAGCGGTGCCGAGATCGCGTGGGACCTTGGCGACAAGGGCAGCGCCGCGGACCAGAGCTGGCTCGCGAGCGTCTTTGGCGCGACCTTTGCGGCCGATGACGCGGGTCCCGGCGTCGGGATCGCTGCGTCCGGAACCGTGAGCGCAATGGCGATCGACGACGGCACGCTCGGCACCTACAACGTGGACTACCCTGACGTCCTGGCGCCGACAGGTGGCGCGGTCGCGCTGCTCAACTACGACAACGGAGCCGGGGCAGCGGCGATTCACCACCAGAGTGGCGGCAACACGGCGGTGTTGGTCGGCGCCCCGCTGGAAGCGCTCTACCCAGAGTCAGCGCGCAACAGCCTCGTCGCCCATGTAGCAAGCCTCGCCTCCCTGCCCCAGGTGGCCGGCGGGTCCGGCGTCTGCGGCTCAGGCGTCGCCGACGAGGGCATCGCCGAGCCAGACGCCGACACGAGCCCGCCCAACGACACGAGCCCGCCCAACGACACGACACCACCGGCAGACACCGGCAGCGGCGACACACAGGGCGTCGACGTGGATACCCAAGCCGACACCACGCCGCCGGTCGATACGGCTGGTCCGGGCACCGACACGACCAGCCCCACCGACACGGCCAGCCCCGTCGACACGGCCAGCCCCGTCGATACCGGCGGCCTCGAGCTCATCCCGCCCAGCCGGGAGACCGTGTCCAACCTAGTGACCCGCGAGAGCAGCGGGTGCCAGGGCGGTCAGAGCGGCGGAGGTCCCTTCTACCTGCTGCTGGTGCTCGCCGCGCTGCAGCTCTACTCGAAGCGCAGAGGCGTTGGCGCATCCTGAGGCGCAGACGCGTAGAGCCGGGTTCCCATCGCCACGCGGTAGCGCTTGCCGCGCCAGGCCACATGGCGAAGGAAGGGCGCGATGAGCCAGACGCCGAGCATTGCGACGTCCTTGAGCGGCCCCAGCGGCAGAGCGTCGCTCAGTCCCTCCCAGTCGCCACGGAGGCGGCGCCATGCGAGGGCGTCGCGGGCGAAGGTTAAGCAAAGCGCCAGCATCAGCGGCGCCCAGCCAGCGATGCCAAGCAGAGGCGCGACGAGCGCAAGCAGCATCGGATTCGATAGGGGTTCGAGCGCGTAGAGGGCTGGGCTCAGTCGACTTCGAATGAGCCCCCACCGGAGCTGTCGATCGAAGAAGCGCCGGCAGCTGGTCGAGACGGCGACGTTGTCGACAACGCCGCCGCAGAGGCGCACGCGATAGCCCGCACTGGCGAACATCTTGCCGAGCACATAGTCCTCGGCCAGCACGCGTCCGACGGCCTCGAGACCGCCGAGCGGCACAAGCGTCGAGCGCCGAAACATCATCGACTTACCGACCGCTGCGACCTCGCCGGAGGTCTCCTGGCTCAGCGCGACGGCAGTGGTCACGGAGCCCGCGAGGTGGAGCGCTTCGACGCGCGCGCCGAGGCTCCTTTCGCCGCGGCCGCAAAAGAGGCTGGTGACCAGGCCGACGCCAGGCTCAGCCAGCTGGCCCAACATCCGCTGGACGTAGTCGGGCGTCACCGCGACGTTTGAGTCGCTGATCACCACAACGTCGTGCGTGCCGGCCTCAAGAATGGCGCGCAGGTTGCTCACCTTTGGGTTGAGCGCTCGGCCGCCGTCGTGAACGACGAGGCGCGCCCTCACCTCTGGGTAGCGTGCACGCAAGCGCCGAACCACGGCGGCCGCAGGGTCGTCGCTGCCCTCGACCCCGAAGACAATCTCGTAGGCCTGATGGGTCTGGCGAAAGAACGTCTCCAGGTTCGACTCGAGCTGGTCATCGGCGCCGCAGAGCGGCTTGAGGACCGACACAGGCGTCGACTCGGACCGTGACACACGCCGCTGACGTCGCGTGGCGCGAAAGAGCGCCCAGACCGAGCCGACAACAAACGTGACGACGACAAACGCAACGCTCGCAAAGACGAGCTGATTGAGCGGGAGCATGCTCATGAGGTTTCCTTGGTTGGCTGGGGCGCGAAGATGCGGGTCCAGAGGGGGTAGCTAAAGCCGAGGTAGACGGCGCCGCCGCCCACGACACGAGCGAAGAGCCAGGGCGCGCCGAGCCAGACCGCGAGGACGTGGAAAGCGAGGGCGTTCAGGCCGAGGGTCATCACCTCGACAAGCGCGAAGAGCCCTCCCTGGCGGACGACGTCACCGTCGGTGTCGCCAAAGGCCCAAAACTTGTTGCCGACAAACTGCACCGCAATGCCTCCCAGCAGGGCGGGGACATTGGCCGACGCCTTCGACAACCCAAGGCCGTCGATCATCAGCGCCAAGAGCGCGAGATCGACCAAGGTCGCGACGACACCGACGACAATGCTGCGCGTGAGGCGGTTGCTTGATTCGTGCATGGCTGCCTCTGGTACAAGAGGCGTGCCAAACGCTAAGCCACCGAAATCATGACGGCCAATCCGCTAGGCGCGCAGGGCCGTGCGCACCGAGCGTGCGTTCGGCGGTTCGCAGCGGAAGCTACTCAGAGAGCTGCTTGAGCGCCGGCCCGAGCGCGCCATCGGCGAGCTCGCTGGTCAGCAGGAACCACTCGTCGCTGCGACGGATCGACCAGCCTCGGACGAAGGGCCGGAGGGCGTCGAACACCGGAAGCTGCGCGCCCGAAGCGGTTGGTGCGACCACTGCCAGCTGCGCCTTGAGGCGGCGGACGCGCTCTGCCGCGGCCGGGTCTGCGTCGACCAGCTGACTGAGCTCGTCGAGGGCCGCATCGACCACCGTCGCCAGCTGCGCCTGATGACCTGGCGCACCCGCACTGCGCGCGGTCTCAAGCTGGGCGTCGAGGGTGTCGACCTCCTCGCCGGAGCGTGCGCGCAGGTGGAGGCTGATCTTTGGTCGGCCGCCGAGATCCACCGAACCGCCAGCCGCCGCCAAGTCTCGGCTGGCCGCGGCGAAGTAGGGGTTGGCGCGGTCCGCAGGTGCTGGCCACCAGAGCCAGACCGGGCCTGCCGCGCGCAGACGACGGAGCAAGCGGGTAGAGTACTCATCAGCCGGCAGTGGCGGGACGGCGCCGGCAGAGACACCTGTCACGCCCGCAACCAGTGCCTCATCGCCGAAGACCACGGTGTCGTCGTCGATGACCTGCACGGACGCTTGCGAAGCACGGATCGCATCGATGCGCTCGCCGAGAGCATCTCCCCGCAGGATGGTCGCGCGCGTTGAGCCGTCGCCGCCGATGACGAGGCCGGCGCTGAGCGTGTCGACCTCGACCTCGGCCGCCTGGAGAGTCGCGAGCACGTCGTCGACCATGGCTGGCGCTTCGAGGCCGTTGACCGCGTCGGTTGCCGCCAACCCCTTCGGGTTGAAGCCCACTGCGTAGCTTGCCTTTGGCGGGACCAGCTCCGTCAGCGGGGTCGCGGGCACCGAGCGAATGACAAGCACCACCGCCGCTGAGAGCGCCAAGAGCCCAACGACCATTAGCGCCATGATGCGCATCGCCTTGGCGCCGACGTTCTTTTCGTCGTTCTCGCGCGCTCGGGTGACGGTGAACGCTACGAGGATTCCGAAGCCGTAGAGAACATTGAGCGGGACAGCCATCAACACCTGGCTCAAGGGGTCCGGCGGGGTCAAGATGGCGCTGATCAAGACGCTCAAGACCACAAAGTAGCGCCAGAACTTGAGCAGACCCTTGCCGGTCGCCACGCCCCAGAGCGCGAGAAAGAAGATGATGAGCGGCAGCTCGAAGACCAGGCCGAACATCAACAGGAAGGTAAAGGCGAACGAGTAGGCGTTCTGCAGCGTCACAAGGACTTCGACGTTCCCCCCGTCGTACGTCAGAGCGATCAGCCAGTCGGTGATGAAGGGCAACAAGACCGTGTAGGAGAACGCGGCGCCGATGACGAAGAAGACGACCGAGAACGCCGTCAGCGGAATGATGAAGCGCCGCTCGGAGTCGTGGAGTCCGGGCGCGATGAACGCCCAGAGCTGATAGAAGACAAAGGGCGACAGCAGAAAGACGTCCGCGATGAATGCGGTCTTTAGATAGACCAGCACGCTCTCGGTGATCTGGATCGCCTGAAAGTGATAGACGCCGTTGTCAGCTAGCGCCTGAGCGATCGGCCGCGAGAGAAACTCGAAGATCTCGACGCGGAACTCCCAACAAAAGAAGAAGCCGACCATCAAGATGAGCACGATGCGCACGAGACGTGTGCGCAGCTCCGCGAGGTGCTCGCGGAAGGTCATGACGGCGTGATCGCTCATGCGTCCGCGGTGGCCTCGTCGACATCGACATCGTCAGCATCGTCGTCGTCGGCGGCGTCGACCAGGCTCGGAGCCGGCGCAACTCGCAGCTGCGGTCGCCCTGCCGCGACTCTGCCAGGAACGCCGGCACTGGCGCGCTCCATGAAGGGATTCGGGCCGTTGGGATCGGAGTGAATCTTCGACATGTCCAGCCCCGAGGCGTCGACCGGGCTCTCGCCCGAGCTCTCCTGCGAGTGCCGTGCATCGTCCCATCGCTCACGGGCGGCGCGCTCCGCAGCCGCCGTCTCTTCGTCGGGAGCGGTTGGGTCTTCTAGGGATAGATCGACGGCACGACGCACCTGTCGCTTCGCCTCGCTGAGCTCCTCGTCGACCTGGCCCATCGCCTCGCGAACTTGCTTGAGCCCTTTTCCGAGCTGCTTAGCAACCTTGGGCAAGCGGTCCGGGCCGATGAAAATCAGCGCGGCCCCCAAGATGAGGACGATCTCCCATGTGCCGAGCCCAAACATCACGGGAGACTAGCCTGCCCTCTCTCAAATGATCCAGCGACAACTGTGGTCGGCACGCCGACTCCAGACGTGCGGCACTCGCGGCCGGCGGTTGATGCCGCGGCGCGCAGCGTGAGCGCCAGAACATGAGACCGCGCGCGCCACGCCTGATAACCTAGTCAAAGTCTTAGTGGTGTGATGGGTCGACAACGGCGGACGGCGTTTCAGGTCCAAGCCAATGAGGACGGAGCAATCGGTATGGGTGACCAACGGCGTGACGAGAGGATCGGGCGAGACAGGCCCCCCCAGTCGATCGCTCCCAGCGGCGCCATCAGGGACGCGCATCGATGCTGATCTGCCCTCACTGCTGCCGCCGCTACGACGCCGGCACAGCGCTATGTCCCTCTCACGCCGGCGAGCCTCTGCTGCCGCTCGACACCCTCGACGATCCGCGCGTTGGCACGATCATCGACGACCGCTACCTCGTCACCGGTGTCCTCGGCACCGGCGGCATGGGCCGCGTTTACCGCGCGTGGCAGCGCTCGACGCACCGTGCCGTCGCCGTCAAGCTCATCCAGCGCGACGCGGGGGACCCAACCACAGCCGCTCGCTTCCTGCGTGAAGCCCGTATCACCGCCAACCTCAAGAGCCCGCACACCGTCACGGTCTACGACTCCGGTCAGCTCAATGACGGCGGCCTCTACATGGTCATGGAGTTGCTCGAGGGGCGTGACCTCAGCGAGCTGGTCGCCGAGCATGGACCGTTGACCCTCAACCGCCTCCAGGCACTGTCGCTTCAGCTCTGCGACTCAGTCTTCGAAGCCCACGCGCTTGGGCTCGTTCACCGAGACATCAAACCAGCCAACCTGCTCGTGACCGTCACACCGACGGGCGTTGAGCAGCTGCACGTCCTCGACTTCGGCGTTGCCAAGCTCGTCGACCAGGGCGGACAGAAGCTCACGCGCGCTGGCGCGTCGATCGGAAGCCTGGCGTACATGAGCCCAGAGCAAGTGGCGGGCAGCGAGGTGGGCCCGGCGACTGACATCTATGCGATCGGTGTGACGCTCTTTGCGCTCATAACGGGCCGCCTGCCCTTTGAGCGCTCGACCTCGCTCGCACTGATGATCGCGCACCGCCAGGACGTGCCGCCGTCGCTTCTTGAGCACTGCCCTCGAACCCCAGCCCTCGGGCAGCTGGACACGATCGTGCAGCGGTGCCTTGCCAAGACGCCCGCCCAGCGCTTCGCCACCGTGTCCGAGCTACGCGCAGCCCTCGCGGCGCTACCGGTCGAACAACCACTTGCCATCGCGATCGACGACACCCTCGAAGGCGGCGCTGGTGCCCAGCCTGTGGTCCCGCGAGCTCACGAGGGCCATCGTAGCGGACCGATGGCGCGGACAAAGGGCGATGGTCACCGCGACCCAGCCACGCTGCCAGGTGTCTCAGCTGGCCTGGTGCTCGAGAAAGCCCGAACTCAGCGTGGCTCGGAGCGCCCGGGCACGAACCGACCGATGTCGCCGCTCGTTTGGGTTCTAGCTGCCGCGGCCCTCGCAACGATGCTGTGGATCATCATCGATGGCTAGACCTCTGCGACAGAAGTTTTGATAGGTTTTGCTCGGCCGTATTGACGCGATCCCGGCGTCACTTCGTCGTTCACGTATCCCGATATGCTCGGTCCTCGTTCCTTGGCCTCACGCCAAGACGACTCGATCCAAACCATCAGAACTTCTGTCGCAGAGGTCTAACAGGCGAGCGCCAGGCCCGCTCCAGCGGCGTTCCTGAGCGGGGGCCGCATCGATTCGCGAGGATCCGCTCAGTCCGCGTTGTCGTCGTCTTCGCCCTTGGGACGGTCGAACTCAGCGGTCGTCGTCAACCCCTTGGGCGGCACGTCCCGAAGCCGGTCTTGCAGCCGAGCGACCTCGCTCAGGGCTGACTGCAGCCGTATCTCTAGCTCCTCGGCCTCGAGCTTGTCGGCCGTGAGATCTCGCACCTCATCACTCTTCGTCTGCAGCGCCAGCGTCAGCGTTTCGATCTGCCGCTGGTCCGCTCGGTGCGACGCCCGCGAGACCGAGAGCAGCTTCGTGAGCCGAGTGTGCAGGAGCTGCAGGCTTGGCGTGTCACGGCCAAGGTTGCCCAGCTGCGATGCCAGCTCGTCGAAGGCGGGCGCGAGCGGATCGGTGTCGCCGGGCTCCGCGTCAGCAAGCTCGTCGAGCCCAGCACCGGTCACCAGCGCTCGGTCGCGCTCCGAGAGCTTCACCTCGAGTGTCTGAATAGCGTCCAACGCCTCCACCAGCCGACGCCGCTGGGTTTGGGTCTCACGCCGCGCCGATCGCAGCGCACGCTTCATCTCCGGCTTGGACACGTCGTCGCCGCCTTCGACCGCTGGCTGAGCATCCGCGCTACCCGGAATCGGTGGAATCTCGGTCGACTGCGCCGCGAGCGCGTCGAGCTTCATCCGCAGGTTGCGATTCGCTTCGCGCAGCATCTCGCTCTCATCGGCCAGTGCCCGAAGCTGAACGTTCTCTTGCCGGATCGCAGCCAGCACGGCCTCGTGCTCAGCCGACGGGTCGTCTTCGCCCGAACCGCTCGGTGCCTCGGTCGCCGCAGCCTCACGGAACAGCTCAAGCCGAGCCTTCAGATCGCGGTTGTCGGCAACGAGCTCGATCCAGTCCGTCTCCCGGTCGTTGAGAATCGAGACACGAGCGGCCTCGCGAGCGAGCTGTGCCGCTGCAGCAGCGCGCTTGGTTGACTCCGCAGCAAGCGCTTCGTTTGCCGACAGCAGCTCAGCAGCCAACGTCTCAACGTTGCTGCCAGCCTCGTGCTCGGCACGCTTAGCTGCGGCCTCCTGGGCCTCGATCTTCTGGCCGAGCTCGCCAACCTCGGCCTCCAGGGCCTCAAACATCGCGTTGACTTCCGCGCGCTCCGACAGCAACGACACGACGCGCCGGTCAGCGTCTCTCAAGAGCGCCTGGAGCTCGTCGCGTTGCGTTGCCGCCGCCAGGCAGCGTTGGTCTGCGTCGCCGAGCTGGGTGGTCAACGCGTGCCGCTCGGCCGTCATGGTGGCCGCTCGCTTGTCGAGCTCACCCAGCTGCGCCGATAGAGCGTCGCGCTCGGCGGTGATTGAGATGACACGCTGCTCAGCCGTGCCAAGCTTGGCCGTGAGCGCGTCGCGCTCGGACGTGATCACCTCCACCGACTCACGGACCTGCTCGAGCTGAACCGCGAGCGCGTCACGCTCGTCTGTCAGTGCCGCAACCCGCGCTTGTGCGCTGGCACCCTCCGTGCGCGCCTGCTCAAGCTCCCCAGCGTTGGTCTCCGCGGTCGCGCCGGCATGTGCCTCTGCGGCGGCAAGCGCCACCTGCGACTCACGACGCTCTGCCAAGAGGCTCACCTGGCGCGCGACATTCTCGGCGCTCAGCCCGCGCAGGACGTCTCTCTCGGCGGTGAGCGCTTGAAGGGCCTGGATCGCTGAAGCATGCGCGGCCTGCGCCTCATCCAGCTCGGTCTTGAGACTCTCAAGCTGCTCAGACAGCGCCTGCTGTTGCTCCGTCCGAACGCTGTGCTCGCGGTCGCGGACGTTGTCGAGCTCCTGTCCGACGACCTTGGCGCGCAGCTGAGCGTCTTTGACGAGAAGCTCTAGCTCCGCGATGCGCGCGTTGGCCGCATCCAACATGCCTTTGCGGGACGCGATCTCCTGAGCCTGCGCCTCCTGCGCCAGCTCCTCGTGTTGTCGAATCGCGCGCATCTCGTCGCGATCTTCCTCCAACCCGGCGCGCTCGGCAGACCAGAGCTGACGCTCCGCGTCGTGTCGGTCACCGGTCGCATCCCGCTCGGCCTCCCACCGCTGCCGGTCCTGCGCATACGCGCGCTGGAGCTCGTCGATGCGCCGCAGCGCTTCCTCCAAGCTCTCGTCCGGCGGGCTTGCGACCGCTCGGACTTCGGCGTCGACGACGGGCGGCTCGATCTGCAGGAGCAAGCTCTTGGGCTTTCCGTTGCGGTCCTGCAGCGCCACAATGTTGCAGGTGTAGCCGATCTCTCGCTTGGGAAGTCGGGCAGCGAGTCCGCGCCGGAGCCCCACTTGCAGAGAGTCTGGCAGATCGAGCAGCTGGGCGTCCGTGCCTTCGTCGAAGAGCTCACTCGCGTGCCCGCCAACGAGGGCGCTCGCCGGCTGTCCCCAGATCTCTTCAGCAATCGGATTGACGCTCAAGATCATGCCGACGCCGTCGAGCATCACAACGCCGCCATGCAGCAACCAGATGATGTTCTGAAGGTCCCTACGGGCCGATGCGAAGCGTGCATCCGCGGTGCCGACCTCGCGGAGAATGAGGGCCAAGCGGTGAGCGAACTCTTCCGGTAGACCGGCCTTCTGGGCGACGTCTTGGTAGAGCGCGAAGAGCGCTTGACGTACCCACTCGAGGTGGCGGCTCGTGAGTTCGTGTCCTTCTGCCATTGACTCACGCTACCACTCGAACGAACGCGGTCAACCGTAGCAGTCGCTACAACAGTCCGCCCAAGCACTCGCCAACGCCGCCATCACGAACGCTAAGCCCGCTCGCCGACGACAAGAGACCACCCGAAGCCGCGGTCCGCGCCGCTGCTCTCGCAACCGCGTGATCGCAGGTGATCGGCCGAGCGTACGCGCGCATGTCTCCGGATCGGTGTTGTTGAGCACCGAGCTACCCAGCACGGCGCTACCGAGCGTCACGCTCGCGAAATCGCCTCGTTCGAAAACAGCGCTTGTTTTCAGGACTAGGCCCAAAAGAAGCGCCATTTTCGAGCGAGGCGAAGGCGATGTGCTTGCCAGCGGCGTCCGCTGGACGAAGGCGATGCGTGCATCGTCGAGTTCAGGTGAGCGAAGCGAACGCATGGACGTCGCTGGCGAGCGCATCGCCAAAGCCGCAGCCGGAAAGAGCGCTTGTTTTGGGCCTAGTCCTGAATCGTGTCCCCTGGTGGGAGCGGAGGCGGAGCCCCGGTGCCCGTGCCAAGGATCTTGCGGCGCGTGTCGCGCATGCGGTTCGCTCTGGTCTTCGCGAGAACCTCTTGAAGACGCTTCTTGTAGGCCTGCGCTTCGTGCTGAGACGCCGTGAGCTTCGCCATCAAGTCGTTGTGACTCGCCATCGAGTGGCGGAGCTCACTTAGCTCACCGCGCGCACCATCGTAGGCTTGGGTCAGCCGGCTGATCTCGCGCTGGTCGGACTGATGCGTCTTCTGGGCAATCTGCAACAGCTTCTCAAGCCGCTGCTTCGACTCCATCTCGCGCTGCACCTGCTCTTTTTCGAACTTCTTGTGCGCCTGCTGAATCATTTTCTTTTCGTTCTCAACGCGGCGCATCCGCTCCTCGAGCCCAAGCACGGCTTGAGTCTTCGCTTCGGCTCGGGCCGCGTGATGCTGTAGCTCGCTGCGAAGCTCGTGCTCTGCAGCACGCACCCGCTCAAGCTCCTTCTCAAGACGCTCGACGTCCTGGCTACCGACCAGCTTGTCAAACTCCGCCCGCATGGACGCCAGCTCACCGACGAGCTGCTCACGGACCGCAATGGCCTGTTCGAGGCGCGAGTGATTGGCAGCAGCCTCCTCCTTGGAGGCCTTGAGCGCCCGCGCCAGCTCGTTGTTGCGACGGTGAAAGCCCGCCAAGCTCGCTCGGTCCTCGTTAGCCTTCGCGCGCAATCCATCGAGCGTCGCCTCCGCTTCCGCGGCGGCAGTCTCAAGCTCGCTCAGACGTGCGGACGCCCTCTCAGCCTCAGCGCGCTGGCCCCGGACCGTCTGCTCAGCCTCGCCCAGCGCCTGCTCGATCTCTTCCACCTGCGTCCGCGCAGTGGCCGACGTCTGTCGTTCGCTCCGAAGCAGCGCCTCGAGCTCTTCACTCCGTGCTGCCATCGACGCGAGCTCCTCGCGACCCGCTTGGACGGCTTGGCTGAGCCCAGCCGCGTCCGCTCGCGTCGCCCTCAGCTCCTCGTTCATCGCCGTCAGCTCGGCACGCGCGCGGGACAGCTCCGCTTGGCTCGCCTCCACGGTCTCGCCCAACCCAGCCGCATCGGAGCGGACCGTCGTCAGCTCCTCGTTCATCGCCGTCAGCTCGGCACGCGCTCGGGCCAGCTCTGCTTGGCTCGCCTCCACCGTCTCGCCCAACCCAGCTGCGTCGGACCGAACCGCCGTCAGCTCGTTGTTCATGGCCTCCAGCGCTGCGCGCGCCTTTGTGAGCTCCGCAGTGACCTCTCGCCCCTTCGCGTTGAGCCGCTCTTCCTCGCGCTGAAGTGTCTCAATCGCTTCGCGGGATCCAGCCGCACTCGCTTGCGCGACCTCAAGCTCTTCGCGAGCTGCAGCCAGCGAGGACTCGGCGGCTTCCGCGGCCTGCCGACGCTCCCGGAGCTCGGTCTCAAGCGTCACGAGCTGCGCCTGATGTTGCTCCAGCTGCTCACGGCTGGCCGCAAGCGAACCCTCTGCAGCCTCCGAGGCTTGCCGACGGTCCGCGAGCTCGGCCTCGACCATGTCGAGCCGCTCCTGTCGTCGCCCGAGCTCCACGGTGAGCTCCTCATGCGAGCTCCGGGCTGCGTCCAGGTCGGCGCGCAGCGTGTCGATGGCCTTCTGGGCGTCTTTCTTGAGCTCATCGAGCTGCGTTCTGGCCGTCGACTCACTGTCGGCGAGCAGCTGGTCGGCCGTCTGCTTGAGCTCTTCTAGCTCGCGCTGAGAGGCCGCAAAGTCGGCCTCGATCGTCTCGCGCGCGACTGACAGCTCGCGCAGCTCGCGGCGGCTCTCGGCGAGCTCCTGTCGGGCCTGCTCTTCGAGCTTGGCGCGCTCGGCCAGGCTGATCCCGGCCGCCTGGAGCTCCGCTTCGGAGTCTCGGTGCGCCCGCTCGCTCGCCTCCAGTGCCTCGCGAACCTCTTCTAGCTCGCGCTCAAGCTGCTTCTCGCGGCTGCTGTTGAGGTGCTCGGCAGCACTGATACGAGCGGTCAGCTCGTCACGCTCCCCGCGAAGGGTGCCGATCTGGTCTTCAAGCTCGCGCAGGTGATTCCGCTCGCCATCGATGTGACGACGAAGCGTCTCCACCTCTTCGCCACGCTGTTCGTACGCCGTCTCGAGCACGGTGAAGCGCTCGTCACTCGACGTCAGCTGCGCCTTGAGCTGCGCAAGCTCTTGGTGGGCCTTTTCAACGTCAGCACCGGCCTCACGGCGCAGTCCCTCAAGCTCGGCCGCCAGCTCGCTGCGCTCTTTGCTCATGCGGGTGGCCGACTCTTCCCACTCCGCGGCGTCCCGACGCGTTGCAGCCAGGCTGGTGCGTGCAGCCTCAAACTCGCCGAGCACCGTCTGGTGCGCCGCTTCGAGGGCCTCGTGCCGCCCGGAGATGGCGGCGACTCGGTCCGACACCGCCGAGAGCTCACGCTCACGCTCGGCCAGGACCCGCTCCATCTCCGCCACGGCACTCCGGGCCTGGGACAGGTCGCGCTGAGCCGCGTTCAGCGACTCATTGCCGCCGGCGATCTGCTGCTCGTACTCGTCGATGCGCGCGGTGCGGGCGGCAAGCTCAGACTCAAGCTGCCCCACCCGCTCCCGAGCACGCTCGTCGGTGGAGGCGCTGAGCGTCTCAAGCTCCGAGACCCGCTTGATCAGCGCGTCGCGTTCCTTCGCGACCGCTCCGAACTTGTCTTCAAGGCGCTCGCGCTCCCGCTCCGACGCCTTGTTGCGCCGTTCGAGCTCCTCCACTTGGCCATCGAGGAGCGAGCGCTGCCGATCGAACTCGCGCCGTAGCTCGACGCCGCGCGCTTCAAGGTCGCGCTGGATCGCTGCCAGCTCATTGGCCTTCTGCTCAGCCATCCCGCGCGCCTCGCGCGCAGCTGCCTTCAGTACATCGCTGTCAGTCTGCTGTTGAGCGCGAAGGACCTCCAGCTCACCGCGTAGCCGTCTGGCGATGCCTTCCACCTCATCTCGCTCGCGCCGGAGGCGGTCCACCTCTTCCTCGCGGCGGACCAGCTTCTCGACGACCTTCTCAAGCCGCTGCTGCTGAGCACGCATGTCGACGACCATCCGGTCGATCCGTTCTTTGGCGGCGTCGAGCGCGGCCTCGAGCTCGATGTGCTCGGGACCGCCTTCGAGCAGCGCATCGGCCTCGGCGCGGGCGACGCGTAGCTCTGCGGCCACACGATCACGGTCCTGGGCGAGGCGGCTGCGCGCATCGCGCTCGTCGCGAAGCGCCTCCCGACTCTGGCCGAGGGCCGACTCAAGCCGACGCAGCTCGGCCTCGTAAGCCTGGCGTGTGTCATCATGGCGCTCGGTCGCTTGGGCGATCTGCTCGAGCTGGACGTCTTGCGCATCGCCGTCGAGCGAGGCGCTCGCGCTGTTGAGCGCTGCCTGGAGGGCGCGATGCTCCGCCTCGTGGCGACGTGCGAAGTGGGCCGCACGCGCATCGGTCTCGTGGGCGAGGTTGTCGAGTCGCGCGCGCCGCGCGTCCGCGTTCGAGCGCTGGAGCGCTCGCTGCTCCGACAGATCGCGCTCCAAGCTCTCCACACGGGCTTGGAGGCCGCGGCGCTCGTTCTCAAGTCGCGCACCCTCGGCGGCGAGGGCCTCGGCTCGCTCTCTCTCGGCGTCCAGCGCTGCGCGAAGCTCGCTGAGCTGCTCGTCGCTGTCGGGCGTCGCTGCTGCCGGCGCCGCCGGCGCGCTGAGCACGCACATGAACCCCTTCGCATGGCCATCCTCGACCTCAAGCGCGACGCACGCGATGTCGATCGTGGCGTCGGACTCGGTGGCGGTTGTCGGCGTCGGCTTGACGAAGCCGCGGCTGACGGCGGTGGCCAGGACGTCCCGCGCAACATCGGGGTCGATCAGGTCACTCAGCGATGTTCGGGCGTTCGGCGTCGCGCCGAGCAGCTCTTTGGCTTCGTCGTTGGACTGCTGGACGTAGCCGTCCCGGTCGAGCACGACGAGCCCTGCGTCCACCGCAAACACCAAGTTTTGCATGTCGCTTCTGGACGCTGCCACCTTGCTGTCGAGGCTCGTGACCTCGAT
Organism: uncultured bacterium; assembly: GCA_938040325.1. Taxonomy (GTDB): domain Bacteria; phylum Myxococcota_A; class UBA9042; order PHBI01; family PHBI01; genus CALHXW01. Next base: position 12,822 of record CALHXW010000296.1, on the reverse strand, counting down.
GATCATCGCGTCGATTCGGCGCAGCGAGAGGTCGACGGGGTCACGCTCTGAGCCCACGCCGACGCGCAGCTCCAAGAGCTGCTGGCGGAGCCACGTCATGCGCTTCGTCTTTAACGATGACGCGCGCGTAGCGCCGCTACCACCTTCTGTCGGCGGAACGTTGGCGACCATGTGGGATCCTGCTTTGGGGAGTGTCGGCTCTGAAACGAACCGGGAGGGGCACAGGTCCTTTTACACTCGGAGCCGGCCGCAGGAAAGGCCCGCGAGAGCCCAAAATTTAACGGAACGTGAACATCTGCGGGCCGACTCGACGCAACGCACTTCGACGATTCGCCATTCAATCGAAGCAACTCCAAACCGGACCGCGAGCCGAGCGCGAGTTTTGATCGTGGGGAACGGTCAAACGGTCTCACTGCGGGCGCTGCCCCCAAGTTTCGCCTTTCCGAGCGCCTGCACTTCGCCCCATGATTCGCCCCATGGCGACCACCCACTACGTCGCGACCGCCGACGGCTGGCGTCTCGCACTCGGAGAGTTCACCACCCGTGAGCCGAGAGCCGCGGTGCTCGCCATTCCCGCGATGATGGTCCACCGGGGCTCGTTGGACCGCCCCCGGGGGCAAGGGTTTGCCACGTCTCTCGCGCAGCAAGGGCTTGCGACCTATACCCTCGACCTGCGGGGCCACGGCGAAGCAGAGCCGCCGTCTAACGCGAGCCGCCGTCTCGACTGGAGCTACGAAGACATCGCGTCTGTGGACATCCCGACAGCCGCGGCGTGGGTCCGCGCACGTCACCCTGGCCTGCCCTTCGTCATCGTGGGCCAGTCGCTGGGCGGGCATGCCACCACCGTCTCGATCGGCTGCTACGGCCTCACTGACGTCGACGCGCTCGTCTTGGTCGGCGCCAACTTTTGGGTCCGTGAGCTCGAGCCGAGCCGCCTGACGTGGTACCGCAAGGTCCTCACGCTCATGGGCTTCTCGGCGGTCACTGCAGTCGCGGGGCGCTTCCCAAGCAAGGCGCTGCGCATGGGCAACAACGACGAGGCACCGACCTACGTGCACAGCTTCTTGCGGTGGGCGCTGCGAGGCGCCAAGAGCCGCGACGGCCACCACGACTTTATCGCCGGGCTTGCCAACGTGACGCCCCCGACCCTGGTCATCCACGGCGCCCACGACCGATTGATGTGCACGGAGGCTGCCGCACGCGGCCTTGCCAACCGGCTCGGTGGCCCCACTACCTTCTGGGAGCTAGCGCCCGATCCGAACGGACTCGCCGATCCGGACCACATGAAACCCCTCACGAGCCCCGACTCGCGGGCCATCTGGCAGCGGATTGCCGCGTGGATCCACGGGACCGTCGCCCCATGACCGCGGCTGCACGAGCCCAGCAGCCACATCTCTGGGTGTTCAACCCAAGCGCCGAAGCCGAGGCCGCACGGGGCGCTCCCGGCTACTGTCCGCCAAGCAGCATTCAAGCGTTGCGTGCGGATCTCGACTGCCTTCCGATGTTCTTCGCCAACGCGGCTCGCGGCGACGCCGTTTGGACCGACGTGGATCCCGCCGGAGCTTGGCTGGACGCGCTGGTCGCTTCCGGCCTCGCTCTGCCGACGTTCGTCCGCGGACCAGAGCCGGCGAAGGTCCCGTCTCCGTGGGGCTGGAGCCCAGACGTCGCGCGGCTCATGCAGACCTCGGATCACTGGATTCCGGCTTGGCGTGAGCTCTACGCCAAGGACACCTGGCTCGCCGCCTGCGCTGAGCTCTGCGAGACGCTGCAGGGGCCTATCCCCGAGGTCATTGGCGCCAGCGATGTCGGCGTCGCTGCCGCAAGCCTTGCCGAGGTGACCGCGGCGCTGGCACGCATCGAAGGCCCAGCCGTGATCAAGGCGGCGTTTGGCACCGCAGGCCGCGGGGCCATGAGGCTCGACGCCCTCGATGACCACGCCAGACGGTTCGTGGCCGGCGCACTCGAGCTCGGCCGGGTCGTTGTCGAGCCCTGGCGCGAGCGTGTCGACGATCTGTCGCTGCAGCTATCGGTCCACGGAGATGCCCTGGAGGTCGACGTGACGCGATTTTGGGCCGACAGCCGCGGACGCTACCTCGGCCCACTGCTCGGTCCGTGGCCCGCGAGCCCGCGCATCTCGGATCTCCTCAGCCGTATCGCCGAGCACCGTCACCAGATCGCTGCGCCCGTTGCCCGTGTGCTGCGAAGCGCCCGGTATGAGGGACCGGCGAGCGTCGACATGATGGTGTTTGACGACCGCGGGACCTTGCGCTTGAAGCCGCTGCTCGAAGTGAATCCACGCTTCACCATGGGTCGGCTCGGCCAGGCGCTGTCGGCGCTCATCGCTCCAGGCTCGGTGGGGCACTGGCGGCTCTACACACGCTCGGACGCCAAGCGCGCTAAGGCGGACGGCTTCGTCGGGCTGTGCCAGCGGGCTCGCTCCCACCTGCCCACGCAACGAGACGCCAGCGGTCGGCTCATTCGCGGCGCTCTTGCGACGAACGACCCGACCCTGGCGATCGCGTGTGTCGGCGTGCTCTGGGTGGCCGAGCAGCCGGCCGACATCCCAACTCGGCCCACCGAGCTCGCCCCGTGATCCGGCTTCCGACCCGCCACGGCCAACGTGCACAAACGTTTTACAACTCCGTGACGACGATACGACCAACGGCTGCGTCATACTCCATAGAAAGGTGGCATCGCGTACGCTCCCTTTTCAACGCTGACCTCCGCGTCGGCCTCGCCCCTGGAGGGTGACCATGCTCAAGAAATCGACCTCACGAGACGCCTCGCCGCAGCGCCGGACCCGCCGTTCTGCACTCGTTGGCGCCGCGATTTGCGCCCTGCTTGTGGGCATCTCTGGCATCGCCGTCGCGGCAGCGCCCATCACCCTGGATGCATCGCTCGACACCCAGCTTCTACCAGCGAACGTTGCCCACAAGAGCTACCTTCGGATCGCGCTTCGTGGCGGTGACGTGGACACGACCCGCGACCGAGCACCGATGAATGTTGCCATTGTCCTCGACAAGTCGAGCTCGATGGCCGGTGCCAAGATCGCCCGCGCCAAAGATGCCGCGCTCGCAGCCCTCGACGAGCTGCGTCCCAACGACATCGTCAGCGTCGTGGCCTACGACAACACGGTCCGCGTCCTGGTGCCCGCCACGAAAGCGAGCGACCGAGCGGTCATTGAGCGCGGCATCAACCAGCTCTCGGCAGGTGGCTCGACCGCGCTCTTCGGTGGCACCAGCAAAGGCGCGGCCGAGGTGCGCAAGTTCTTCGAAGCAGGCCGGGTCAACCGCGTCGTGCTGCTGAGCGATGGCCGCGCCAACATCGGTCCTTCCTCGCCGGGCGAGCTCGCGCGTCTGGGCCGCAGCCTGCGCCGCGAGGGGATCTCGGTGACGACAGTCGGCCTCGGCCTCGACTACAACGAGGACCTGATGGTGTCGCTGGCGTCGACCAGCGGCGGGCAGCATGCCTTCGTCGAGCACCCTCGCCAGCTGACGACCCTCTTTAAGAAAGGCTTCGGCAGTCTGGCCTCGATCGTTGCCAAGGAAGCCGTTGTGACCATCACGCTCAAGGACGGCTTTCGGCCCGTGCGAGCTCTCAGCGAGGGCGTCGAGATCCAGGGCAACCGGGTGTCGCTCCAGATCGCTCAGCTCTACTCGGCAGCTACCGAGGAGTTCGTCGTCGAGCTTCAGTCGAAAGACCTCACCGGCAAGAGTGCCGCGGTCGCCGATATCGCGGTGTCGTTTCATAACGTGGGCACCGGTGCGGCTGACACGCTGGCTGCCACCGTCTCGGCGGGTCTGACCGAGGACATGGCGGCCGTCACCGGCAGCGCGAACCGCAAGGTCAAGGTCCTGGTGGCCGAGCAGCTCGCCACCCAGAGGAACGAGCAGGCCATGGCGCTTCGTGATAACGGTCGCATCGCAGAAGCGCGACAGCTGCTTAAGGACAACGCGCGCTACCTCGATGAGCAAGGCAACCTCTGGAAGGCGCCTGGCCTCATGAAAGACGGGGTCGACAACGATGCAGACGCAAGCAATCTAGAGGGCGAGGCGTGGAATCAGCGACGCAAGAAGATGAAGCACCGCAACTTCAAAAAGACCTACCGCGGCGGGCTCTTTTAGAAGAGGCCGCGGGGTCAAATGCGGCGTAGTGGGTCCCAGCCTTGGCGCTTGGTCGCGCTGCTGACGGCCATGGTCGTCCTGCCGATCGCGGCGCTCGCCTGGCTCGGCGTGCGCTACGTCGGCGAGCAGGAAGCGACTGCCAAGCGCCAGGTCTCGGTGCTGCTTGAAGACCGCCTGCGCGAGGTCGACGGCACCATCATTCGGTTCATGGAGGAGCACCAACGACGCCTGCGCCGTGTCGTTGAGCCCCTTCCGATGACGCCGAAGGCGATCCGGAACTACCTCAAGGCCAACGCCCGCGACGTCGACGTGCTGGTGGTCGGCTCGGCCGACGGCAAGCTCCAGTTCCCGCCTCTCAACAGCGGCGTCCTCACGAGCTTCGAGCGAGAGCTGGTCGAGCGAACGCGGCCGATCTGGCAGGACGGAGCACTGGACGCGGCGATCCGGGCCAAGGCCGACGAGAGCACGCGCGACGGATCCGCCCGTGCTGACGAGGGCTGGCTCACCTACTACCACGGCAGCGGGCTGAACCTGATCTTCTGGCGCCGGTCCGGCAAGCGCATCGTGGCCGCAGAGCTGTCGCGGATTCGCCTCTTGAGCGACCTCGTCGCCTACCTACCGTCGACAAAAGCGTTTGCAGACGGCTCGTTCGACAGCCTCACGACGCTGAGCGACGCCAACGGTGCATCGCTCTACGAGTGGGGAACGTACCGGCCTGGCAAGGATGAGTCTGCGCGGGTGACGCTACCGCTGAGCAGCCCGCTGGCCGCATGGAGCCTTCGTCACTACAGCGCGCCCGATGCCCTACCCGACGCGCCGGCAGCCGGCTGGGGCGGACTCCTCGCGGGCCTGCTCGGAATCGCGGTCGCTCTGATGCTAGTGGCCGTGCTGCTCTACCGGCAGAGGCGTCGCGAGATGGCGGTCGCGGCCCAGCGGGTCTCGTTCGTCAACCAGGTCAGCCACGAGCTCAAGACACCGCTGACCAACATCCGGCTCTACGCCGAGCTCCTCAGCGGTCAGCTCGACGTGGACGATCTCACGCCCGACGAGGTCAAGCGCGATCCCGTCGCGCGCAACCTCTCGGTCATCAACGAGGAGACCGCTCGGCTGTCCCGACTCATTCACAACGTGCTGACGTTCTCGCGCGACCAGCAGGACGCACTAGAGCTCCGCCCTCGCTCGGTCGACCTGGACAAGGTCATCGCCACGACGGTCGATGCCCAGCGCGGAAGCCTCGCGAAGGCAAAGCTTGCCGTCGAGCTCGACGGGACAATCGGGGTTGGGATTGCCGATCCGGATGCACTCACCCACATCGTGTCCAACCTGCTGAGCAACGCCGAGAAGTACGCCGCCACCGGCGAGCGTGTCGTTGTGAGCACGAGCCGCGAGGGGGAGTGGGCCAAGATCACGGTCCGCGACTTTGGACCCGGCATCCCCGAGACCGAGCGCGAGCGAATCTTCGAGCCGTTCCAGCGCCTTACGAGCCGCGTCAACGAGGGAGTCAGCGGCACGGGCATCGGACTCGACATCGCACGGCGCCTGGCGCGACTCCACGGCGGCGACCTGACCTTGGTCGCGAGCCAGCCAGGTGCCTGCTTTGTTGCGAGCTTGCGCCTTGACCCGCCGGCGGCTACCGCCACGTAGCCCTCGCACGTCGGCTCAGAGCGTGGCAGAAATGGGAATGGCTCTTGCGTAAGGTCGGTCCATGAAAGTTTTGCTCGCAGAAGATGATCAGCACATCCGGCAAGGGCTCGCCGACGTCTTAGCGTCCGAAGGCTACACGGTGCATGCCGCGGCCGACGGCGAGGAAGCGCTCGCGATGTTCGACGAGGTGGCGCCCGACTTCGCGCTGCTCGACATCATGATGCCCAAGCGCGACGGGTACGAGGTCTGCAAGGAGCTGCTGCGCCGACGTCCCGGCCTACCGGTCATCTTTATCTCGGCCAAGTCCGAAGAGATCGACCGCGTCGTCGGGCTCGAGCTCGGGGCAGACGACTTCATCGCCAAGCCGTTCGGGGTTCGTGAGGTCGTCGCGAGAATCCGTGCGGTGACCCGCCGTGCCTTCAAGAGCAACCCGCCGGCCGAGGCCGAGAGCAAGAGCTTCGAGCTGCCGGGGCTCGTGGTGTTCCCCGCGGAGCTGCGCGCGAAGAAGGGTGACGCGGTGGTCGATCTCAGCTTGCGGGACGTCAAGATCCTGAGGCTGCTCGCGCGTGAGCGCGGCAACGTCGTCAGCCGCGAGCAGCTCTTTAACGAGTGCTGGGGCATGAACTACCTGCCGAACTCGCGCACGATCGACCAGCACGTGTCCAAGCTCCGCAAGCGCGTGGAAGACGACCCCAAGAACCCGACGCTCATCCGCACAGTGCACGGCGTCGGCTACCGAATCGAGTAAGGAGAGAGCCTATGGGGATCATTCGGACCCTCTATCGAGAAGGACGCTCGCTCTTGGGCATGAGCCCGCCTGCTGAGAACGGCGTCCAGCGCGCCGAGCGGGTGTGTCTCGAGCTCCGAGGCAGCATCGGCGGCAAGCACCACCGAGAGGACAGCGACTACATTCTCGAGACCGAGATGAACGACCGGCCAGCCGCGGCAGCGTTCCACGGCGATGCCGGAAACTGGACGCTCAAAGTGGGCCTCGACGACCGCCTGCCGCGCTTTGACCTCGCCGGAGGCAGCGACCCACAGGAAGGCCCTGGACGGCGCTACGTTGGCTCCAAGATCTATGTGGCAACGTCGCACCACGAAGAGCTGTGGCAAGCGCTCCCCACAGGGGCACGGGGAACCGCCGCGCAGCTGCTCGAGAAGAGCCCTGGCGAGCTCGATGTGGGCGACGGCGTCCTCACGTACACGGCGTTGACCGAGACCATGGCGGGACGTTCCGCTCGCTACGACGCGGAAAAGCAGCTCCAAACGCTCATCAAGCTCGCCGAGGCCATGGAATCCAGCTGGTAACAGCTTGGCTCGGGCGGCTTCGTTTGGCGCGTGCGCGCCGGACGCGTCAATAACGCGTGCCGACCACGCCGGGATGCTCGCGGATGTATGCAATGGCCGCCGCGTCATCCCAGCCGTGCGCTGAGCGCAGTGCCCGCAGCGCATCTTGACCCAGCATTGTGAAGGGACGGTAGGCCTGCACAAACGATACGCCGCTTTTTTTGGCGTAGCTGGCAGCGTCGAGGACCTCGGCGACCACCGATGGCAGCTGCTTGTCGAGGAGCGTCCGCTCAGCCGCCGGGCTGTTGCAGAGGACGTCGCCGTGGAACTTTTTGAACACACGTGTGTTTCCGTATTGAAAGAGCCGCCGTGGGTTGTCATCGACAATGATCACGCGGCTGAGCGTCGGATCGAACTGGCGCAGGTCCTTGGACGGCTCGACCACCGGCGAGCCTCGGCGCGGCTTGGCCTTGCCTTTCCCTTCGTGCTTGGACTGCAGCGTAAGGTGCGAGTTGGTCAGCACCGCGGCAACGAGCGGGTGGTCCCAGAGCGAGGTGCCGTCGAGCATGATGGCCTTGAGGTTGTCGGCTATCTTGGTGTCGAGGTTGGCGCTGAACAGCACGACCGCCCCGCCGGCGGCATGAAGCGAGCGGATGGCATCCTGCCAACCAGGCGTCATCTTCACGCGGCGCTCTTTCTTGCCGCTTGTGACGACCAAATCGTGGCAGCCGTCTTTCGCCCTGACCCGCTGGTCCCAGAGGGTCTCGTCGAGGTCAAAGACCACCACGAAGGGGGCGTCGGCGATGCGTTTGGCGTCGTAGCGGCGCTCGAACCTGCCGGCGCGCACGGCGCTGATGGCCTCCGTCAGCAGAGCATCGCTGGCGCTGCGACCGGCCGCGACCGCGTCGCGGAGGAAGTTCTGAACTTCAACGGCCTCGTGGCGTGCGAGCCCGTGCTGACTCATCAGCTCGCCGACGATCAGGAAGCGCGGCGGCGCGCCGGCCCGCCGATACTTATCGGTCCACGCCGGCAGCGACGTGTGCGTGAGCGCGGTGAGCGCAGGGGTCGCGTCGACCGGTGATGCCGCACCGGCGATGGCGTTGGGGCCTGCGTCCGTGACGGCAGCCGGCTCCCCCGCCGACGCGCATCCCGCAGTGAGACACAGCGCCGCGAAGAGAGCGAGCCGGTGGATAGGGGTTGTCTCGTCCACTCGCATCTCCTTTCGCAAGCGCCTCCGGTCATACAATGCCGGGGCGACCGTGTCTCGGTCGCGCAAAGGACGTCGACCACGCGCCACCCACGCTGCCTCCGCGGGAGGCTCAGCCGTCACGAGCGTCGTCTAGGCGACGTTGGCCGCATTGGGCCGGTCGTCGACATGAGCTCGCAAGCCGACGAAGCGCTCGTAGGTCGTCGGCGCGCAGGTCCCGCGCATCACGGCGCGCCTCAGCGCATGGTCGAGCGCGGAGAGCAGCTCCGGCAGCTCCGCGAGGGTATCGACCCATGGAAACGCGAGCGCGCTCACCGCCTGAAGAACCACCTCCAGACCACGCATTGGCTGGTTCTGCTCGATGACCGCATCATGAAGCAGCAACGCCACCAAGCCGGGCGACGTCACGCCGGAGTCGAGCAGTCCGCGTGCCTCCTCCATGACGTCGCCGTCTCGGATCTCCACAGCGTCGATAAAGACCGAGGTCGCCTCCTCCCAGCCGTCTGCATCCATCAGCCAGCGCACACAGCGACGCTCCGCCTTGGCAGCCTCAGCAAGCTCGCCGGAGAGCAACTCGAAGCGTGCGAGCGCCAGATCAGCCGACCCAAGCCAGGCGGTAGCCGCCAAGCCGAAGCGATGCTCGCCCTCAGCGATCACGCGCTCGAGCTGGTCGTGGATCAGCTCAAGCGCCGCGCAGGACTCCGCGACGCGCCCCAGTCGTCCGACCACCGTCGCGTAGCCAATACGGGTCTCCCAGTCCTCCGGCGCAAGCTTGAGGGCATGCCGGAAGTAGCGCTCGGAGCGCCGAAGCTGCCCATCCCTTGCCAGCGCTCTGGCCGCTGCACCGACCAGCCAGGGGTTGTCCAGCTCGTCCCCCACTGCGCGCACGAGCACGCGCGCAGCACCGCGACAATCGCCCATCGCGCTCAACCGCGCCGCTCTCTCAATCACTCGCTCCACCGTACCGCCAAAAGCCCAAACACCCTGCGTCATCAACGACCTCCTAACTTGATGACCCATTTTATCGTTAAGACGGCGCTCCTCGTGGTACTGAACATTCGTTGCACACCCGCGCTCTCTTTCCATCGCGCTGGGGTCCGCTTCGAGGAGAACCATGTCCGTGAAGATAGACGCGTGGACGAGGCGCCTACGCCTCCTGCAGCTGCTCCTGCACCGCGGACGGATCGCGACCCGACGCGTCGCGATGGCCCTCGACATCGATCGGCGAACCGCCCTCGAAGATCTCAAGTCCCTCGAGAGCCATGGCGTGCCGCTGTCCCCCCAAGGGGAAGGCCGTGAGCGCGAGTGGGTGCTTGAAGAGAGCTGGCGAAAGATCGGGCTGCGCGTTGGCTTTGACGAGCGACTCTCGCTCCTCTTTGGCCGAGAGCTTGTCGACTCGTTCCTGCGCGAGACCGATCTGGGCGAAGCGATCACCCGGTTCGACCAGCAGATCGAGGCGATGTCGAACGAAGGCGAGCGCCCGGAGCAAGAGCTTGGCCGCCGCTTCATCTACGTGCGGGAGCCCGAGAAAGACTACGCCAGCCACCGAGCGCTGATCCGCGATCTCGTCGAAGCCATTGTGGGCGGCTACCGCGTGTCATTTTGCTACAAGCACGCGCGTCCGCCTAAGAGCACCACCCGCTACGACTCGGCCGCCCCGCTCACGTTCGCCATCTACAAGCGTGGCCTCTACATGATCTGCGAGCGCCGCGGCGAACGCACGCTCCATGCCGTCGAGCGGATGAGCGATCTGACGTCACATCCGAACCGTACCTTCGACTATCCGATCGCGAGCGACTACGACCCACGAGGGCTCCTCGGAAAGCGCGTGGGGCTGGCAGACGACGGCCGCGAGCCGGAGCAGATCCGGCTGCGGTTTCACCCGGCGGTTCGACAGTACGCCGAGCGCCGCCGCTGGATGCCTGACCAAGAGGTCATCCCCCTCGACGACGGCGGCTGCGAGATTCGATTTGCCGCCCACGGCCGAGAGCTGGTCAGCCGCGTGCTCGAGTATGGCGACAAGGTCGAGGCCCTCGCCCCTCAGTGGCTCCGCGACGCCGTCCTCGAAGAGCTCCGAGGCGCTCTGAAGAACTACGAGCGCGACTCGTAAGCGTCGTGGGCACTGAGGATGCGGGTGCAACGACGACGAGTCGCGCTTGCGGTTGAGACGTGCCGCGACGATAGTGGTCCAGCTTCAACCGTCGAAGGAGAGTGGGATGCGTTGGTTGTGGAACTCAAGCGGCAGTGCTGCGCCACCGAGCGAGTGGCCGGCAGGGGCGCGCTCCCTACGCACGGCGCGACGCGTGGGCCTCGCTGCGGTCGTCATCACAAGCCTTCTGCTGCCAACCTCGGATAGCCACGCGCAAACGCCGGCGGCAGACAGCACGACCTCGTTTCAGGTCGAGCAGTTCGAGCCCGTGCCGTCGGTTGGTCTCAACATCATGTCTGTCTCCACCAGCCGCATGCTTCCACAGTGGGAGCCATCCTTCGGCCTCACCATGTACTTCGTCGACGACCCGCTGACCGTGCATCGCGTCCGCGGCGACCAGGTGCTTGTCAGCCGCCTGATTGACTACCAGCTCAAGGGCGAGCTGACGCTGGGGATCGGCATCACGGGCTGGCTCGACATTGGGCTCGCGATTCCGCTGACCTTCGTCCAGGCGGGCGAAGACCTCGCCTTGGCCGGTCGACCCGGTGCGTCGATCAGCGGCTTTGCCATGAACGATGTGCGAATTGTCGCAAAGGGGCGCATTCTCGACCCCGAGTCCTACGACGGCCTGGGGCTGCACATCGCAGTTCCGTTCTACGTGCCATCCGGGGACACGTCGGCGTTTGCCACCGACAACGACATCCGCCTGCGCCCGACCATTGGCGCCGACTGGCAGGACCCCGCCTCTCCTTTCGTGCTGGCCGTCAACCTTGGATACCAGCTGCGCCCTGCGCGGGCGTCCCACAACTTCGTGAGCGGCAGCGGCTTTCACTGGTCGGTCGGCATGGAGATTCCGAGCGTTGTGCTTGAGGACCTGACGATCCTGGCGACGGCGTTCGGCCACATCCAGTCGGAGACCAACCGCGATCCCTTCGCGCTGGAGCAGCAAGACACGAGCGTTGAGGACGCCGCACGCACCGACAACCCCATCGAAGCTCAAGTCGGCTTTCGGTACCGCTTCAACAGCAGCTGGAGCGCGAACTTGGCGGCCGGCTTTGGCATCACGGGCGACGTGGGCGCACCCGCCTTCCGCGGTATCCTTGGGATCGGCTTTGCTCCGAGCGAGCAGGACAAAGACCGGGACGGCGTGGTCGACAGCCTCGACGAGTGCCCGACGGTCCCCGAAGATCTCGACAGCTTCCAAGACGGCGATGGCTGCCCGGATCCCGACAACGACAACGACGGGATCCCCGACGTGAGCGACGGCAAGGTGCCACCCGACGGACGCTTTGGTGAGTGCCGCGATCGCCCCGAAGACATGGACGGCACAGACGACGAAGACGGCTGTCCCGATGAGGACAACGACAACGACAACGTCAAAGACAAAGACGACGCCTGTCCGAACGTCCCTGAAGACGACGACGGCTGGGATAGCCTCGACGGGTGTCCGGATCTCGACAACGACGCTGACGGCATTCCCGATGTCGACGATGGCGAAAAGGACGAGACAGGCTTTGGCGTGTGCAAAGACATGCCCGAGGACAAGGACGGTTTCCAAGATGCCGACGGCTGCCCAGACGACGACAACGACGGCGACGGTGTTCCTGACGCGACCGACAAGTGCCCCGACACGCCGCAGACCGCCGGGGGCTTCGACGGCTGCCCTGAAGTGAAGCCGGCAGACGGCGAGTAGCGATCCCCGGCGGCTCACGTTCCGCGCAGAACCCAAGACCTCGGAAACAAAGGCGCTTTCAAGGAGGCGGTTTCTCAGGGCTCACTTAAGACTTCATGTCTGACAGTGGTGGACGATGAGAAGAAGTAACATCTTCTCGTGAGTACGCCCCATGAAACTGTCGACTCCAAAGCTGCCAACCACCGAGTGTGCGTCTTGCCAGGCGAACAATCCCGAGGGAGTCACTCTGTGCTTCTCCTGCGGCGGTCAGCTAACAGCCAGCGATAAGAAACTCGTCACTCAGCAGCGGCCACGCCGCCTCACGACGCAGCTGCGCGGCAGCGACTTGGCCCAGCTGCGCTCGCGTGGGCGGCAGTCATCGGCACCGCAGTCCATCGGCAGGCCGCCTCGCGCGCGCTCGCCGCAAGCCGTCACAGCACCGGAGACGCCTCAGGCGACTGAGCGGGCGAAGGCGGCACGACAGACGATGGTGGGTATGCCTCGACCGACGAGCTATCCGCGTGCGGCGACGGGCGCGAGCGGGGCACAGGAAGTTCGCTACCTCACGCCGGCCATCCCAAAGGCCGAGTCGTCCGTCGTGAGCGGCGAGACCCGGACTCGACCTCGGTCCGACCACCCAGGCGTCGACGACCGCGTCGGCCCTTCGATCGTGTTGACGCGACGCACGGAGCGAGCAGCGCTAGCGCTCAACCATGCCGGACCCGATGCGGACGACGCC
>CALHXW010000295.1 GCA_938040325.1 uncultured bacterium | reverse complement strand
CGGGCGGCCACGCCTGTGCGGCGCATCTCCTCGGAGAACCAGCCACCTGTGAGTGCGTCGAGGTCCGCGGTCAGTCCATCGATGCGGAGCTGTGCTCGGAGTGCCTTCTGGACGCTCTCTGGCGGGTTGATCTCTTGCTCAACCTGAAGCTGACGCCGAGCAAAGAAGAGCTTATTGACCGTCGTGAGGATGTCCTCGCGCTGGTTGATGAGTCGCTCAACCTGGCGGGCCGCACGGATCTTGTCGGGGTTGAAGATCAAGCGCGACAGGTCCCACTCGACGCGTAGCTCCAGACGCAGGTCATCGTCTTCACTGACGAGGTCCGAGAGCGATCCGGTACCGGAGCTGGTGGTGCGCACGTCCCGCTGGTCTTCGGTCGTGCTGCGGATCATACCGCGCAGGCGACGGGGAAGCGCGTTTGCCACGTTGGCTTGGGTGATCCACGAGTCGTAAGCGCCTGGGTTCACGTGGGCGTACTTGGCCGCCGCGCGCTGGACATCAATGACGGATGGCTCTTTGTCGAACTTCGCCAGGATGCGCTTTGCCTGAGCACGGGCATCCTGCGCCTGGGCTTGCGGAGCAATCATCATCAAGGTCGCGACTGCCGCCGCGCTCGTTAGGAAGGTTCGTATCATCGCCATCGCCTCGGGTTGTCGGTGATCAGGGTGCTTGGAGTCACTCGCTGAGCGTCTCGGAAGGTTCGTTTGCTGCTGGTTTCGGCTCGATCGCTCCCGTCACCGGAAACGCGCCGTGGGTGTAGACGTAAAGGTCAGCCTCGGCCGCCTGAACGCCGATGTAGTCGCGGACATACTCGCGAACGCTGTCGTAGTGAGTACCGGCCAGCTCCAGCCGGCGCTTCAACCACGTCTGGTAGAGGGGGCCGACGGTCTCTCGGACCGACTCCATCGCCTTGAGGGCCCGGCCTCGGAAGCTGCGGACGCCGGACTGCGTCTCTGCCAGCATGTAGAGCGCAGGAGCCAAATCCCAGCGCGCCTCGACAAGGAAGTAGTCGTCCTCAGGAATGACCCGAACGTCGTCGAGAATTCGCCGGCCTAGGGCCTCGATGAAGAGTGACTCTTCTTCACGTCGACGGTCCCAACGGAACGCTCCGACGACACGCGGCGCGAGCCAGGAAAGCCCGCGCTGAGTGTGCCAGCCCTCGATGTCTTCAAGACGCGCGCCGCGAGCGTCCTGCGCCGCTTTGATCGTCTCTTCGGACGTGGGGTAGCCACGCACCACGAGCTCGGCCTGACGCTTGGCCTGCTTGTTCCAAACGCGCACGGCTTCGGGTACGAGCCGAGCGGCGCCCGCGCGACCCGTCAGATAGAGCTGAGCGTTACCGCTAGCCGACATCGCGACCGACGAGACGCGGCGATCGATCAAGCCCCCGCTGCGACGAACCCAGCCGGTCTCGGGGTCGAATCGCCATGCACCGGTCACGCCAACAGCCCACAGCGTCCCGTCGCGGCCAGGCGCCACGTGGGTAGTTCCGGGCACCTTCCAAGAGTTTTCCACGAGCGCTAAGCCGTCGTTTGCCGCAACGGCGACAGCGATCAACCCGCCGGCGGCGAGGGCAAAGCGTTCGTTGTCGACCAGCACGAGATCGGTGACGATCTTGCGTCCAAGCCCCAAGCCAAGGCGCTGAAAGATGCCGTCAGCGGTCATCAGACGGACGCCGTCTCCAGCGCTCACGATGAGGTTGGGACCGACCTGGAGCAGCGCGTAGATCTCGGTGTTGTCGCGGATGCCCGCGATCTGACGACCGACGCCACCGGTGTCGACCGACCAGAGGCCATTTGCGGTCGCGAGGTAGAGGCGGTTGAGCGGCCCACGGGCAACGTCGTTGACTGCGATGCGCCGGCCGAGACGGACCTCGCGGGCATGCCCCATGCGGCGCACCGTGCGCGGCACATACCAGACGCCGCGGCCGGTGCAGACGTAGACCACATCGCCGATGACCCGAAGTCGCGTGACACCGAATCGCCCGAACTCAGACGTGGTGGTCTCGCTGGCGTTGGCGGTCTCTTCGAGGTCGGCCGCGCCGGTGTCGATCGCGTTCGTGTCGTCAGCGATACCGTCCAGGATCGGCTCGCCGGTGAGGGGGTCGATGCTGGTCGACTCGTCGTCGATGACCCCTTCCTCATCGAGCGCGTCGGGGTCGACTTCGTTGCCGTCATCATCCTCGGTGGGATCCGGCGCGAGCGGCTCGCCCGTGTCGACCGTGCCATCGATGTCCACGGACACACCCGCGCCGACCAGCCGGGTCGAGGCGGCACTGCGCGAGAGCTGCAGCACGAGGTTGAACGACTCGCCGCTGTCGTCGCTGACCCACACCGACGCATTACTGGCAATCCAAAGAATCCGCGAGTCTTCCGGGTCGCTAACGACGGCCGTCATGCCCGCCGATGTCGGGACCGGGCCCATCGGCTCCCAAGAGAGCGATGCGTGGGCGGGCGCGGCGATCAAGCACATGAGTGCGCATGACGCGAGCTTGACGAAGTTCCCCAGCGTGATGACGGACCGCTCCTTAGGCCACCGGACGCCGCCACTGTAGTGGGGTGATGGACTTTCAGCAATCCCGAACCGGCAGGTGGCAAACCGCGGCAGGTCGTGGCGCGCGTTCATGTCGGCGAACACGTCGGCTGCGCCCGGTTGCTGGTGATGAAGGGCCGCGAGACAGGAGCGCGCTTTTGCGTCGATGAGGGACGCGCTCGTCACGTGGGAGTCAGGCGCTCGAAGCGGGCCCCAGCAGCGACGAGCTCGATGCGACAAGCCCCCAGAACTCCGCGCGGCAGGAGGGTCTGGCGGGTCCAGTGCTCGCTCCCCCTTTGTGCTCGACGATGTCATGGGCCTTGGATAAGGTTCGCGCCGCATTAGGCACGTTGGAGAGGCGCATATGATCGAAGAGCTAGATGCCGTCTTGGCGGCAGCCAAAGACGAGCTCGCCACTATCGATGACCCAGATGCCCTCCGAGACGTGGAGATTCGCTTCCTCGGCAAGAAGGGCAAGATCACGGCCCTCGGCAAGGGGATGCGGAACGTCTCGCCGGCAGACAGACCGACAGTCGGCGCGAAGATGAATGAGGTCCGCAACGCCGTCACCGCGGCGATTGCCGAGCGACGGGACGCGCTTGAGGCCGCCCGTATCGCAGCTCTCTGCGCAGACCCTGGCTTCGATCCGACCCTCCCCCGACCTGTCCCACTCTCGGATGGGCGCCCTGGTGCCCGCCATCCGCTCACGCTCGTCACCGAGCACATCGAAGACATCTTCCGGGCGATGGGGTTTCTGCTGCTCGACTACCCCGAGGTCGAGACCGAGGGAAACAACTTCGACGGCCTCAACATACCAGCGTCACACCCCGCCCGGGACATGCAAGACACGTTCTGGCTGACCGACGGCAACCTGCTGCGCACGCACACGTCAACAGGCCAAGTCAGGACGCTCAAGTCGGTCGCCCCGCCGTTCCGCGCCATCTTCCCGGGTCGCGTGTTCCGTAACGAGTCCACCGACGCCTCGCATGAGCACACGTTTCATCAGGTCGAAGGGCTCATGATCGACCGCCACGTGTCGGTCGGCAATCTCATCTACTCGATGAAGGCGCTGCTCAGCGAGATCTTCGAGCGCGATGTCACGGTGCGCTTGCGCCCTGGCTACTTCCCGTTCGTTGAGCCGGGCTTTGAGCTCGACATCCAGTGCCAGGTCTGCGGCGGCTCGGGCTGCTCGGTGTGCAAGAAGTCTGGTTGGGTCGAGCTTCTGCCCTGCGGTCTCGTGCACCCGAACGTGCTGCGCTACGCAGGCGTCGACCCGGATCAGTGGTCAGGCTGGGCGTTCGGTCTCGGCCTCAGCCGCCTTGTGATGATGAAGTACCAGATCGAAGACGTACGCCACCTCCTCGGCGGTGACCTGCGCTTCGTCCGCCAGTTCCGACAGGGGTAGCAAATGTTCATCTCGACCAACTGGCTTCGTCGCCACGTCGACCTCGATGGCGTCGACTTTCATGAGCTCGGTCTTCGCTTCACGATGTCGGTGGCGGAACTTGAGGGCGTGCACACCGTCGGCGCCAACCTCGCCACCGTCGTGGTTGGGCATGTCCAGGACGTGCAGCCCATCGAGGGCAAGCGCATCCGACTGACCACCGTGGACACCGGCCCGCACGGCGTGCGCCAGATTGTCTGTGGCGCTCCGAACGTCGCCAAGGACCAACACGTCCTCGTCGCGCTTCCCGGCACCACCCTGGGCGACATCACGATCGCCGAGGCAAAGGTTGGCGGCATCGCCTCTGCCGGCATGATCTGTAGCGAGTCCGAGCTCGGACTCTCGGACGAGCATGCAGGCATCAAGGTGCTCGATGAGGCTGCGACGCCAGGCACCCCGATCACGGAGCTCTGGGACGTGGCCGACGTCCTGTTCGAGATCGACAACAAGTCGCTGACGCACCGTCCCGACCTCTGGGGCCACCGCGGCATAGCGCGAGAGATCGGCGCACTCCTCGACCGACCGCTCAAGGCCATGGCGCACGCCGACGTCGTGTTCACCGACGACGCTCCGCTGACGATCACCGTCGACGACCAAGACGCCTGTCCCCGCTACACCGCAACCTGCATGAGCGGCGTCCAGGTTGCGCCCTCGCCGATGTGGCTGCGCCTGCTCTTGCACCGGGTCGGTACACGCCCCATCAGCAACATCGTCGACGCCACAAACTTCGTGATGCTCGACCTCGGCAACCCGCTCCACGCCTTTGATGCCCGCGAGCTGTCGGGCTCCGCAATCGTCGTTCGCCGAGCGACCGACCGCGAGTCGTTCACGACGCTTGATGGGCAAGAGCACGTGCTGAGCAGCGATGATCTGCTCATCGCCGATGCGACCCGCGGCGTCGCACTCGCCGGTGTGATGGGCGGCGAGAACTCCGAGATTCGCGACGACACCACCGACATCGTCCTCGAAGCTGCCAACTTCGCAGCGGCCATGGTGCGGACGACCGCGCAGCGCCACGGCATCCGAACCGAGTCGTCGACCCGGTTTGAGAAGAGCCTCGACCCTGAGCTGGTCGAAGACGCCGCTCGCTCGTTCATCGGTCTCGTGCTCTCGCTCTGCCCCGACGCGAAGGTCACCTCACGACTGATGGATGTTCGCAAAGCAGCGGCCGAGCCGACCGTCATCGAGCTCGACGTCGCCTATGTCGAAGCGGCGATCGGTGAGCCGCTGGGCGAAGACAAGATCGTCGGCATTCTCGAGGGCCTCTCGTTTGGAGTCGTTCGCGGCGAAAACGGCGCCCTCACCGTGAGCGTTCCAACCTGGCGGGCGACCAAGGATGTGGGCATCCCGGCAGACCTCGTCGAGGAGGTCGGCCGCGTCTTCGGCTACGACAACATCACCCCGCGCGGACCTCAGATCGCCCTCGAGCGACCAGACCGCAATGCTGTGAAGCGCTTTGAGGCGCGGGCTCGCGACTTCCTGTCCTACTCGTGCGGACTCGATGAGCTTCAGACGTACAGCTTCGATAGCGATCCCCTGCTCGCCCGCATCGGCGTGCAGTACGATGCGCGCACGACGCTCGCGCAGCCGCTGAGTGCCGAGATGCCTGGGATGCGACGCTCACTCGTGCCGAACTTGCTTGGCGTGCTTGAGAAGAACTTCCGACAGTTCGGCGAGATCGGTGTCTACGAGCTCGGAAGGGTCTTCCACCCTGCTCAGACGCCGGCCAAAGACACGCTGCCTGAGCAGCCGAAGCTCGCCGGGCTGCTGATTGCCGACGCGCAGCTCACCGACGACCCGGACGCGACCCTCTTCTTCCGAGCGAAGAACATCATCGTCGGTCTCTGTGGCGCGATCGAGCGACCCAAGATCACACTGGAGAAGGGCGGCGTGGACCCGGTCTGGGCGCACCCTGCGCGGCAGGCGCGAATCCTGCTCGGCGAGCAGGTCATCGGTTGCATCGCGCAGGTCCACCCGAGCACGCTCGCGGCGCTGCGGGTCCACCACGGCGCGGTGGTCGCGGAGCTCGATCTGGACGCGCTGCGCGCGGCGACCGAGGTACCCACCGCCTACACGCCGCTGCCGAAGTTTCCGGCTGTGTTTCGCGACTTCGCGGTCGTTGTCGCCTCAGACGTCTCCGCTGCGCGGGTTCGCGACGCCATCGTCGGTGCCGACAACGAGCTCATCAGCGAGGTCTCGTTCCAATCGATCTACACCGGCGAAGGCATCGACGAGGGCGAAAAGAGCCTCGCCTGGTCGGTCACGCTTCGCCACGTCGACCG
>CALHXW010000294.1 GCA_938040325.1 uncultured bacterium | reverse complement strand
TCTCGCGGTTGCAGCGTATGCCGGCGACGTCCGTCTCATCGACAACGTCGAGCTCCGCTAGCGCTAGCCCTAAAACAAGCGCTAATCCGGCTGCGGCGTTCGATCTACGCATCACAGCGGCGTCGGGGCGTTCGCTGCGCTCACTCGGACTCGACGATGCACGCATCGCCGTCGTCCGCCCGACGCCGCTGTGATGCGCACCTCGTTCGCCTCGCTCGAAACTAGCGCTTGCTCTAGGACTAGCGCTAGCGGAGCTCGACGTTGTCGATGAGACGGACGTCGCCGGCATACGCTGCAACCGCGAGAACCGCTGGTTTCGTCAGCTTCCCTTTCGCTGGCAGGAGCGTGGCATCGCTGACGATCTCGATGTAGTCCACTCGGGGCCCTGAGGCCTCGATCTGCTCACGAACAGCCTTCTTGAGGACCTTCACCCGGCGCTCGCCCTTGGCGAATGCGTCCTGGGCCCAGGCGATGGCCCGCGGGATGGCCAGCGCCATCAGCCGATCGTCGGGCAGAAGACGCGCGTTCCGCGAGCTGAGCGCGAGGCCGTCTGTGTCGCGCTGGATCGGCATCCCGACGACCTCGACCGGGATATCAAGGTCGCGCGTCATGCGCTGAATCACACGCCGCTGCTGGTAGTCCTTGTCGCCAAAGATCGCTACGTCTGGCTCGACGATCAGGAAGAGCTTGGTCACGATCGTGGTCACGCCCCGAAAGTGCCCGGGCCGGGCCGAGCCACACAACGTCTGCGTGAGGTCGGTCACGTCCACCCATGTCTCATGCGGCGGACCCGAGCGCGCATATAGATCGCGAGGCGCGAAGAGCGCATGGCACCCGACCCCGGTGAGCTTCTTGGCGTCTGCATCCAGCATTCTCGGGTACTCGGTGAAGTCCTCGTTCGGGCCGAACTGCGTTGGATTGACGTAGATCGACGTGACGACGACGTCCGCACGCTTCTTTGCTTCCTTAACCAGCGCAAGGTGACCGGCGTGGAGGCTGCCCATTGTCGGCACAAAGCCCACGGTCCGGCCGAGGGCTTTCTGAGCGCGCGACCATGCCCGCATCGAGTCCTTATCCCGCAGGATCTGCATGCTCGGGCTGGTCAGCGTGGATGAACGTTTCTTGCGCGGCTTCGCCATACGACCTCAGTGAAAGCTGTGCTCTTCTGACGGGAAGGTTCCCGCTTTGACCTCTTCAACATAGCGCTTCGTCGCCTCGCGTGCAGCCTCCGCCAGGGAAGCGTAGCGCTTGACGAACTTCGGCATGAACCCTTCAAAGAGCCCGAGCATGTCGTAGCAGACGAGGACTTGGCCATCGCAGTCGATGCCGGCGCCGATACCAATGGTCGGAATCGTCAGCGCGTCTGTCACCCGCTTTGCGAGCTCTGCAGGGATGGTCTCGATGACGAGCGCAAAGGCTCCAGCGTCCTGGAGCCGCAGCGCGTCCTCCACGAGCTTCTCTGCGGCCTCATCGCCGCGACCCTGGACCTTGAACCCGCCGAAGGCGTTGACCGACTGAGGGGTCAGCCCGAGATGCCCCATCACCGGAATACCTGCGTCGACCATCCGACGGACCGCGGACAGCACGCGCCCGCCGCCCTCGAGCTTGACCGCTTGAGCGCCGCCCTCCGCGATCAGGCGCCCGGCGTTCCGGACAGCGTCGTCGTCGGACGCCTGGTACGACATGAACGGCAAGTCCGCGACAATCAACGCGCGTTCGCTGCCGCGAGCGACGGCTTGGGTGTGATAGACCATCTGATCCATCGTCACCGGCAGCGTCGAGTCATGGCCCTGAACGACCATCCCGACGGAGTCGCCGACCAGCAGCATCTCTGCGCCGGCTTCGTCGATCAGCCGCGCAAACGTCGCGTCGTAGGCCGTGACCATGGCGACGCGCTCGCCCTTTCCTTTAAACGCAGCGATGTGACGAACAGTGAGTCGCGGCATGGCAGGTCTCCTCGCTTGGGCGTCTTCAGCAACGCTCGCCACTTCGATAAGATCGTAGCCCACTCTGGGGAAGGACTTTCCGCCGACCGGCGTGGCCGGTGCGCTGCCCGGCTTCCGCAGCTGTGCGCACCTCGGTAGGCCTCGAGTCGGTTACGGGCGCGCCGTGAGCAGACACGCTGTGCTCGATCCGGCGGGCCGGTCAGCGACCTGCCGGCAGAGTTAGCCGAGAGGGACAGACGCTCTTGCGATTTCGAGATCGTCGACGCAGTGATACAGATCGCCCAACAACACGAGGGTGAGACGATGACAACACGCGACGCCTACCTAGTGGCTCCTCTGCGCACTCCGATCGGTAAGCTCGGAGGCGCTCTTGCGTCGGTTCGACCCGACGATCTCCTCGCCCATGTGTTCGCGGCGTCGATCGCCCGAGCCGGCCTCGATCCTGTCGCGATCGACGAGGTGATTGCGGGCTGCGCAAACCAAGCCGGTGAGGACAACCGAAACGTTGCCCGGATGGCGTCTCTACTCGCCGGCGTCCCCGACTCTGTGCCCGGCTACACCATCAACCGGCTGTGCGCGTCGAGCCTCACGGCCGTCAACGTTGCGGCACGCACGATCGCTTCCGGCGATGCCCACGTCGTCATGGTGGGTGGCGTCGAGTCGATGTCGCGCGCGCCCTACTCCATGCCAAAGCACAGCGGTGCGCGGCACCCGGTCGGCAACCTCACGACCTACGACACGGCCCTCGGGTGGCGCTATCCGAACCCGAAGATGGAGGCGTTGTTCCCGCTCGAAGCGATGGGGTGCACGGCCGAAAACCTCGTCGACCGGTACGGCATCAGCCGGGAGGACCAAGACGCGTACGCCCTGGCGAGTCAACAGCGGGCCGCAGCAGCCCAGGACGCTGGCGTGTTCAACGCCGAGATCGTGCCCGTCGACGTCCCCCAGCGCCGCGGCGATCCAATCGTGGTGGCTGCCGACGAGGGCCCACGCCGCGACACATCGGCCGACCGGCTAGCACGCTTACGACCCGCGTTTCGCGCTGGTGGCAGCGTGACGGCCGGCAACTCGTCAACACTCAACGACGGGGCGGCTGCGCTCTTCGTGGTCAGCGACGAGGCGCTCAAGCAGCACGGCCTCACGCCGGTCGCGCGCATTGCAGGCCGCGGAGCCGCGGGCGTCGATCCCACCGTGATGGGCATCGGCCCAGTTCCCGCTAGCCGCCGAGCCCTGGCGGCTGCGGGTTGGTCGACCGACGACGTTGAGCTCGTCGAGCTCAATGAAGCGTTTGCCGCCCAGGCTCTTGCCTGCATGCGTGAGCTGGGGCTGGAACACGACCGCGTCAACATCCACGGCGGGGCGATCGCCCTGGGCCACCCGCTCGGCATGTCCGGCGCCCGTATCCTGATCACACTGCTCAATGCTCTCGCGAAGACCGGCAAGCGGCGAGGCCTCGCCGCCCTGTGCGTTGGCGTCGGTCAGGGAGTCGCAACAGCGGTCGAACATCTCGGTGCTTGACCACCCCGCGGCGAGTTGATACGTACCCCAGCCTCTCGAAGGAGAACGAACTTGGCGACTCATAAGCAAGCGATCAAACGGCACACTCAGAGCCTCAAGCGCGCGGACCGCAACGCGTACTACAAGGCGACGATGCGAACTCACATCCGCCGCGCTCGTGCCGCCCTCACCGGCGACGACAAGGCTGTTGCGACCGAGGCCGTCCGTCAGGCTGTCTCGTACGTCGACCACGTGGCGACGCGTGGCAGCATCCCGCGCCAGCGTGCCAACCGGCTCAAGAGCCGCCTTGAGAGCCAGCTCGCGCGACTCTAGTCCGCTAGACTGAACGCGATACGACGATCCTTGAGACCGGTGCGGCGAACCCGCACCGGTCTTGTCGTTTGGGTGATGCTTGCCCTCATCAGCGTCGGCTTGACGGCTGTTGGTGGCTTCAACCTACTCAACTACTACTCCAGCCTCGCGCTCGCGATCGCCGGCGGCATCCTCTGCGGGTTTGCCGGCGTGCATGTCGCACGAGCTGCGCTCGACGATGGTCGCAACCCGTTCATCGAGGCGGCGAAGTTTGCTGCCTGGTGCGCGCTGGTGCCGGCCATGATCCTCCTGTTGAACATGGTGCGTGTGCGCAACTGCGCGCCTGTTGAAGGCACGGTCTTTTACCTCTTCACGGCAGCGCTGAGCATGCTCTTCGCATCGCAGGTCGGCGCTGGCCTTGGCGCTCTTGTGCGACGCCGCTGGCTCGCTCTCGTGCTCATGGGCTGCACGTGGCTTGCGTGGGGCGCTTGGGACATCCACCACGTGCTCACACAGCCGGCGATCTTCGTCTTCAACCCCTTTGCAGGCTTTATCTCAGGGGCGGTCTACGACGACGCGATCGCTCTCGATGAGCGCTTGGTCCTCTACCGAGTGGCCAACTTCGCGCTCCTCGCCGCCCTCTGGGCACTCTACGCAGCCGCGTTCGATCCCGGAACACGCCGACTGTCGCTGCGCTACGCGCTCAGCTCACGCGGCCGGGTGGTTGGGGCCGGACTGCTCGCTGTGGCGGTGGCGGTGACCCTCTTCGCACTGCGAGGCTCCATCGGCTACGAAGTGAGTCGTGACGACATTGTCGAGACGCTCGGCGGCCAGATCGCCAACGAACGCGTCACGCTCATCTACGACGCCAAGGCCATCACCACGACGCAAGCTGAGGCCCTCCTCGACGACCATACGTACCGTCTCGATCAGCTCGCTGAGTACCTCGGAGAGACCTACCCCGACCCGGTCACGAGCTTCGTGTACGGCAGCGTCGATCAAAAACGTGCGTTGATGGGCGCGGGACGCGTCTATATCGCCAAGCCATGGCTTGGTGAGATTCATCTGAACCGACTCGCCTATGGGCACCCTGTCATCCTCCATGAGCTCGCCCACGTGGTGCTAGGCCGCTACTCGGACTCGCCGCTGAAGGTTCCGACTCGACTTGGCGTGGTCCCGAACGCCGCGGTTGTCGAGGGCGCGGCGGAGGCCTTCGAGTGGGATACGGGTCCGCTGACCCCGCACCAGTGGAGCGCGGCAATGCGTCGCCGAGACATCGCGCCAACGCTTGCGTCGCTGCTTGGTCCCGGTGGCTTCTATAGCCAGTCGTCGTCCAAGGCCTACACCGTGTCAGGCTCGTTCATTCGCTGGTTCATCGACACCTGCGGCGTCGCTGCGTTCAAGGAAGTCTACCGCGCGGGCGAGATTGGCCAGACCTGCGGAAGCGACTTGAAGGGCCTGTCTGAGGCGTGGGGCGCGTTCATCGACGGACTCGAAGTCACCGAGCGCGATGAGGCACTCGCAGCAGCACGATTTTCCCGCAAGCCAATCTTCTCGCGCACATGCCCCATCAAGGTGGCGCGGCTCGAAAAGCGCGCACGTGCTGACGCAGCGAGCGGCAAGCTCTCGTCAGCAGCAGAGGCCTACCAGCAGGTCGCGCGCTGGGTCCCAACCGACCCGAACAAGCGACTGGGCGAGCTCAGCATCCGGGCCGCTAGCGCAGACGCTGTCGAAGCGACCAACCTCTACGACAGCTACGCGGCGCTCGACGGCAGAAACGCTCCGACCGATGCCCGGGCCCTTGAGTACGTAGGGGATGCTCTCTGGCGCGCAGGCGACCCAACGGGCGCGCTGGTCCGCTACCAAGAGGCCGGTCAGCTCGTGCAGTCAGAGACTCGAGAGCGAAACGTGCTGGTCAAAGCCTGGGTCGTAGCCCATGAGGAGCTCCGGCATCCGCTCGGTCGCTACCTCCTCGGCCATGTGGGTGGCTCGACCAACGACTACCTGGAGGCCGTCAGCCGCGTCCACCGGCATGCCCTCGTCACGTACCTGCGCGCCCGACGTGCAGCGCTGACAGGCGACCACCCAAGCGCGCTGCCGCTGCTTGAGGAAACGCTTGAGCAACTCGACGAGCTGGCGGGCGAGATGCCGCTTGAGCAGCGGCCTCGATGGCTGCCCTACGTCGAGCGAGAGTCGTGGCGCCTGCTCGGTCTAAGCGCGTTCTGGAGCGACCAGCTCGACCACGCGGAGCACGCCTTCAACCAGTACCTGACGCGGACAACCGACTCCGGCAGTCGCGCGCGCTACGAAGACTGGCTCAATCGGATCGCCTGGCTGCGCGCGTACCGCTGACACACGCTGTTGACCATCGACGAGCGCAAGCCAAAGTCGACGACCGCGCGACGCACCCTATCGGGTAGCGCGATGCCCCTGCGGGCTACCGATTGATGATGAAGTAGGCCACGACCCCAGCGGCCACGATCAAGCCCAGCAGGATGATCATGAACCCGGCGCCGCCGGACTTCTCGTCACTCTTGGCAGGCACCGAAGTGTTGTCTGAGGGTGCCGCAACGTCGGTGCTGGCACCCGCGGCCGCCACCGCACTCGGCGCTGGGGCGACCTCGCCTTCGAGCATTCGGATCAGCTGCGATGCGCTGCGTAGCTCTTCCATGGCCTTGAGCGTCTGGGTACGTGTGCCGCTGTTTCCGGCACGTACCTTGACCTCGCTGCCGCCACGCCAGACATCGCTGAGGTCGAAGCGACCAGTCGCACTAGCGACCGACGGGAGCGACTCGGCTTTGATCGCCTCGCCGCCTTCAAGCCCACGAACCGATGACGAGAAGCCGAGCATCGAGAGGTTGTTGATCTCCTCGACGATCATCTGCTCGATGCGGTCGGCACCGACAGCCGCACCGTCAGTGCTCGCCTTACCGAAGAGCCCATCGACGAGCTTCGCGAGGTCGTAGCTGGTGGTCTTGAGGTTGTTCTTGAACAGGAAGTCGGCGATGGCATCGCCAAAGTGCCGGGCGGTGGTGTAGCGCTTCTTCGGGTCGCGCTCGAGCGCTTTGCCGATGATCCGCTCCAGCTCCGGGCTGACGTCAGCATTGAACTTCGACAGCTTCGGGACATTCGCCTTGCGTACAAGGTCGACGGTCTCGCCGTCTGTGCTCGCCAAGAAGAGGCGTCGGTTGGCAAGCAGCTCCCACAAGACAACGCCCGCGGCGAAGATGTCAGCCCGCAGATCGGGCTGCTTGCCGTCGGTGACCTCTGGGCACAGGTAGCTGTACTTGCCTTTGACGATGCCAGGGTCGGTCTTGGTCAGCTGGGACGTCGCCTTGGCCAGGCCGAAGTCCGTGATCTTCACCTCGCCCGACTTCGACACGAGGATGTTGGGCGGCGAGAGGTCGCGGTGCACAATATGGAGGTGCTTTCCGGAGTCATCCCGCTTGGTGTGGGCGTGCTGCAGACCTTTGCACACCTCCATCATGAGGTAGCACGCGCTGGCGATCGGGATGCGCTTACCTAGCTCGTTGGCGCGCTGGAAGATGCGGCGGACGTTGTAGCCGTCGACGAACTCCATCACGATGAAGTAAGTCTCGCCCGACCGGTTCACGTCGATGACCTGCACGATGTTGGCGTGGTTGAGGCGAATCGACAGGCGCGCTTCATCGAGAAACATGTCGATGAAGTTCTTGTTTTTGGTCAGAGACGGAAGCACGCGCTTGATCGCGACTGTCTTCTCCATCCCTTGGATGCTCATGGCCTTGGCGAGAAAGATCTCGGCCATGCCGCCAGCGTCGATCTTCTCGACGATCTGATACCGTTGTCGGTTCGAACCGGCTTGTGCGGTTGTCGTGTCCAAATAACCTCGCTGACGCCAGAGGCGACTATACCCGAGCGGATTTCGCGCGCAAGAGCGTCCTGGGTGGGCCCATGTCACTCAGGCTGACGATGCGCCCGCTAGATCGCTAAGCGGCTGCCCACCACCGCCACTGAGGCCCATCAGTCACGCGCATGCTCCGTTGGATCACCAACGCGTTTGCACGCCACAGAGCGATCGCTCGCACGTCGGCAGCACTAGACCTAAAACAAGCGCTACTTCCGGCTGCGGCATCCGATCTACGCACCACAGCGGCGTCGGGGCGCTCGCTGCGCTCACTCGGACTCGACGATGCACGCATCGCCGTCGTCCGCCCGACGCCGCTGTGATGCGCACCTCGTTC
>CALHXW010000293.1 GCA_938040325.1 uncultured bacterium | reverse complement strand
GACGCGGATCACGCGGCTACGTCAAGCCACGCTCGGTCACCAGAGGGAGCTTCGGATGCAGCCAACCGCTCCCTCGACCTCCCCAGCACGGCGCGAACGCGTTCCACGAACGAGGCCACGTCGGGCGGCCGTCCAGCCGCTGTCGCCAACGGAGCACAAGCTCACCGTGACGATCGACGATGAGACCCGAGGACTTCTCGAGGAGGTGACCGCGCTCGTTAGTTGTAGATGCCGGAAGTTCGTTGCTAGGTCCCGACAGGCCGTCGTCGAGGTCGAGATCCGACGATGTATTTAGGTCCGGACGCCGCCGCCTCGGCCGGCGAGGTGTGTCGGGACCCGGAAAGATTTCGGACCGAAGAGATCGGCGATGGACCGTCGAGGAGATAGGCGGCGGCGAGAGGTTGTTGCGGCAAGACGCTGGCCTGAATGCCTGCTGGAGCACGAAGAAGGTCAGCAACGAAGACGCAGCAGCGTTTGGTGCACGCGACGGGAGACTGTTGCGAAGCGTCTCTCGTGGTTCGTGTCAGAGGTTCTGACCGCGTGCCTCGGCGGGCCATGCCTCCAATGACCGGGTTTCGGTTCGCGGAGCTTGATCGAGTCGCAGCCTTTTGATAGTTGCCGCGCTCGCCCGCTTCACCGAGCGGGGACTGATCGAGGAGAGACGCTTGTACATCGTTCGTTTCCAGGCCACAGAGAAGAACCTAGAGGATCGCGCCGAAGCCATTGCGCTTGCCAAGGAGTGGACCTCCGACAGCTACGACAAGGCTCAGGTCCTGGGTGAGGATGGTCGCGAGATCATGATCTACCGCGACGGTGGACTTGAAGACTACGTCTACGAGACGCGCCGCCGTCGTCCGGGCGGCGACGATCGCCCCCGTAACAACGACAACGCGTCGCCGGCCCCCGCCGCCGACCAGCCTGCTGCTGCTGCTCCGGCTGCCGAGCAGCCTGCTGCGGCCGCCACGGACGCGTCTTAGTAGGTGCGACACCTGCTGCTGGCTCACGGCGCCGGTGCAGGGACACAGTCACCCTGGATGCTCGATTGGCAGCGACGGCTGGGCACACTGCCCGGCGTCGTCACGCCTTTCGACTATCCCTACATGGCTGCGGGCCGTCGTGCGCCCGACAGGCTGCCTAAGCTCCTCGCCGAGCACCAAGCGCAGCTGGGTCGGGCACGCCAACGACACCCGGAGCTCCCCCAGGTCTTGATCGGCAAGTCGATGGGCTCGCGGGTCGGATGCCACCTGGCCGTCGCTGAAGCCAGCGACGAGGCGCCGGCGGCTCCGCCCATCGCGGCGCTCGTTTGCCTTGGTTATCCCCTCAAGGCCATGAGCAAGACGGCTCGGGTTCGCGATGAGGTGCTGCTAGCGCTGTCAACGCCGGTGCTCTTCGTGCAAGGAACGCGCGACCGAATGTGCCCGCTCGAGCTGCTCGACGATGTACGCGGCAAGATGACGGCGCCGAGCGCGGTCCATGTTGTCGAGACAGGCAACCACTCGCTGACCATCACCAAAGGGCACACCAAGGCGACCGGCATCGACCAAGACGCCAGCGACCAGGCCGTGCTTGAGGCGATTCGCAGCTTCTTGGACACGCACGCAGGGACAACGTCGTGAGCCGGCGTCGGACCGTTGACGACTGGTGGCTCGTGACGGTCGATGTCGCTCCGAGCGCGCTCGGGGACCACGTGCCTGAAGCAGCAATTCCAGACGAGGCACGCCGAACCAGCCTCAAAGTCGGCGAGCTGGCGGCGCTGGTGCTGACCCGAGAGTCTGCGTTTGCCGACGCCTATGGCAAGCACGAGAGGCTCTGGCTTGAGGTCATCGAGGTGACGGCCGAGGGGACCTATGTCGGTGCGCTCGAGAACCAGCCCACGTTTATTCGCGGGCTCGATGCTGGCACCGAGCTCGCCTTCGGACCCGAGCACGTCTTTGGCGCACAGGCAGCTCCCAAGTGGTAGCGCTGACCGCTGGCGATGAGGTCCGCTGAGTCGGCCGCAGCGTTCCCGCGCCACGATAGATCGAAACGCGAGCCGACCCGTACTGCAGAGAGTCCACTACTCTGGAGTCGCCATGAAGCGTGTCTTGGTCTTGCTCTGCGCCCTCTTCCTTTGCTCGAGCGCTACGGCGCACGCAACGCCGCCGCCGATCGAGCAGGAGGTGTTTTCGTCGGTACTCGGCAAGTACACCGACATGACCTACCCAGAGCTGCTCAAGCACTTGGAGATGCCAGCCGAGGCTCCCAGTGACGCCCCGATCAGCTTCGACGTCCGCAAAGCGAGGTTTTACGACCTGGTGACGAGCGCGCTCGAGCTGTCGCCAAGCGCGCTCAAGCAGCTCCGGCGCGACGGGCTCGTCATCGTCGACAGCAACCGCCGCTACTCGATGGCGGCCGCCTACTACGACATCTACACCTCTGACCTGCCGGTTCTCATCACAACCGACAGCATCCTCGACGCCATGCATCGCTCGTTTGACGACATCCTCGCCGAGCTTGAGGTGGCCGTGTTCATGCCGGCGCTCAAGGAGACCTTTGAGACGGTGGGAGAGCGTCTGTTCGCCCCGTGGGGAACCGAAGCCCCAAGCGACAAGCGCCATGCGCAAGCCCTCGCCGACCTCGACATCTACCTCACGACGGCGCGCAACCTCCTGGAGCGCAACTTCGAGACCGCCAGCAGCGACGGCCTCCTCGCAGCCCCCTTCTTCGGCGGCGACGAGCCGATCAAGACCCTGCTCAAGCGCGTCGAGTCGCTTAGGCTGGAGCCATTCCCTGGCGAGACGGACCTCTACGGCTCTGTCCGACCGGTCGACTGGAGCCAGTTCAAGCCGCGCGGCCACTACACGAAGTCGCCCGCGCTCAAGCGCTACTTCCGAGCGATGATGTGGCTCGGGCGCGTCGACCTAGGGTTCGACTTGGGCAGCGACCGCCAGCTGAGAGCGGCGGCACTCTTGGCGCTGGCGCTCTCGAAGTCGGGCGCAGGCGACAAGCTCGAGTCGCTGCGCGAGACCGTCGGGTTCATGGTCGGCGCGGCCGACAACCTGACACCCGCTCAGCTCGTCGCGCTCATGGCTGGTGAAGGCATCACCGACGAGGCGCACATCTTCGACGACAAGAAGCTCAAGAAGCTCCGAGACGCCATTGTCACCAGCGGCGCCGGCCAGCAACGAATTCGCTCCCAGGTCGTGCTCTCGATGCCCAACGACACCGTCAAGACGCTACCGCCGCCGACGTTCCAGCTCTTTGGCCAGCGCTTTGTCATCGACAGCTTCGCCCTCGCCAAGGTCGTGTTCGACGACATCATCTTCAAGGGCGAAAAACAGCGCCGCCTGATGCCGTCGGGGCTCGACGTGATGGCCGCCCTCGGCAACAACACGGCCGTTCGCTTGTTGGCGGGAGAGCTTGGACGCTTCAACTACAGTGCCAACCTCGCGGCCGTTCGCGAGGTCATCGGCACCTACACCGACGCCACATGGCGCGCCAGCCTCTACACCATCTGGCTCGATGCCCTGCGGAGTCTCAACACTGCACCGAGCGGCGAGCACGTGCCTGAGCTGGTCCAGCGCGACACGTTTCAGAAGAAGATGCTCAACACTCAGCTTGCGAGCTGGGCCCAGCTTCGCCACGACACGATCCTCTACGCCAAGCAGAGCTACACAGCCACCGTCGGCTGTGAGTACCCTGCTGGCTACGTCGAGCCCTACCCTGCCTTCTATGCCGGCGTCGGCTACTTCGCCGCGGAAGCCGCGCGCCGGTTCAAGGGGCTCACCAAAAAGCTCGGCAACAACGCCGGCCTCGCCAAGCGCTACACAGACTTCTTCGAGAACTTCGCAGGCGTGATGGGCAAGCTTGAGACCATGGCGCGCAAGCAGCTGGCCGCGGAGCCCTTCGACAAGAAGGAGGTCCGCTTCATCGAGACGCTCATCGACCGCAAAGCGGGCACGAGCGGCTACATGGCGGTGCCGGTGTGGTCAGGCTGGTACATGTCGTTGCTCTACGGACCCGACCAGCAGAAGTGGAAACCCACCATCGCAGACGTCCACACCGACACGAACTCTGGCCTCGTGTTGGAAGTCGGCACCGGTGACGTCAACGTGATGGCGGCCGCCATCGACAACGACGGCGACCGTGCGCTCTACGCCGGCCCGGTCATGAGCTACTACGAGTTCACGCACCCAGCCAGCGACCGCCTCACCGACCAGCAGTGGGCTCAAAAGATCTGGAGCGCCAACATTCCCGACCGCCCGAGCTGGCTCGCCCCCTTCGTCGTCAAGACCACGCCGAAGCCGGCCCGTTGACGGGCACCGCCTGAGCGATGGACCATGAGCGCTCCTGACCGGCCGCCACGGCGGGTCAACCCGAGGAGCGCTCATGCACAACGCCCCATGGATGGCTGCCCAACGGCTCGGCACCGAGGCCTTCACGAGTGCCGCCGACGTCCTCAACGCCACCGGCTGGGTACGCACGCTCGGCGGCGTGGATGCCTATCTCTCGCTGCGGGCACGGGCGCCGAACCTCAGCGTCGACGACGTTCACGCCGAGCTGGCCAGCGGCCAGCTTCGAGTGGTCCCGGCGGCGCGAGGCTGCATCTACCTGGTCCCAGCGACCGACGCCACGCTGGCCCTAGCGCTAGCGGAGCGCCTGTGGCGCAAGCGCATCCCGCGGGACCTTGAGAAGGCAGGCTCGTCGCTCGCGGAGGTCGAGGCCCTTGGCGCTCCGATCCTTGCCGCTCTCGCCGACGGACCACGCACGACGCCTCAGCTCAAGGCGGCCCTCGGCAGCCGGGTGCCATCACTGGGCGCCGCCGGAAAGAAGGTCGGAATCTCGTCGTTGCTACCGCCTGCCCTTCGCCTGCTCGAGTTCCAGCACGAGCTCAGCCGCACCACGGTCACCGGCCGGCTCGACACAGAGACCTACCTGTGGTCGCGCCGAACGGAAGACGACGCCGCCGAGAGCTTCGTTGCCGAGGCGCTCGCGCAAGCTCTCGCCACAAGACTCCTGCGTTGGTTCGGCCCCATCACGGTCGACAACGCATCAGGATTCACTGGACTCGGGAAGACGCCGTTGAAGCGCGCCTTGGCGGCGCTTGGGACGCCAACCGATGACGGCTTTGTGGCCGCTGATCAACAGCTGCCGGCCCCATCCCCGGGTCCGCACTTCCTGCCGGGCTTCGACAACGTCATGATCTGGCTCGGCGGGCCCACGCGCTTCGTCGCCGAGGCCGACCTCGACCGCCCGACCCACATCTGGGGCATGTCAAAGCACGACAAGACCTGGCGTAACGCCAAGCACACGCTCACGCGGACCGTCATCCACCAAGGGCGTGTCGTGGGAATCTGGGAGTTTGATCCCGACGCCCAGCGGGTCGTCGTCGGTGCCTACAGCCCAGGGCTGCCTGCGGCTGCCGAAGCAGAAGCGGAGCGCGTCGGACACTTTCTCACAACCCTGGGCAACGCCCGCGCCTTCTCGCTGGGAACCGATGACCGACTGCGCGCACGCTGCGAGACCGTTCGCAAGACAAGCTGAGCCCGAACCGCTAAGGGTCTCGTCATGTGGATCGCCATCGCCGTCGCTCTAAGTCTCTTCGTCTTCCTCGTCGTCATCGCTGTGCGCGCGGCGAACCGGGCGGCCTTTGAAGTCCGTGCCGACCTGCGCGCTGAAGACGTCCGCCGTATCGAGCCAAAGGCTGAGTACTTTGGCTCGGAGCTCGCCACCAAGAAGACCCATGGAAACTGCGCGCTGGTTCTTAGCCAGACAGAGCTCCGATTCCAGCTCTGGGCCACACGCCAGCGGCGCGACATCCCGCTGACCAAGATCGTCGGCGTTGCCGAGGTCGCTGAGCACTTGGGCCGTGCGCCCAAGGCCGGGCCGCTCATCGCAGTCTCGTATCACGTGGACGCGACACGCCAGGACGTCATTGCCTTTGCGGTCAACGGCGACCACGAGGCGTGGATCGCTGACATCAACGCCGCGAGCCAAGCGGCGAGCTCGCCTCTGTGATACCTTGAACAGCTCAAAGAGATGAGGCTTTCGCTTGTTGATGTCGCGTCAAGGAACGTGCCCTCGCTGCGGTTCCGGGGGAGCCGCCGGCGAGCCGTGTAGCACCAAGACGTGCAAGCGTAGCGCCGTGCACTTGGTCCCGCAGGTGCATGGTGGCGTCGCACCTGAGCGTACCGACGATGCCATCGGCTTGGTCTTTGGTGACTACTTGGTTGTTCGACCGATCGGCTACGGCAACTTCGGCAGCGTCTACACCGCCTTTCAGATGCCGCTTCGCGAGCCGCCGGTCCGCGTCGCCGTCAAGCTCATGTCGCGGCTTGAGCCCGACCCCAAGGAAGCCGCGCGACTGCTGACGCTCTTCGAGTCCGAGATTCGGGCGCTGTCGATGCTGTCGCACCCGAATGTTGTGAGGATCTTTCGCGCCGACTCAAGCCACGACCCGCCCTATCTGGTCATGGAGTTCATCGACGGCGCCAAGCCTCTCGACCAGCTCATCCACGACGACCGGATTGGCGAAGCCCTCATCAGCTGGGACCACAAGCGGGCGATCTTGGACCAGATCCTCAATGGCCTCGAAGCCGCCCACGACGCAGACATTGTCCACCGAGACATCAAACCGGACAACATCTTGCTGCAGGTCGTCGCTGGCCATCCTCACCTCGTGCGCATCGTCGACTTCGGACTCGCCGAGTTCGTCGGCGAGCAGGTCAGCCCCGACGCGGTGATGGGCACACCCTGGTACATGGCGCCAGAGCAGTTCGAGCGACGCCAGGTGGGCCCGTGGACCGATGTCTACGCGGTCGGCGTGCTGGCGATGGAGCTGCTCGTCGGCTACCGACCCTTCGAGAAGATGGGGCTCGGCGACATCATCCGTGCAAAGTCCCGCGCCCCGTCGTTTAGCCCGGAAGCGCTCAAGCGACTCGGGTGCTCAACGCGCAGCATCGCGTTCTTCGAGCAAGCCGTGCATCCCAACCCGCGGCACCGATTTGCCGACGTGCGTGCCTTTCGGGGTGCGCTCGAACAGGTCATCGACGAGCTGCGAATGGGGCCGACGCTGATGCTCGACAAGTTCGAGCTGCGCCGCCTCGAGGGCGACACGCCCAACCAGTCCCCCACCACCATGCTGCCCGACGAGCTCGAGCTGAGCCGGCGCCTCTCCGACACCATGATGCTCGATCCACCGCCACGGGCGCCCGCCCCGACACCAAGACGATCGGCTGAGCCAGAGCGCCGCCCGCCACCCGAACCAAGCGCGGCCAGCACCCTCGGCATCTTCGCTATCGCGGGTGCCGTCGTGACCGTCTTCGCGCTCATCGCGTTCTTCCTTGCTCGCTAACAGCGCCGCGGGGGTCGCGCTTCAGCCGCGGGCCGCATCGAGCGACGCCACAAGCCCGCTCGCATCTACCGGAGACAGCCTCGCGAGCCCATAGACTGCGGCACGTCGTAGCGGCCACGGTGCGTTCTTCGCTAGCGGCGCAAGCCACGTCGCGACGTCGGCACGCATCGCGGCCGGTGCCTCTTGCTGAACAAGCTCCGACAGCGCGACAACCGCCGCCAACCTCAGCGCCACGTCGTTGGTTGCAAACACCGAGTCGAGCGCGGCGCGCCGCTCAGCGGGTCGGTCCATACCGATCACACAGAACATGGCCGCCAAGCGCTGCGCCATGAAGTGCTCGTCGCCGACCTCCCGGTAGAGACCGACGGCCATGAGGTCACGCGTCGCCGAGAGGCCCGCCCGCAGACTGATCTCGCGTCCTGCGCTCAGCCACAGTGGCGAGGCGTACTCGGTCTCAGCGAGCTCAAGCACCAGGTCGAGCACGGAAGCGGGCGGCTGAGGCAGCGCGGGATGCCCATCCTCGTAGAGTCCCCAGCGCGGCTCGCCGGTCACCGACAAGGTGTCAGGCGCTGTCATGTCCCACGGCTCGATCCGCTGGCGCCATGGCGTCGCTCTCATGTCCCAAGCTCGCACCAAGGCGTCTTCCGACTGACGCCGTGCGGCCCGGTGTAGCGCCAACCACCTTGCAGCTGTGCCCTGTTGAAGCCACTGCGCATACGCGCGTCCAGCTTGGGCGCGCTGATGCGATGGTGAGAGCTCGAGCACTTCGCCAAAGAGGGCCTCTGCGCCTGGACCATCGTCGTGCTCGATTGCCGCGATCGCCCATGCAAGCCGGGCCGGGACATCCTGCGGCCGCGCTGTTAGCGCGACTCGGAAGACCCGCTCGGCTGACGCCATGCGGTCAGCCCCTGCCAGCGCCCGGCCATAGACGAGCGCGCTGTGGTAGCCATGGTCGCTCTCGTAGGCGTCACCCGCCCAGGCTGCAGCCTTGGCGGGCTCGCCCGCACAGAGCCAAGCCTCTGCAGCCGCCAGCGCCAGCGGCGCAGGTGTGATGGTGAGGCGTGCGGCACGTCGCTCGACCGCACGAGCGACCGCCCGCATCTGCAGCGCGCCGAGGCGCTCCCGATGCGGCTTTAGTGAGTCCACGACCGCCGTCAACGCCGTCGCCGAAGCCGGCGACCACCCTTCGTCGCGCGCCCAGGTCGTTAGCCACTGCAGGTAGCCACTCGTCGGTGCCGCGACCGACGCCTCGGCGAGCGAGTTCAGCGCTGCGTCGGCTTCGCCGTTTGCGGCCTGGAGCCACGCAACGCAGGCCTGCCCCTCGGCCGTGCTCAGGTCCCGAAACAAGCGGGTCGCACGCTCGGCGCCGGTGCTGGCCGCGAGACTCCGGAGCTGGTCGATGTAGCCATCGGACCGCGGATCGGCCGCTAAGGCCGCAGCGATGTGGCCCGCGGCGGATGCGTAGTCACCCGCTTCGAGGGCCCACCGCGCAGCTTCGGCATTCTGGTCTGGGGTCACGCACATCCTCGGACGGAGAGGTTTGACGTCTGCCAAGCGACAGACGCTCAAGGTACCGATGGGAGCGGTCCATGTCAGCGGTTTTGACCCCAGGAGCCGGCAACACCCGGCATGCCTCGCTCCGGGCGCGTCGGGGGCGAGTGATCGGCCACCAACGGCCCCGGACCTCGTGGGCCTCACCTGCCGACCCCGCGGCTGCCTACCGGGGTGCTCGAACCCTTAAACGATCCGGGTGGAAATCCTGACGGGCGCCCGATCCCGTGTCAGAGGTGGGAGAGCGGACGCGCATCACGAATGGCCTCGACACGGACCCGACATGGACAGCACGACAGAGACAAAAGCGAACGCAAGTGACCGCATTGCCCAGACACGGCGGCTTCATCGCTGGATGATTGCGGTGGGTGCGGTCGTGGCGCTCGTCGCCCTCGTGATGATCACGCTGGCGTTCGACGCGACCCGCGAGCGGCGCTCACGGGCGGACGCTGCCGAGCGTGTGACACGGGCGGCGCGTGCCGTTGACCGCGGCGACGTTGTCCGTGCGGTAGAGCTCACGCCCAACGACGTGTCTGCCGGCGATGCCTGGGAGCTCCGCTGGCTCCACCGACGTGTGTACCCCGCTGCGACCCAGCTGAGCGTGGACGGCGCAAGCGTCGTCGCAAGCGGCGCAGGCGGTCTCGCCTGGTGGGGAGACGGTGCGCTGCGCATCCTCGACGACAACGACGAGCTCCAGACCCGCGCCCTCGCCGGCGTCCGCGAGCTCTGGTGGCGCGGTGCCCACGTGGTCGCCCGGACCGACCAAGGAATCACCGAGCTCCGGCAGGGCTACCCGCCGAAGATGACCCCGCTCGACGGCGAGATTCGAGACGCAGCCCCCTTTCGCGGCGGCAAGAGCGTGGTCTTGCTCCGGTATCCCGACGAGCTTGAGCTCCTCGACCTCGACGGTCAGCGGGCTCCGCTGTGGGTGCCGCTCGAAGACCTCAGCGGCGAGCCCCTTCGGGTAGCCGCAGCAAGTGACGGGCGGATCGTCGCCGTGCTGGACGAGCGCGGAACGGTCCATGGCATCTCGCCGGACCTGGGGCGCATCACCTGGCGCGCCCAGCTGCCGCAGGACTGCATTGTGGAGGCGATGACCTTCGACGCGTTCGGAGGCTTGTGGATTGCAGGCGGTGTAGGCACGACGGGGCGCCTGTGGCGAATCTCAGAAGTCGACGCACACATCACCAGCCAGACGCTGCCTCAGCGTCTCACGGCGCTGACCATCACCCCTCACGGCACGGTCGTTGTCGCTGACATCCACGGCCGGACAACGTTCGTCGACCCGAGCGGCAGCACCGATGTCCGAACCACTCACGGCCACAGCGACCGCGTCCTGGCTCTCACCGTCCGCGCGTCTGGCGAGCTCGTCACCGCCGGCGGAGACGGGGTTCGCGCCTGGGGAGCCGACACGGCGCCCGCCCGCGGCAAGCTGTCCCAAGACCAGGTCAACGCCTTCACGGAGCGCCCTTGGCTGGGCGAGTCCGAGCGAGTCGCGTGGGACGGCGCCGACGGCGTGGCGAGCTGCTTTGCCGGAGTCCTGCGTGTCTGGGGAGCCCGCGATCAGCTTCAGCGCGCGGTGCCTGAGCGCTTTGCCGAGCCCGACGATCGCTGCGTAGGCCTCGGTCAGCTGGCCAACGGGGCCTGGTGCGTCGTGTCCGGCAATCAGCTCTCGACGGCGCTCTGGTGCGATGGCAAGGAGCGCTGGCGCGTGGAGCGCAAGGTCGACGCGGCAGCGATCGGACCGAGCGGGACCGTCTTGAGCCTCGAGTCCGGCGTGCTGGTCGCGCGTGACCCGAGCGATGGCGACGTGCTGAGCGAGCGACGCTGGAGCGCAGACCGCGATCCCGTTGACGTTGCAGTCGACGCAGCGGGTGACCGTGGCTTCGTGCTGGATGCCGATGGGCTGACGGTCGTCCGCATCGACACGCTGGAGACCGCCGGCGAGCTCGACGTCCCCGCTCGCGGGGCCCACATCT
Organism: uncultured bacterium; assembly: GCA_938040325.1. Taxonomy (GTDB): domain Bacteria; phylum Myxococcota_A; class UBA9042; order PHBI01; family PHBI01; genus CALHXW01. The sequence continues at coordinate 16,455 of CALHXW010000293.1, read as the reverse complement.
CGCAGGCCGCCGACCAGATCGACGTGGTCGACGAGCGAGGCTCCGTCTGGCGTTGGGCGCCTCGCTTCGCACGCTCCCGCGCCATTGTCGCGCCGCGTGCGCTTGTCGACAGCCGGGTCGCGTATGGCCAAGTCGCCAACTACTACCGTGACTTCCGCCGCCAGCGTGAGGTCCAAGCAGCCATCGAGCGTGCCGTGAGCGCCGGGATCTCCGTGCCACCGATCCGCCGCGGCGCTTCGCTTCGAACCTACGTGGAAGCAGGGCTGCTCGAGCGGCCAGGCGGACCCGCCGCCGGCGAGTACCATCTCGACGCGGAGAAGCGCGTCTACAACACGCTCTATGGCAGCGTGACGGCGCCGCGCGATCCCCCTGCGGCCATTGCTGCTGCAGCCGTCAACCGAGCGCCAGGGGCTTCGACCGCCGACGATGAGATCGCCTGGGAGCGCATGCGGATCGCGGCCCGCTCGGTCTCTGACAGCGTCATTCGCGAGACGCTGTTGAGCGAGCCTACCGCGTCGCTCGCCGACTGGGAGCTTGGTCTCGACGCGATGAGCCTCGCGACGTTCATCGCGCTGTGGCCGCGTATCGCACACCGGGTCGAGCGCACACGCGACCCATGGATCTGGGACGCTGCGCTCGCCCGGCTCGAGGACGCGCGGCAGGCCGGTCTGGTCATCGACGACGAGCCAACCCTCGCGTTCATCGCGACCGTGCGCGAGCGAGGCGATCTGGCGCAGCGCGATCGCGCCGCGAGCCTCGCTCGCGTCAGCGTGAGGCAGTAGCTGGTCTCGGCGTCGACACACCGACGTTCGCGACATGGCGTTCGCTTTGCTCGAAGGTAGCGCCGTTTTTGCGACTAGTAAGTAGTCAGGTGCTTCAATTTGCCCCACTTCCGTCGTCGCTCTGCCGACGTCAGCGCATGTCTCCGGCCTGTCGCAACCACGCTGTGCGCTTGGCGACAACGTTGGCACACGACTTGCTAAACTTGGGCGCACAGATGATCCTCGTGGGCGCCACCGCCTCGAGTTCCACACTCAGGAGAACCTCAATGATCCGTCTTCTCTCCACAGCGCTCGTCACGGTCGGGCTGGCGTTGCCGCTGGTGACGCTCGACGCCTCGGACGCGCACGCGTGCGGGGGCTTCTTTTGTGACGCCGGCACGCAGTCGCCCATCTTTCAGGCCGGCGAGCGCATCGTGTTCGCGCCTCACGACGGCCTCGTCACGATGCACATCGAGATCCAGTACCAGGGCGACCCCACGACCTTCGCGTGGCTCTTGCCAATCCCCGAGCTACCCACCGATGCGGCTGGGAACCCGCTGCCGCTCGACCGGGCCGTTGAGGTCTCAAGTACCTTGATCTTCGACCAGCTCCAGAGCGCGACCAACCCGCAGTTCACCGTCGACTACCAAGGCGAAGTCGGCACCAGCGAGTGCGAAGAGGTCTTCGCGAACGCTGCTGGCGGGGGCGCAGATGCCGCAACGAGTGCCGACACGGCCGACTCAGGCTCACCGCCTGTAGCGGTGCTGGAGGAAGCGGAAGTCGGTCCCTACGACGCACAGCTGATCGATGCGGAGTCGTCGGACGCCCTCTATGCCTGGCTCAACGACAACGGCTACTACCAAGACCCGAGCGCTCAGTCCGTGCTGAGCTACTACGTTGGGCGCGGCTACAAGTTCATCGGCGTGAAGCTCCAAAACGGCAAAGGCAACGGCGACCTCAAGCCGCTCTCGCTGACGATGTCCGAGCAGGCCCCGTGCGTGCCGCTGCGACTGACGGGCATTGCCGCCACCGGCAACATGCCCATGCTGGTCTTTGTCATCGGCGAGGGCCGTGCGGTCCCCAAGAACTACATCGCGGCGACCGTCAACCCGCAGGCCATCAGCTTTCCGTTCGCCAGCAACTACTTCGACGTCCTCAACGAAGCCATCGACACGGCGTCTGGCCGGGCGTGGGTGACCGAGTTCGCGGGACCGGCCAAGGACTTTGGCGGGCGTCTCATCCCTCGTGAGCAGCAAGCCAACGTCCAAGGCGCCGTTGCAAGCGCCGAGACCCTTGCAGGCGTGCTCGAGGCGATCCCGTCGCCGGCGAGCTCGTCGGACCACCTCCAAGACATCTTGCGCGACGAGATACCCATGCCGGAAGGCCTCATGGGCTACCCCTTTGGGGACTGCTGGTACGGCGGCGGCTTTGACGGTCCTGGGTTCTTCGACGCTCCGGGCTGCGAAGACAACGCATCGCACGTCACCACCGAGGCAGAGTTCTACGGGTTCCTGAGCTACTGGCTGAGCGTCGCTGACGACCTCGACATCGCCATCGATGGCGACCTGGACGTCATCAAGGCGCGCGTCGATGACGAGATCTTGCGACCTCTGCTCGCCGTGGAGGCGCTGCTCGCGCCAGGCAAGACCCTCACCCGCTTCTACACGACGATGGACCCCGATGAGATGACCAAAGATCCGCTCTTCGCGTTCAACGACGAGCTGCCCGACATCTCCAACGACCACCGGGTCCAGATGTGGCAGTACAACACCAACGACTGCCTGCCCTACAAGGTCGTGGAGTACCCCGACGGCAGTCGCTACACGTTCCAGTGCGATAGCTCTCGCTGCCGGCGCACGACCGACCCGGTCCCGGGCGCGCCGGCCCTCGACTTTGCGGAGGTCCTCGATGAAGACGGACCGCCGGTGCGCTTTGGCATCGGACAGGCTGACGAGGTCGACGCGATCCTGAACATGGCAGAGCCTGGCTCACCCTCGCTCCCGTCGGGCTTCGAGGCAGAGCCCGACGATGCCGCGACGTCCCCGACGTGGCCCAATCCTCCGCCCGGGTGGTTCGCCTCAACGTCAGACAACCGTGGCGACTGGTTGAGTGCCTCCAAGCATCCGTCCGTCGAGGTCACACCGTTTCCCTCAGGGCCCGAGGTGTCCGGCGGCGCAGGCTGCAGCGGCGGCAATGGCGCAGCGCTGGTCGTTGTCTTCGGGCTCTTCGGGATGGGTCTGCTGGTGCTGAGTCGACGCCGCGATCGCGTCGCGTCATGAAATCAGCGCCGCGATCGACCCCGAGCGTGGGCCATCGCAAGCGTGCAACGACGCGGCGTTAGCCCTGCCGCACTTGGAGGGCCGGTTTCGGACACCGTCCGGCGCCGGCCCTCGCGCATTGTTCGCTGGCGCTCCGATCCTTACTCTCCCCGTGTGACGTAAACGACCGGACCCGATGTCGGGAGTGACCATGAGCAAGCACGTAAACCACGCAATACGAGGGCTCGCCGCCCTTGCCTGCATCTTCGTCATCGCGCCAAGCGCGCCGCCGACCGCCCAAGCGGCAGGTCCGACGGTGAAGCAGAAGACGAAGACCCCGTACTACAAAGGGCGGTCGAGGGTCGGTCTGAGCGGTGGCGTTAGCGGCAGCTTTAGCGGCAGCCCCGTACTGCAGATCCAAGGCTCGTTCGGCTACTTCTTCGTCGATAACCTGGAGGCTGGCCTCGACGCCGCTGTGGCGTTCAGCGACCCCTTCATCGCTCAGCTGGGACCGGCACTGCGCTACTACGTGCCCGTCACCCGCGAGCTGCACCCCTACTTCGGCGCCTTCTACCTGCACCAGTTTGTGGGCAACGACCAAGACGACGATGGCTTCCTCGGAGCCCGCCTTGGAATCGCGCTCAAGAGTGGTGGCGTGAACTTCCAGCTAGGCGCTGCCTACCTCTACGACGTGATCGACTGCGAAGAAGACTGCGGTCAGTTCATCCCCGAGTTCGGCATCTCCATGTTCCTATGACGCGACCGAGGGCATGGACGCGGCCGCCATCTGGCGCCTTCAGACATGCGCTCGGCCAAGTGGCAGGTGCGCCGCCGCCGGAGCTCCGCGAGGCGCGCTCGCAGCACCGCGCGTACTGCGACGCCCTGACGTGGGCCGGCTACGACGTCATCGAGCTGGCGCCGTGCGACGGCATGCCGGATGCATGCTTCATCGAAGACGTGGCCGTGATCGCCGGCGAGCGAGCGCTCCTGACCCGACCGGGAGCCAAGAGCCGGCGCCGAGAGGTCGATGTCGCAGCCGCCGACCTCGCCAGCGCCTTTGTTCTCGACCGTATGACCGAACCTGCCACCCTCGACGGTGGCGACGTTCTCAGAGGGACAGACCGCTTCATCGTCGGCCTCTCCAGCCGAACCAACCTCAGCGGGGCCGAGGCCCTTCGCGCCTGGGCGGCTCGAGATGGACGCGATGTGGTCGTCGCGGCCGTTCGCGGGGCGCTCCACCTCAAGTGTCACCTCAGCAGCCCCATTCCAGGACTCATCGTTAGCTCAGAAGCCGTGGATATCGTCGGTTGGCCCGCCGAGACCCGGTGGCTTCGGGTGCCGATCTCTGAGGCGTACGCGGCCAATCTTGTGGGCTACGGCAACCGCGTCGTGGTCCCAGCCGGATTCCCGAAGACCGTCGGACTGCTCCATGAGCTACGGGTCGAGGTCCGCGAGGTCGACGTGTCGCAGTTCGCGCTCGCCGACGGAAGCCTCACCTGCCTGTCGTTGCGAGAGTCCTGAAGCGCGCCGGCAACGCTGCTAGCTCGCTACGGAGCGGTCGACTTTCCACTCTTGCGTCGTCTCTTGGTCTTCGTCTTGGTGGAGGCCTTCTTCTTCGCGGCCTTCTTTGCAGCCGCTTTCTTCTCGGCGGCCTTCTTCGCCTCCGCCTTCTCGCGCCGGAGCCTTGCGCGTCGTCGGGCCAGCCTACGCTGGCGCGCTTCTGCAGCTTCCCACGCGGCCGCTAGGTCCGGATCGACCACGGCCGAGTCGTCGATCGGCCCGTAGAACAAGGTCACGTCGCTGGCGCTTGCCGCCTGCTTGGGCTCGTCCTCTTCGAGGACGACGACGCGCTCGATCACTTTGGGCGCGCTGGGCACGTGGCGGGTCTCAACCGTGCTGGTGCCACCGATCAGCGCCGACAAGAGCCAGCCCGCGGCGACGCCACCCCCGACCATGAGCCCTTGGCGGGTCCTCGTGGGTCGCCTTGATCGCGTGGCTGGTGTCGACTTCGGCGCTGCCGGCAGCGTTCCGACGATGGACTCAAGGTACCAGGCGCCACTCTGGCCGCCCTGCCAGCCGGTAGGCGTCGCCTCAAAGGCCGTCTCCGATCGGTTGCGTTGAGACGCGCCGCTGCTCGCTGCACCGAACACGACGGGCTCGTCGTTGTCTCGCGGGAGCGATGCGATCGACCCAAGGATCGCCCCAAGGTCGCCAGCCGAGCCGGGTCGACCGACAGGCGCCTTGCTCAGACACCGTGTAATGACCTCGCTTAGGGCGCGTCCAGCCGCGCTATCGCCAAGCTCGAGCTTCGGCGGCGGGTTGTTGACGTGGGCGTGCATGAAGTCGACGTTCGTCTCGCCATCGAAGGGGACGTGGCCTGTCGCGAGCTCAAAGAGCATCACCCCGAGCGAGTAAATGTCGGAGGCTGGGCCCACGGCTTGTGAGTTGCACTGTTCCGGCGACATGTAAGCCGGCGAGCCGATGATCATACCGGTCTGCGTGAGGCCTGAGCCGCCGGACTCGGACCCCGTGGGCTTTGCGATCCCTAGATCGAACACGGTCGCGTGCTCGCCGGTGCTGTGCCGGGTGTCGACCTTGACGTTCTCCGGCTTGATGTCGCGATGAACGAAGCCTGCGTTGTGGCAGCCCACCAGCGCATCGCAGATCTGCATGCCGAGCCGCGCCACCCGCCGCGGCGACATCGCACCTTCCTGCTCGATGATCTCTGCAAGCTCTCGGCCTCCGAGCAGCTCCGTGGCGATAAAGAACCGCCCAGACGCCGTCTGACCAAAATCGAGAAACGACACCAGGTGGTCGCTCTTAATGTTGGCTAGGCTCTTCGCTTCGCGCTGAATGCGCCGACGGGTGGTCGGATCGCGCGCCACGTCGTCGTGGAAGAGCTTGAGGGCCACCTGGCGGTCAACGCTGAGCTGCGTTGCGCGGTAGACCATGCCGAACCCACCGCCGCCGACGACCTCCTCAAGACGGAAGCGACCCGCGATCACCGTGCCAACACCGATCGCTTCGCCGCCGTCGACGATGTCGCGCATCAGCATCTGGGTGCCGTCGGCTGGGCAAAACAAGCCGTCGACCACTCGAGCGCACACCGGACATTCTCGCGACTCGGGACCGGACACTCGATCTCCATTCTCGGGTTGGTGGCCACCACTGGCCTCAAGGACGCATAGCGGCTCGTGCGCGCTACGTCACGGCCAAGCCTTGCGGCGACTAGGCCCGACAACCCTAGGGTTGGTCCTGGTGAGACCCACGACGAGCCTGCCCCTAATGCTTAGCCACAGACGCTCGCGCTGTGCCTTCCGTGTCTCGGCGTTTGTAACGTTGCGGTGCGGTGAATGAGGATCGCGATCGCCACGCTCAGAAAATATCACCCAAATTGAAACCGCAACCTACCCGTTTAAAAACAGATGGTTGGGCAACTACCGACCTCCCCTCCGCCGCCGACCGACCAGACCATGAATCGCGTTTTCGATAGGCTGAGGAGCGTTGAGATTGCGCTCGTGCACGCGCTCAACTAGCTGACTCACAAGCGAGAAGGACTGGCGTCTATGACTACTCGGTGGAACTCCGTGCGAGCCCCAAAACACGCGCTGCTAGCGGCAGCTGGCGCCGCACTCTTGGTCGGTGCCTCTTGGCTGGCGATGCCCGCGACAGCCCATGCGGCCTGCGGTGACTGGACCGTCACGAAGGGCGCGACGTCGGCAACAATCCAGCCCTTCGCACCCGGGGACGCGAGCGGTGCGTTCTACACCACGGCGCGAACGACCTACTCGGTCAGCGAGCGCTCGCAGTTCATGCTGCACGAAAACAACGGTGTGGTGTCGCTTGTGATCGTCCACGACATCGCGTCGGACGCCACCGGCGGCTCGACGAACATGACGATCACCAACATCGAGTCGACCACCATCACAGCGCAGGACGACGCAACCAGCGACACCTACGACGTGGTCTCGGGCGAGATGAACTGGAACTGGGCTGGCTGCTGTAATGACGGCGCTGTGTTCGAGGGCCTCGACCCCGAGCGATGCGTGGTCATCACGCCCAACACGACGTCGGACGTGGACGGCTGGGACTGGGTCAACGCCGACGGAACGCGCACCGACATGGGCGCACCCGATGCGCCGTTGGTGATCTGTCGCTCCTGCTGCAACACCGACGCTGAGGTCTGCGACGGCGTGGACCAGACCTGCGAAGGCGACGTCGACGAAGGCCTGACAGGTGCTCAGGGCTTCACCGTCACCCAGGGTGACGTCAGCTACCCCATCAGCGTCATCGAGAGCGGCGGCACGATCGCCAGCTACTACGACTTCGGTGGCGATCCCCAAGGGTCGAACGCCCCCATCGCCATGAGCGAGCGAGCGAGCTTCGCTCTGCACCGCGACCCGGCCGGCAACGTCGGTCTTGTGCTGGTCCTCGATGAGGCCGACACCACCACCGGCGCGTTCACGCTCACCGCATCCGGCCTGCCAGCAAGCACCACGCTCGCCGTCCAGGACGACGCGACATCGGACTCTTACGACCTGCCTGGCGGCGTGTTCAGCTGGACGTGGGGCGCGGTCGCGACCGACGGACTCGCGCTGGAGGGCCTCGGCAACAACGCATGCTTCAAGCTCCAAGCGTCAGACATCACTGGTATCGACGCCCTCGACTTCGTCGATGCCGCCGGTAAGCGCTTCAGCCTCCCCGACCCGACCGCAGAGTTCGAGGTCTGCGCGGTGTTCTGCTGCACGCCCGGCGCGGACGGCTGCGGCGGCGACTGCCCGGTCATCTGCGAGATCGGCGAGGAATGCAGCGACAACAGCGACTGCTCGACCAACGTCTGTCAGGCGGGCGAGTGCCGCCCGGCCACCTGCGCCGACGGCGCCCTCAACGGAACAGAGACCGCGATCGACTGCGGTGGCGACTGCGCGCCCTGCCCCGATGGCGACGACTGCTCGGTTGCTGGCGACTGTGAGAGCGGCGTCTGCAGCGGCGGCACCTGCGCCACCCCGACCTGCACCGACGGCGTCCTCAACGGAACCGAGACCGGCACCGACTGCGGCGGTAGCTGCCCGGCCTGCGACGACGGCCAAGGATGTGCGGTACCGGCCGACTGCGTCAGCGGCGTGTGCACGGCTGGAACCTGCGCGGCTCCGACCTGTGACGACGGCGTGCTCAACGGCACCGAAGCCGCTATCGATTGTGGCGATGGCGCCTGCATCGGCTGCCCGTCGGGCACCGCCTGCGATGACGGCAGCGACTGTGCATCGGGTGCTTGCGTCAACGGCACCTGCCGCGTCGTCTCCTGCGACTACACCATCAGCCAGGGCGCGACGTCCGTGCCTGTCGATCCGATCGACAACAACATGTCGGTTGTCGACTACTACGACTTTGGCGGCCGAGCGGGATCCAGCGGCGGCATGGGCTTTGAGATGTTCGACATGGGCATGCTGGCGATTCACGTCGGTCCCGACGGCGACTTCTCGCTGATCATGACCTTCAATGAGGTGAGCGATGCCACCGGCGGCAGCATCCAGATGGTCATCACCGGCCTAGGCGCCGGGTTCGCCAGCGTCGAAGACGAGGCGGAGACGTGGGTTCCATCCACCGGCCAGTTCAGCCGCGTGTGGTCTGGTTGCTGCACCGACGGTGTGGCGTTCAGTAACCTCGGCGCAGACTTCTGTGTCCAGCTGGACCCCGGCACCTCCGCAGGCGTCACCGGCTTTGCCGCGGTCAACGGCGACCTCACCAGCACCCCGCTTGAAGACATTGAGACGCCGATCGAGGTGTGCGCCAGCAACTGCTGCACCTACGGCCCCGGCGAGTGCGGCGGTACCTGCACCGACGACCTCTGCACCCCTGGCGAAGAGTGCGAGGCGGACACCGACTGTGACTCGGGCGTCTGCGGCGCCGACGGAACATGCGCAGAACCGACCTGCGGTGACGGCGTGCAAAACGGTGACGAGACCGGTGTCGACTGCGGCGGCGCGACCTGCGATGCCTGCCCGACCTGCACCGACGGCATCCAGAACCAGGGCGAAGCCGATGTCGACTGCGCCGGCCCCTGCGAAGATCTGTGCAGCAGCGGCAACACCTGCACCGCCGACACCGACTGCTTCAGCGGCGCCTGCGTCAATGGCACCTGCCGAAAGGTCGACTGCGACTATGTGGTCAGCCAGGGCGGGCAGTCCTTCCCGACCGTGCCCGTCATGGACGGCAACGACATCGAGACCTTCTACGACTACGACATCACCAACAATGCGTCAGCGACAACGGGATATGAGGTCACCGACCACGGCGTCTTCTTCCTGCATGAGTCGCCGGCCGGCGACGTGAGCTACGTGCTGATCTGGGACACCCCCAACGATGCGACCGGCGGAAGCGCGACGATTGGGTTCACCGGCTTGGAAAACGGCGTCTCAGCAGTCCAAGACGACGCCGGCGAGGGCGTTCTCAACGCAATGCAGCAGGCATCGTGGGGTTGGGCGACTTGCTGCACGGACGGCTTCGCGATCAAGCACCTCGGCGCCAACGCTTGCGTGACAGCGAGCGCTGTTGCGACCACAGGCATCGACGGCTGGGCGGCTGTGGACGCAAACGGCAACTCGGTGGTGCTCGACAACGGGCTCGAGGACGCCACGATCTGCGCAACCGAGTGCTGCACCTACGGCCCCGGCGAGTGCGGCGGTGACTGCACCGACCTCTGCGAGACCGGCGAAGAGTGCGAGGCCAACAGCGACTGCGAGTCCGGCGTGTGCGGCGACGACGGCACCTGCCAGGACCCGACCTGCGACGACCTCGTGCTCAATGGCAACGAGACCGACATCGACTGCGGCGGACCGGACTGCCCGGCGTGCGACGACGGCGAGGACTGCGTCGTGGCTGCCGACTGCGTGAGCATGGTCTGCGGCGACGACAACACGTGCCAGGCACCGACCTGCACCGACACGATCCAGAACGGCACCGAGACGGACATCGACTGCGGCGGCGCGGACTGCCCAGCCTGCGACGTGGGCGAGGACTGCCTCGTTCCAGCCGACTGCGAGAGCATGAGCTGCGGCGACGATGACACGTGTCAGGCGCCTACCTGCACCGACAGCGTGCAAAACGGCAGCGAGACCGATGTTGATTGCGGCGGACCCGACTGCCCGGCTTGCGACGACGGCGAGATGTGCGACATGGCCAGCGACTGCGTCAGCAACGTCTGCAACGACTCTGGCATCTGCGTGAGCCCCGGCTGCAATGACCTGGTTGACAACGGCAACGAGACCGACGTCGACTGTGGCGGTGCGGACTGCCCGGGCTGCGACACCGGTGAGGACTGCACCCTCGGCAGCGACTGCCTCAGCATGGTGTGCGGCTTCGACGGTACCTGTCAGGCGCCCAGCTGCACCGATGGCGTCATCAACGGCAGCGAGACCGACGTCGACTGCGGCGGTGCCGACTGTCCCGACTGCCCCGACGGCGAGATGTGTAACGACGGCAGCGACTGCCAGAGCGGTGTCTGTGCCGGCGGCATCTGTCAGCCCCCGAGCTGCACTGACGGTCTGATGAATGGCGACGAGACCGACATCGACTGCGGCGGCAGCTGCCCGCCCTGCGACCCGACCGAGATGTGCAACACCGGTGCGGACTGCACGACCAACATCTGCGACAACGGTACCTGCCAGGCGGCCGACTGCACCGATGGGCTGCTCAACGGTCTAGAGACCGACGTCGACTGCGGTGGACCCGACTGCCCTGACTGCGACACCGGCGAGATGTGTGACGCTGGCACGGACTGCACGAGCCAGATCTGCACCGGCGGAACGTGCGACGCGCCGACCTGCACCGACGGCATCCAGAATGGCGACGAGACCGACGTCGACTGCGGTGGCGTCTGCCCCGGCTGCGACATCGGCGAGATGTGTGCTGATGGCAGCGACTGCGTGAGCGCTCAGTGCGACGCTGGCGTGTGCACCGCGCCGGGCTGCAGCGATGGCGTCATGAACGGCACGGAGACCGACGTGGACTGCGGCGGTGACTGCCCCGACTGCCCCGACGGCGAGAGCTGCGTGCTTGGCACCGACTGCATCAGCCAGGTCTGTGGCGGCGACAACACGTGCCAGCCGGCGTCGTGCACCGACGGCGTGCAGAACGGCACGGAGACCGACGTCGACTGTGGCGGGGACTGCCCCGGCTGCGACAGCGGCGAGATGTGCGTGGTTGGCGACGACTGCGTGAGCGGCTTCTGTCCGGATGGGCTCTGCCTGGCCCCGACCTGCGACGATGGCGCGACCAACGGCAACGAGACCGACGTAGACTGTGGTGGCCTCGACTGCCCGGCGTGCGAGACCGGCGAGACGTGCATGTTGGCAAGCGACTGCGAGTCGATGGTTTGCGATGCGTTCGTTTGCGCCGCACCGACCTGCGATGATGGGGTCGACAACGGCAACGAGACCGACGTGGACTGTGGCGGTCCGGACTGCCCTGCCTGTGACGACGGGGAGAACTGCCTGGTCGCCGAGGACTGCATCAGCAGCTTCTGCTCCGGCGCGGCTGACCCGACCGAGGGGACGTGCGTACCCGCGGGGTGCGTCGACGCGACCATGAACGGGACCGAGACCGATGTTGACTGCGGCGGTGGTGACTGCCCAGGTTGCGCGGATGGCGAGATGTGCGCGCTCGGCAGCGACTGCCTCAGCGGCGTCTGTGGCGATGACGGCCTCTGCACGCCGGCGAGCTGCGAAGACGCCGTGCAGAACGGCACCGAGACTGACGTGGACTGCGGCGGCGATGACTGCCCGGCCTGCCAAGACGGTCAAGGGTGCTCGCTGGGTAGCGATTGCCTCAGCGGTGTGTGCGGTGACGACGGAACGTGCACGCCAGCGGCCTGCGATGATGGTGCGCAGAACGGCAGCGAGACCGACGTGGACTGTGGCGGTGGAGACGCAGGCTCGACCTGCCCGCCATGCCCGGTCGCCGACGGCTGCCTCATCGACAGCGACTGCGTCGAGGGCGCAACGTGCGGCGATGACAACCTCTGTGCGGCCGGCTCGTGCAGCGATGGCGTCATGGGCGGCACGGAGACAGACGTGGACTGCGGTGGTGCAGACTGCCCAGGATGCGATATCGGCGAGAGCTGCTCGGTGGGAACCGACTGCTTGAGCGAGCTCTGCGACGAGGGCGTGTGCGCGGCACCCAGCTGCGAGGACGACGTGCTCAACGGCTCTGAGACCGACATCGACTGCGGCGGGAGCGACTGCCCGGCGTGCGCGGTTGGACAAGCCTGCAGCGAGAACACCGACTGCTTGAGCGAGCTCTGCGAGGCGGGTGCCTGCGCCCCGGCTGGCGGCTGCACCGACGGCGTGATCGGCGGCGAGGAGACCGACGTCGACTGCGGCGGGAGCGAGTGCGACGCGTGCCCGGCTGGCGATGCCTGCACGGCCAACTCGGACTGTGCGACGGCGCTCTGCGACAACGGCACGTGCGCGGACGAGGACGCTGACGGCGACGGCATCCCGAACGCGATCGAGCTGGGCGACGGCGACCCGACGGATCCGCTCAACCCCGACACGGACGGCGACGGGCTCTGCGACGGCGCCATCGGGGTGGCCGGGATCTGCGACCCGGGCGAGGACCTCGACCAGGACGGCATTGTCGACCCGGATGAGACCGACCCGAACAACCCCGACACCGACCTCGGTGGCGTTGATGACGGCGAAGAGGTGCTCGTGCTGGGAACCGATCCCCTCCAGAGCGCCGACGACAACGGCATCATCGTCAAGGGCGGCCCCTGCGCCAGCGGTGGCACCCCAATGGGCGTGACGCTGCTCCTGGCGCTGATGGGGATGCTTGTGTTGCGACGGCGCGTCGGCCACGACAACTAGCGTTTCCCGCCAGTGACTTGAGAGAGGCCCTCGCTACCGACGTAGCGAGGGCCTCTCTGCTGCTTGCGGTGTCGTGCCGACTCCCTCGATCGCCTTGAGCGCCCGCGGCACAACCCGTCGCGGCTTCGACAGGATCACCGCACGGGAACCGCGTTGAGCCTCCTTCAAGCTCAGCGCAGCCACCAACAAACTTGCGTAGACCTCGCCGGCCGGCAAGAGTCGAGCCATGCCTGTCGAGCTCACCAACGAAGACTGTGACCGCTTTCACCAGGATGGCTACCTGGTTGTTCGCTCGGTTTTTGGCCCCGACGACGTCGCGCGGATGGCGGCGGCTTTCGATGAACTCGCCCGGATGGCCAAGACGCTACCAAGCGGCAAGCCCATGCATGAGGGTGCACAGTTCGTGCTGACGCAACATCCTGACCGGACCCAGATTCACCGCGTTGTCTGGTGTGGGGCGGCCGTCGACGAGCTGCTCACGATCGGGGCCGACCCGCGGCTGCTCGCGCTTGCAGCACCACTGCTGGGTGACGAGGAGATGGATCAGCTGATCAACCAAGCTCACTTCAAGGAGCCCAACGACGAGGTCGCATTCGGATGGCACCAGGACAGCCGCCACCGGCGCTACGGAACGCCCGTCTGGACCGACGTCAACGGGCTGGGCAGCTTTGTGGAGACGATCACAGCCATCGACCCGATGCACCCAGGCAATGGCGCGCTCAAGGTGATCCCAGGCACCGGACAGCTCGGTCATGTCCCAACCGATGCCTCCGACGGTCACTTGTTGCCGGTGGGACTCTTCGATCCCGGCGACGCGGTCACCCTGACGCTCCAGCCCGGTGACGTTATGTTGCTCGGGCCTTACACACTGCACGGCAGCGGGCCCAACCGGTCGACCACATCACGTCGATTATTTCTCAATGGTTACGCGGCTCCAGGCGCGAACCGACGGGTCTACCCAGGGGAAGGTTCGGGGCGTCGGTTGCGTTTTGTCGACGCGCGCTAAATCCTTGCCGTGACTTGCGGTCCGGATACCTTTACCGTCTGTTTAACTGGCCCGCGCCGATGCGTGTCAGTTTTGGTCTAAGGGGTACCTGACGTCATGCAGGTCCGACACACGCTGCTCGCTCGCTACCAAGTCGAGACCACGCCGGTGGACTTCGACAACGGACACGTGTGGGCAGTGGCGACGGACACGGTCACGGCCGAGCAGGTCAGGCTCTATAGCTGCCCGGCGATCGGCGAGTCTGCGGCAACCTCATTGGCAGACGCTCATCAACGGCTCGACCACGCACACATCGACCGCTGCACCGACTTCGTCTTTGACGATGATGCGGTCTATGCCGTCTTCCGCGGCACGGATGCCTCACCGGTGTCGACCTTGCTCTCACCGAGCACAGTGGCCTCTGTCCGAGACGCCACGCTGATGACGCTGCGGGTCGCGCAAGCCCTCCGCTACGCCAGCGACAAGGGTTTTGCACATCCGCACCTCAGCGCCGACACGATCACCGTCAAGGCCCTCAACCAGCCCGAGAGCGTCAAGGTCATCGGTCTGCAGCTCCAGCCGCGAGACCTGGGGTCACCCAACTACGTCTCCGGACTTGGCGGATTGCTCTTTCAGCTCCTGACCGGCGCCAAGGTCGCAGGTCCCTTCGGCTCCTACCGGAGAGCAAGCGCCCAACGGACCGACGTGCCGGAGGCCCTTGACCGCATTGTGGAGCGAAGTATCGGGCTGTCGGGCACGCCGTTTGAGGGCGTCGACGGCCTGATCGACGTGCTCAAGCAGCTCTCACGTGACCTCGCGTTGGAGCCCCCGAAGCGCGCTGCGCGTCGCTGGACGTGGCCCAGCCGCTCGTCGGACACAAGCGTCGGTGAGTTCCTGGTGCTGCCGCTGGCGGTGGTGCTCCTCTTTGCAGTGGGGTGGATCATCACGCAAGACGGAGCCGACCAGGCACCGCCTGCCCAGGACCGGCAGCTCTTGGTCGACCGGGCACGCGTCGGGGCAGGTCCCTCCGACGAGGTCCAGACGAGCACGCTAACGATCGAGTCCGAGCCGACCGGCCAGCGACTGTGGCGCGATGGCGCCGTGATTGGCGTCACGCCGATGATCCTGCGAGTCAGCGACGGCCGACATCGGCTTCAGGTCGGCCCCGACGAACCGAGCGCTCACCACGGGCGCTTCCGGCGGCAGCGGATCCGCGTGGCGGTCGACCCCGTGACCGGAACCACCGCCGATGTGTCCGTGGATCTGATGCCTCAAGTCAACTCGGTGCAGATCTACGCGCTACAGCGAGCCCAGTGACGGCTGACCGGCGGAAGTCGACGGTGTCGCCGACAGGGTTGCTCTGGTAGCCTATCGGCATGCGACCTCTGACAATCGTAGTCTGCCTAGCCCCAAAACAAGCGCTCTTTCCGGCTGCGACTTCCGCGATGCACTCGCCAGCGGCGCGCTCGCTACGCTCACCCGAACTCGACGATGCTCGCAGGGCCTTCATTCGGCCGACACCGCTGGCAAGCACATCGCGTTCGTCTCGCTCGAAAATAGCGCTTGTTTTGGGTCTAGCCACAGCAACGTGCATGCACGTTGCGTGTGCCTCCGATCGCTCGGAGTCACCGGCGCCTACTAGCGCCACGCAGCAGCATCACGACGGTCACGCGGACCCTGCACTCCATCGCGCTGGGCCAGCAGAGCTTCCATGGTCGATGACGCTGAGCGCTACGGGAGACAGGACCCTGACCGAACTCACGGCCACCATCACCATCGCGACGGAGCTCAGCACGCCACTGACCGTCGCGCTGACTGAGCCCTCCCCAGGGGCGCTGCTGAGTGGACGCCAGTCACGCACCCTGGCTCCAGGAGCCAGCGGCGTCCAGCGCCTCGTATGGCAGGTCAAACCGCTTGCCGGCCAGTACCGGGTTGTGGCTAACCAGTCGTCGAGCGCGGCCGGGTTTCGTGCGCAAAGAGACTGGCCGCCAGGGCCTGCGGCGCAGGCTGCCAGGCCGAGCGAGACCATCCAGCCGACGACCGCTGGCGGCTTGACCGTTCACAAGGCCGTTCGTGTCGACTGAGCGGTGCTCACCATGTGGTTGACATGCCGATCGCCCGGCACGCCCTCGACCTCCTGGACTCGATGCACCACCATCACCCCAGAGTGAACCCTCAACTAGGAGCAGCGTGTGTCTGACCCCATGACCCTTGTCAGCTTTGTGGCACCGGAGTTCGTCGCGCTCGACGTCGAAGCCGCCGGCGCCGATGACGGCTCGCCTGCCGTTGAGCACACCGACGAGCCCGACGAGCCCGACGAGGTCGAGCCCGTGCCCTTGGGTACAGCACTGACAACGGCACTCAAGGAAGGACTCGAGGCGCGCGGTTGGGCGGTCGACTACCAGTGGACGACCCCCTACGGACATGCGTTCGACGCTCGTGCTCGTGAGGGAAAGCGGCGCTACGACGTGGAGCTCGTCGTCGACGATAGCGAGCAAGGCAGCTGGCTGGTCACCTGCAAGCAGCGCACTGGACTCTTCCGGCGGCTCTTCAAGGGCGGCACTGACCCCAACGAACACCGGCGG
>CALHXW010000292.1 GCA_938040325.1 uncultured bacterium | reverse complement strand
CTGCGCCCCTGCAACCCGCGCTGAGGTTTCCTCTCGTTCGCTGCCCCAGCGGCACGCCTCACTTCGTCCCGAAAACCGCATTTCCCCGAACGCTGCTAGTCAACCATCACGCGCGCGAAGACCCAAGGTGGGACCGCGGCGAAGATCATGCAGAAGCCTGCCATGACGCCCAGCCAGTCCGATGCAGCCTCTGGGGGGCCGACACCGAGCGCGACCCATGTGAGCTTCACGCCGGCGATGAGCACCGGCACAACGACCGGGTAGACGACAAGCGGGACAAGGACTTCGCGCAAGCGGGCGTTTGCGAGCATCGCGCCGAAGAGCGTGCCAATCAGCGCGTAGCCGAGCGACCCGAGCAGCAGTGCGGCGATGAGCAGACCGACGCCTTCGCTGGGGACCTCCACGCCGACGAAGAGCAGCGTCAGCGGCACGATCAGCACCTGCATCAGCACAAGGAAGATGAAGACCCCGAAGGTCTTGGCCCAGTAGATGGCCACCGGGCCGGCGGGCGCGGAGAGCAACGCACGCATGCAGTCGTTGTCACGCTCGCCATCAAAGACTCGCGCGATCCCGAGGTTGCCAGAGAAGAGCAGCGTCACCCAGAGCACCCCTGGTGCGACCTCTTGGGTGGTGTCTTGGTCGAGGTTGAACGCGAACGCGAAGATGACGACCACGAGAAGGGCGAAGAGCCCCATGGTCGCCAAGACCTCGCGTGTTCGCAGCTCGATCAGCAGGTCCTTCTTGAGGACGAGCCACATGGTCGTGAGCACACCCTTCATCTCACGACCTTGCCGGAGTCGAGGGTGATGACACGGTCGAGGGCAGACTCGAGAAGGTTCGGCGCGTGCGTCACGACGACCACGCAGCGCCCTGCGGCGCGTGCCGCTTGTAGCCGCTCGACGACAAGCTCGCGACCGCTGGCGTCCAGTCCAGTCATCGGCTCGTCCAGCAGCCAGATCTGGGCGTCCTGGACCATCAGTCGTGCGAGTGCAAGGCGCTGCGTCATGCCACGTGAGTACGTGCGCGCACGGCGACCGGCCGCCAGGTCCAACCCAACGCTCGCCATGGTCGCCGCGATGTCTGTCTGCCTGGTGCGGCCATAGAGCCCCGCAAAGAACGCGAGGTTTTCCGTCCCTGTCAGCTCTGGGTAGACCCATGGTTCGTGCAGCAGCAGGCCGAGAGCGCGACGCGTGCTCGCGCTCAGCCCTGCACTGAGCGACCGTCCAAGCACGGTGATCTCCCCGTCGTCGGGGCGAAGCTTGCCAGCCATCATCGCCAGCAACGTCGACTTACCGGCGCCGTTGTGGCCGACGAGCGCGGTCGTGGTTCCAGCCTCAAAGGTCAGGCTCACGTGGCGCACGACCCAGCGCCGTCCATAGCGCCTCGATACGTCATCACAGCGAATCGCGACCGCGTCAGGCTCGCTACCCAACGTCGGCGACCTGCACCGGCGCCTGCCGACGCGTTGTCGCGAGCACCAAGAAGAAGCAGAGAAGCCCGATGATCGCTCCCGCGATGGCAAGCGGGTGGTAGAGCGAGTTTCGCTCCGGTGCGCTTTCGATGTCGATGAAGAGCGGGTCACCCGCCTTAAGCGGCTCATCGATGGTCCAGTAGACCTCCCAGCCCTCGCTCAGCTGACGTCGCAGCGGCGTGGCCGGTCTGCGCGGCCGGAAGCGCGGCGCGATGGCCGTCGGGTAGCGTCCTGCGACCACGACCGAGGCAAGCTTGTGGTCCGAGACCAGCGCCAGCGCGTGCTTGGGCGACTCCACGTAGGGAATGCTATAGCGAATCCGGATGATCTGCCCTTTGCCAGGCAAGATCGGTCCGCGGAAGTAGGGCGCTCCACGCTCAACAGCGACCCGGCCCAGCGGAACTTCGAGCTCGATCCGGAAGTGGTTGGAGTCCGGTGCAGGCGGCAAGAGCCCATGCATCAAAGGCAGCCCGAACGCACTTGGAGCGAGCATGGGCAGGCGCAGAGCGGTGGCGACATCGGTGTCGATGGTCGTGAGGCTATTGTTTTCGAGACGAATGACGCTGTTGACCATCATCGCGCCTTCCCCGAACGAGACCTCTGCTTGATACGACAGCGTCAGGGCCTCGCGCTCGACTGTGCGCTCATAGACCCGAATCTCGACGGGGCGACCCGCCTCGAAGCGAGGCGCATCGTAGCGAACCCCTTGGTAAGTCGCGTAGATCGCCGCTTCGTCGGTCGGTCCGGCGCCGGCCATGTCAAAGCTCGCGCGGCCATTCGCGTTGGTCGTCGCCGTCCAGCCTGCGACCAGCTCCGGCTCAGGGCGGGCCATCGGTCGGTCGGGTGCGCGCCGCAGCTCGAGGGTCAGCGCGGTTCCGCCCGCGCTCGCGACCACGCCCGTCGGAGACACGTGGCTGACGACCACGCTCGCCTCGCGGCGGCCATGGTGATGGGTTGGCCGCTTGGTGGTCGGGTGACCGGGCGGAAGGCCTCCCATCGGCGGATGACCGCTGGGCAGCGCGCGCTTGGTCGACGGCGCGGTAGCCGCGGGCGTCTTGGCCTTGGCGGCGGGGGCTGTCTCAGCGGTCGCGTCCGCTCCGGCCGCGGCGGCCTTAGGCGCTTTGGCCTTGGCGGCGGGGGCTGTGTCGTCCTTCGTGTCGGCGGGCGCGTCCGCGGCGGCTTCGGGCGTCTTGGCCTTGGCGGCGGGGGCTGTGTCGTCCTTCGTGTCCGCGGTCGCGTCCGCTTCGGCCGCGGGCTCTACCGTTGGCGCACCAGCAGCAGCAGCAGGCGCGGGCGTCGCAGGCGGCGTCGCCTTTGGGTCGGGCGCTTTGACGTCTCCTGGCGCCTCGCCGGAGGGAGCGGCGCTTGGCTGTTCTCCAGGGCTTCCATCGCTCGCGTCGACAGAGCTGACGCTGCCGCACAGCAGCGCGAAGCCAGCGATGCAGCCGATGAGAGCGACCTGTCCGCTTCGTTGGACGCTCATGAGCTCGCCTCGGTCGCTGGGCCAGTGGTTGGCTTTGCGCCAACACCAGAGCCTTGGTGAGAGTCGATGCGGTCGATGACCCGCAGCGCCTCGCGCTCGAAGTACGCCTTGAGTCCGGCGAAGTCTTCGTCGCTGACTTTACCCATGGCGTGCTCGTGCTCGAGATCGCGAAGCGTCAACAGCAAGCGCTGCTTCTCGTCCTGCAGGGCGATGAGATCGCGGTCTTCGGCGCTGGCGCGGCTGGACGAACGACTCCGCTGCCAAGACTCGGCCATGCGGCTGAGCAGCATGACTGCAGCGATGAGTGCGAGTGCCAAGAGCGGCGTCAACAGGAGCGTTGGGGTGTCCACGACAAACCTCATGGCATGGTGGGTTTGAGCTGTCTATGGCCGCGTTGGTTCGGGCCGCAACGGCGTCTAGCGAGCTGCCGAGCGTCGGTCCGGCGCCGTCAGCTGTCGTAGGCGTCCATCTCATCTTCCAGCAGCAGACGCTGCTCGGCGCTGAGGGCGGCTCCGCTGCCGCCCACGACCTCGCGCGTCTGAAGCTCCCGCATCGCTTTCCGTTTCGCTTTCGAGGCGACAAAGAGCAGAATCAACAGAGCCCCAACAGAGGCGAGCACCACGGCCGGCACGCCGAACTTCGCTGCTCGCTCCTCGCTGGTGTGGAGGTCTCGCTCAGTCCACGGTGTCGATGGCTTCTGAGTCCGGTTGTTCTCCGCGACGTAGTAGGTGTGGATGTGGTCCGGGGTCGCACCCGACGCAAGCAACGCGCGAAACCGTGGCATCCACAAGCTCCGCACCGAGCAGCTCATCTTGCTCTGAGACAGCGTCATTCCCCGCTCGCCCTCGCAGGTGTTGAGGGTCGTGGACTTGACCTGCTCGTAGACGGTCTCGTCGTAGATCAAGCGGCCGTCCCAGCGCTGGTCGATCTCGACCAGCCCGTAGAGAACGGCGAGCTTCGCCTTACCGCTCGCTTGGTCTTCCGGTGAGTGGATCGCAAGCAGATCGTTGATGACGGCCATGTCGGTCCCGCGACGCGCACACTCGCACCGTGCGTCCGCGAGGCTGTAGGGCTGGATCTCGACCGAGTCACCTGTCCCGCAGGCGCAGCGCAGAACCGTCAGGAGGTCGGCCATCGCGTCGCCGTCCGCTGGCGCCGTCATCCCTTGGGGCTGCACAGGCCCGCGGGCTGCCTGGGCGCCTCCGCAGGGCAAGACGGCTCCGAGGGTGAAGAGCGCTGCGGTCGCGGCCACTGGCTTGCGCACGGGGCGCGTCATGGCCACGAGCGTCTGACCCAGCCAGCGCGGGATGAGGCAGATGACGGCGCCAAAGAGCAGCAGAAGCCCACCGATCCACAGGAAGTTCACGAGCGGGAAGACCACCATGTAGAGCTTGACGAACGGCTGGCCCATCGTCGGCTGCATCGAGATGTAGACGTCTTCCATGAACGCGGCGCCTGAGATCGAGACCTCGGTCGTTGACTGTCGGTGCTTTGGATAAAAGCGTGTCTCTGGGTAGAGGTGAACGCCCGTGGCGGCCGCAACGATGTCGACGCCGCCGCCTTCGCTGTCTTCGACCACGGCCATGATGCCCGCCGGCACCTCGCTCCCCGTGATGAGCTCGTCAAAGCGGTCGTAGGCGGCCTGATCGGCAAACGTTAGGTCGATCCGTGGTGAGCCCGGTTGGCTGCTGACGGTCGCGCCGAGGTCGGCGGCGCTGATGCGCTCGCGCGCCGTTCGGATCGTCTCGACCGCGGACATTGGCATGACGCGTAGGAGCTTCGCGTCGGCGATCGTGAACGTCATGCGGCGCTGCTGCGGGTTGGCGTCGACCGCCAAGAAGTCGCGCTGGAAGCCGCGTGCCAGGTAGAAGCGCGCCAAGACCTCGTGTCGCGCCTGCTCCGACTCGAACTTCACGTTGATCTTGGGGCTGTCCATGGCGGTGGACGCCATGCTCTTGCCGAGCTGGAGGCTCTCGATCCAGCCGGCAGCGAGGTCGACCTCGGCGGTTGCGACCGTGTTTTTCTTGGGGATGACGACCATTGTCGCCTTGGTCACGGCGCAGCCCTCTTCGTCAGACCAGAAGCGCTCGCGCCCGGTGTAGGTGATGACGTAGTCAGCGATGGCGTGACGGTCACCCTCACCCATGAGGCGCTCGGGCTCTTCGACCTTAAAGACCTTGCCAGTGAACGCGATGAACAGGAACACCATGCCGACGTGCACGAGGTAGCCGCCATAGCGCCGTGGGTTCTTCGCCGACATCGCCACCATGCTGCTGAGCATGGTGCCGCCGTACTTCTTCGTGCGGATCTTGGCGCCCAGCCGGAACTCACGCCACACGCTCAGCAACACGAAGATCGACAGGAAGTAGACGACGAAGCTCAGGTACTCCGCGACGCCAAGGCCACCCATGAGCCGGCTGTATGCTTCGCCGAACCCGATCTGGTAGGCAGCCTGAAGCTGGCTGATCTCGGACCAGGCGACGCCCACCGTGAGCACGGTGGTGAAGACGGCCGTCCAGGCTAGCGGCTTGACGAAGTTCCGCTTGAAGTTCTTGGCCGTGGCGCGCCGCCACGAGATCAGTGGCCCGACGCCCATGAGAAAGAGCAGGACCACGCCAGTCGGGGCGAAGATCTCATTGAACTTCGCTTCGTCCCAGACCTGCGGATCATCGAGCCCGAGCACGCCTCGGACGGCTTCCGACTCTGTGATCTTACCCATCAGGGTCCCCCACAGCGTCACGAAGGCGCAGAACACCAGCACAACGTTGTTGAGGACGAACGCGCTCTCACGGCTGAGGGCAGACTCGATGTTGGCTTCAGATCGCAGCGCTCTCCAGCGCCACGTGATGAGGCCAGTCGCAAAGAGGAAGATCGCGACTAGGTAGCCGAAGAAGTAGTTCGGTAGCTGGCTGTCGGCGAAGGCGTGGATCGAGACGATGAGCTGGCTGCGGGTCAAGAACGTGCCGAAGATCGTCAGCAAGAACGTCAGCGTCAGCAGGACGACGTTCCAGCGCTTGAGCATCCCGCGACGCTCCTGGATCATGACCGAGTGCAAAAACGCCGTGGACGTAAACCAGGGGACGAGACCAGCGTTTTCAACCGGGTCCCACATCCACCAGAAGCCCCAGCCGATCTCCATGTAGGCCCAGCGACAGCCAAGCAGCAGCCCGACGGTCAGAAACGTCCAGGAGACGATGGTCCAGCGGCGCGTGTCGGCGATCCACTGCTCGTCGAGCTTGCCGGTGATGAGCGCTGCCATCCCGAACGCGAAGGGGATCGTAAACAGGATGTAGCCGGTCAGCAGTGCGGGCGGGTGAAAGGCCATCACTGGGTTCTGCAGCAGCGGGTTGAGCCCCTTGCCCTCGTCGGGGCCAGTCCCCGTCATGTAGGTCTCGAAGGGGCTCGTCTCGAAGACCATCAGCACGAGGAAGAAGAGTATCGCGAGAGACAGCACGCCCACGACCCACGAGAGGTAGACGATGGAGCGCTCGCGCTTCGTGTAGACTGCGATGGACGAGAAGACCGCCAGGGACGTGACCCAGAAGAGCAGGGCGCCTTTCTCACCGCCCCAGAAGGCCGCAAGCAGGTAGATCGTCGGCATGTCCCGGTCGGAATATGTCGCGATGTATTTGTTGCCGAAGTCGTGAGTTAGAAAACCGTGCGTCAGCACGATCGCCATGGCACAGGCGAGGACCGTGGACCCGTAGAGGCCCCACCGTGCGCCACGCATCAGGGCGACGTTCCTTGTGAGCGCTCCAGCGACGGCCGTCACGGCGGTCGCCAGCGTCACGAAGAAGGTCACGACAAGGAGGAACTGTCCGAAGTCCTGCATGGATTCCTATGCGAGCTGGTCGCGTGAGACCGGCCCGGAAGTGGTGCCAGTAACGTTGCCGGAAGCGTTATTCAGGAGTTGGGTCGCTGAGGCGAGGAGTACTTTTGCTGGTAGTACTCTGGGTTCTCTTGTTGGCCTTCGTCTTCAGTCTGGTACTTCGACGGGCACTTCACCGTGAGCTTCTTGCAGTCGAGCACCCCGTCTGCAGCGAGGCGACCCTCGACCACACACTCGCGCCCTTCCTTGAACGCGTCGGGCGGCGTGCGTGGGTAGCGAATCTTCAGCTCGTTGCCAGCAGAGTCAACGATCGCAAACCGTGTCTCAGGCTTTCCGTTGCTCGTCGCAAGTGCCGACGAGCCATGTTTGATGTGGCCGACGAGGCGGACCTCTTTGCCCTCATAGCGCACTGGCTCGGCTGCGATGGCGTCGAGGCTGATCGCCCACTGGCCACCGGTAAAGCTCGAACGCATCACCATGAACACGCCACCCGCAATGATCACGAGGATGATGATGGGGTAGGCGATGCTGGGTTTTGATTGCGCGCGCTTGTCGGACATCGTTGGTCTCTCTCAGGTGGCCGGATGCCGCGTGTGCGGTCCGTTGCTCAACAGAGCCGTAACCTATGCGCTTGAGTGCTGACCAAGCAAGCCTCGATCCTCGATGTTCGTCGGAGCGAATCAGGGCTTAGACAGGGGATCGCGCCCGGCGGAGGGGCAAGAGCCCTCGTGGGGGCGGCAGGATCGTCAGGTGTAGCACGCCAATAACAGCCCGCGGCGTACCTGCGCGACCGAACGTTGACACGGCGTGAGTGACTCACCATAGTCCGCGCCGCCCGACCCGCCGGCCCAGACCGGCCCCTCTGGAGGATAGAAGGTGCTTGCGATGCTGCTAGAGAAAGCTCAGGAACTGCTCGGAACTGGCAACCCTGTCATCCAGGACGTGGTCTCGAAGGTGGTCAACCTTCGCAGCGACCTCCAAGACGCAGTCGATGACCAGGTGGCCGCTGTGGCGCATCGGTTCCACCTCGCCACCAAGGGCGAGGTCCGGCAGCTGAAGCGACTCATTCGCGAGCTTGAGAACCAGGTGGCATCGCTCGAGCACGAGCTGGGCCAACAGCGCCGCCGCGCCGACGAGGCAGAGGCTAAAGTGAAGGCCGCCGCGGCGCCCAAGAAGGCTGCTCCGGTCAAGGCCGCCGCCGCCAAAAAGCCCGTCGCGAAGAAGGCGCCTGCCAAGAAGGCCGCTGCGAAGAAGGCCCCGGCGAAGAAGGCGGCCGCCAAGAAGCCAGCCGCAAAGCGCAGCACGGCCGCGGCCAGCAAGCCCGCCGCAAAGCGGTCGACGGCCCGCAAGACGACGGCCGCGAAGAAGACCGCCGCCGCGAAGAAGCCAGCTGCAAAGAAAGCAGCCGCGAAGAAGCCAGCGGCGAAGAAGACTGCAGCCAAGAAGAGCTAGCCCCAAAACAAGCGCTCTTTCCAGCTGCGACTTCCGCGATGCCCTCGCCAGCGGCGTCGGTTCGCTCGCTGCGCTCACCCGAACTCGACGATGCTCGCAGGGCCTTCATTCGGCCGACGCCGCTGGCAAGCACATCGCGTTCGTCTCGCTCGAAAATAGCGCTTGTTTTGGG